>DATGKR010000179.1:0-29917 GCA_035294565.1 Acidimicrobiales bacterium | reverse complement strand
GGGGCTCCCGACGAGCTCTGCGCCGAGGTCGGCGCGCTGAAGGTTTCGGTCCGGCCTCGCGGGGAAGCGCAGGCACCGGCTAGACAGACGACGGCTGCGAGAGCTACCGGGATCGCTCGGCGCTGTCGTCCGATGCGCTTTCGTCGGGATGGGTCAGCAGAAGCTGTCGTAGCCTGCATCGGAGCTGCCTTCGCTTCCTCCGCCGTCGTTGGAGCCGCCCTGATCCCATACGACCTGGTTCAGGCCGTCATTCATGCCTGCGTCCACGCAGTCTGTGTCGAATGTCAACAGTTGGGTTCCGATCTCCTCGCTGTCGGAGCCGTACTGGACGTCCCGCTGGTCGTACAACCAGTTGGCGTTCGGCACGTACGGGACGTTCCAGAGGCTCTCCCCCGATCCCGTCCAGATGAAGTCCGGCTCGTGCATCCCGTTGTCGCCAAGGTGGTCCAGCAGTCCTTTGATCGTGCTCGAGGCGCTGCCGTAGACACCTGCGTCGATGCCGTTGAGATTCTGCAACTCGTTGTCCCAGCCGTTGAGATAGCTGGTCACCACCAGTTCGCAGCTGTAGCCGGCAGCGTCGGTGGCTCCGTCGTCGTAACCCTCCATGTCGTCGTAGATGACGGCGTAGAGATCGTCGTCGATTGCGATCTGAGCGGCGCTGGCGGCGTCGGACTGTCCTTGGTCGAGCGCCGTTGAGGGAACCCCGCTCATCAAGTCGCCTCCACCGCCGCCGCAGCCTGCCGGTGCCTGCAGGCCGTCGTATATGTCGCCGATGCCCCAAGTCTGGCCGGGTGGGAGGTCGGCGTCGAGGGTGCTCTCGGTGCTGGGGGTGACGAGACCGGCCGAACCGCACGCGCTGGCCGCGTTCTCCCCGCCGATGTAGCCGAACACCGTCCTCGGCTGGTACCCGTCGCTCGGAAGGTCTGTGTACCAAACATCGTACGCGTCCGAGGAGGACCATGTTCCCACGCCGCAGGAGTCGACTCCGACAGATTCCTGGTACTCGAGATAAACTGCGGGCACGATTGTCGTCTGACGCGGTACTGCCAAGGGATAGGCGATCGCTCCCGCAAGGACCCCCGCAAAGACGATGCGAACGATGACAGGCGCGTTTTCTTGCCTGATCAGTATCCTGCCTCCCCACCCATCTGATGCTCTCCTCTCGCACCGGCTGCGATGCGCTACCGGGAATCGTAAGTCCGGGGGGGGTATGTCAATGGTTGTTTGGCCCACATCGGCGACGCGACCGCCACAGTTGGGAGACATTGGCGAGCCGGCGCCGGAGGCCGGCGCGCCACTCCGACTACCCCTCCGCCGGCGGGAACGGGGCGCCTTCGGCGATCGCCCGTTGCAGCGCCATGACCCTCGCCGGCCGGCGCACTCCGAGGGCGGCGGTCAGGCGGCCGTCGCGGCCGAAGGCGTAGACCACGCGGTCATCGTCGAGGCTGCCCTCGAGGAGGACAACCTCGTCGCCGGCGGAGATTCGGCCGACGACCTGGATCTTCACGCCGTGCTGGTCGGACCAGAAGTAGGGCACCGGGTCGTACGCGGGCGCCGCGGTGCCGTGCAGGAGGGCCCGCGCCGCGGCCTCCCCCGACTCGGCCGCGTGGGTCCAGTGCTCGACCCTGACCGTCTCGCCGTAAGAGCGGTGGTGCCAGCGGACGACATCGCCCACGGCAACCACGTTCGAAAGAGGCGTTCCCGCCGACAGGACGCGGAGGTGCGGATCGGCCAGCACACCGTCGGCGACGTCGACACCGGATCCGGCGAGCCAGCCGGTCGCCGGGGCGACACCGACACCCACCACCACCGTGTCGGCCGGCAGCTCGGAGCCGTCGGCGAGGAGCACCGCCTCTGGACGGCCGTGGGAGAGGCGAAGGCCCCGCACGGCGGCGCCTGTGCGGACGTCCAGGCCCTTCGAGCGGTGCCAGTCGAGGATGAGCGCCCCCATTTCCGGGCCGAGCGCCCGCTCGAGCGGGACAGGGAGCGCCTCGACGACCACAACGGGAACCCCTAGCTGCTGAGCGCTGCACCCCACTTCCAGGCCGATGAACCCGGCGCCTATCACCACGAGCCCGGCGGAGGACTCGAGGTCGGCGCGAAGGGCGGCCGCGTCGTCGAGGGTGCGCAGGTAGTGCACGCCGGGACCCGCCGGGACGGCCGGCAGTAGGCGGGGGCTGGCGCCGGTGGCTATCACCAGCCGGTCGAAGCCCATCGAGCGCCCGTCCTCCAACAGCAGGCGCCCGTCGGCCAAGGAGAGCCCCGCGGCGGGGGAGCCCAGCACCCATTCGACCTCGAGGGAATCGGCCACCGGCAGGGCGGTGGCGTCGGGGGTCACCTTCCCAAGAAGGACCTGTTTGGACAGGGGAGGCCGGTCGTAGGGAGGATGGGTTTCGGCGCCGACGAGCACGAGATGCCCGTCGTAGCCGCCGGCCCGCAGCCCTTCGGCGGCGCGCAGCCCCCCGAGGGACGCGCCGACGACAACCGTCCGTTCGGGCACGGAGGGATCAGGCCTGCTCCGAGCCGGCCGGCGCGAGGGCGTCGAGTGCCTGCGACAGGGTGTTCCACGAGAGGGTGGCGCACTTGATCCGCACCGGGAACTTGACGACTCCCTGCAACGCCTCGAGATCCCCGAGAGACCCGGCGGCGGCTTCCCCCGGCTCGCCGTCGCCCGCCTCCGAGCCGTCGAGGCGCTGCTCGTGGATCGACATCATCGACTTGAACCTGCGGATCACCGCGCGCACCTCGGCGAGGGGCCGCCCTTTGACCGCAGTGGACATCATCGACGCCGACGACTGGCTGATCGAGCAGCCCTGGCCCGACAACTTGATGTCCGACACGCGGTCGCCGTCCACCAGCAGGTACAGGGTTATCTCGTCGCCGCACAACGGGTTGAAGCCCGTCTCCACGTGGGCGGGCGGTACTGGCAGCTCGCCGCGGTTCCTGGGGTTGCGGTAGTGGTCGAGGATGATCTCGCGGTATAGGTCTTCCAGTCCGGGCATTGGCCTCCTATAGGGCGAAAAGCTTGTCGGCGGCTGACAGCGCCGCCGCCAGGGCGTCGACGTCGGCCTCGTCGTTGTACACCGAGAACGAAGCTCGGGCGGTGGCCCCGACGCCGAGCCGCCTCATGAGGGGCTTGGCGCAGTGGTGGCCGGCCCGGACGCAGACCCCCGCCTCGTCCAACACCTGCGACAGGTCGTGGGGATGGACGTCTTTGTACTGAAAGGAGATGACCCCGCCCCGTTTCTCGGCTGAGGCAGGTCCGTGCACGATCAGGTCGGGGTGCCGGTCGGCGAGCGTGCGAAGGGCGTAGGCGGTCAGTGCCCGTTCGTGCTCGCGCACTGCGTCCATGCCCAGGCCCTCGAGGTACTCGATCGCCGCCGAGAGGCCGACCGCCTCCGCTATGGGCGGCGTACCGGCCTCGAACTTCCATGGCACCTCGTTGGGGGTGAAACCGTCGAGGCGCACGTCGCGGATCATCGACCCGCCGCCGAGGAAGGTGGGCATCGCCTCGAGCAGCTCCCGCTTCGCCCACAGGGCGCCGATCCCCGTGGGGCCGAGCATCTTGTGCCCGGTCAGGCCGAAGAAGTCGCAGCCGAGCGAAGCCACGTCGGTCGGCATGTGAGGGGCGTGCTGGGCCCCGTCGATCAGCACGACGGCCCCGGCCGCGTGGGCCGCGTCGGCGAGGCGCCGGACGGGGTTGATGGTACCGAGCACGTTGGACACCGACGCCACCGCCAGCAGCTTTGCGCCGTCGAGGAGCTCGTCGAGGTGCGACAGGTCGAGCAGGCCGTCGTCGCCTACCGGCAGGTAGCGCAGGTCGACTCCCCGCTCCTCCTTGAGGGTCAGCCACGGGACGAGGTTGGCGTGGTGCTCCATCTCGGTGAGGACCACCCCGTCCCCCTCGGAGAGGTTCGCCCTGCCCCAGGCGTAGGAAACCAGGTTGATCGCCTCGGTCACGTTCTTGGTGAAGACCACCTCACCGGGATCGGCGGCGCCGATGAAGCGGGCGACGTCCGAGCGGGCCTGCTCGTATAGGCGGGTTGCCTCCTCGGCGATCGTGTAGACGCCGCGCGACACGTTGGCGTGGGTCGTCTCGTAGTAGCGGCTCATCGCGTCGATGACCGCCGCCGGCTTCTGCGACGAGGAGGCGGAGTCGAGGTAGACGAGTCGCCTGCCGTGGACCGTCTGCTCGAAGATCGGGAAGTCCTTCCGGATCCTCGCCGCGTCTAGGACCGCCATGATTCGTATCCTTCCTCCTCGATGCGCAGCGCGAGGTCCGCCTCGCCGCTTGCGACTATGCGCCCGTCGACCATCAGGTGCACGACGTCGGGGCGAAGCTCCCCGAGAATCCGGTTGTAGTGGGTGACGAGGAGCGCGCCCATGTCCGGCCGGACGGCCCTCACCGATTGCACGCCCCGGGCGACCACGCCGAGGGCGTCTATGTCCAGTCCCGAGTCGGTCTCGTCGAGGATCGCCAGCTCCGGCTCGAGTATGGCCATCTGGAGGATCTCGTTGCGCTTCTTCTCCCCGCCGGAGAAGCCTTCGTTGAGGTATCGGTCTCCGAAGGAGGGGTCCATCCCGAGCTTCTTCATCCACTCCATGATCGAGACCCGCAGCTCGAGCACGGACAGCTCCATGCCACGCCGCTCGGACAGCGCCTGACGGAGGAACTGGGCCACCGGCACGCCGGGGATCTCCTCCGGGTACTGGAAGGCCAGGAAGATCCCGGCCTTGGCGCGCACGTCGGTCGGCCAGGCGGTGACATCCTCCCCTTGGAAGAGGATCCTGCCGCTAGTCACCTGGTAGGTGGGGTTGCCGAGAAGCGTGTTGGCCAGCGTCGACTTGCCGGATCCGTTGGGCCCCATGAGGGCGTGCAACTCACCCCGGTCCACGACGAGGCTGACGCCCTTCAAGATGGGCGCGCCGTCCACGGAGACGTTCAGGTCGTCGACCTCGAGCAGCGGGGGGGCCACACCCCAAGTCTATTACCACTACCTGGATAGGGGAAAAGGAGCGGTCGGGCATGGCGCGGAGCCGGCGGCGGGCCGGGGTAGCCTCCCCTAGATGGCCGACCAGTGGACGTCGCCGGCGAGCGTCTCGACGGGCGGGCCCGGCCAGAGGGTCACGCTGGTCGAAGGCTCGGCCTTCGTGATCTCCTCCACCGGCGGCGAGATCTCGCCCGAAGCTGCCGAGGGCCTGTTCTTCAGGGACACCCGCTTCCTCTCCCGGCTCGCGATGCGGGTCAACGGCGAGCCGGTCGAGGCTCTCGCCAACGCCGTACCCGACCCGTACTCGGCCACGTTCGTCTCGCGGGCGCGCCCTCGCCCGGGCCTGGCCGACTCGCCGGTCATGATCGAGAGACGGCGATACGTGGGAAGAGGGATGCGCGAGGACGTCCTGGTGCGCAACTTCGGGGCGGAGCCGGCTTACTGCGCCCTCGAGGTCCTCTATGGCGCCGACTTCGCCGACCTGTTCGCGGTCAAGGAAGGGCGCGTCCCGCCCGGCGACGACGCCCCGCCGGATCACGACGGGAATGCCATGGTGTTCCGTCACAAGAGCGGCAACCACCGCCGCAGCCTCAGGGTCTCATTCTCCGAGGCGCCGGCTCTCGACGGCCCGATCGCCCGCTGGGAGGTGATCATCCCCTCCAAGGGCACCTGGTCACTGTGTCAGCAGTTCTCCTGTGGCATCGACGGCGACGAGATCGAGCCTCGCTGGCTGTGCGGGCAACCGGTGGCCAGGGCGAAGCCGGCAGAGCGCATGGCTGCGTGGCGGCGCAGCATCCCCGTGGTCGACACGGACCACGACGGGCTGCGAACCGTCGTCGCTCGAAGCGCCGAGGACCTGGGGGCGCTGCGCATCTTCGACCCGGACTACCCCGAGCGCACGGTGGTCGCGGCAGGTGCGCCGTGGTTCATGACCCTCTTCGGACGCGACTCGCTGATCACGGCGTGGATGGCGCTCATCGTGGACCCTGAGCTGGCGCTCGGCACGCTGCAGACCCTGGCCCGCTTCCAGGGCTCCGAAGTACGCCCCTACAACGAGGAGGAGCCGGGCCGCATCCTCCACGAGATGCGCTTCGGGGAAGCCTCCTCACTTTCGCTCGGCGGGGGGACGATCTACTACGGGACGGCCGACGCGACGCCGCTGTTCGTAATGCTGCTCGGCGAGCTGCGCCGCTGGGGTCTCGCCCGCGAGGCCGTCGATGAGCTTCTGCCCCACGCCGACCGGGCGCTCGAGTGGATCACCAAGTTCGGCGACCGCGACGGCGACGGTTACGTGGAGTACCAGCGGACCTCCGACCGTGGCCTGCGCAACCAGGGGTGGAAGGACTCGGCCGACGGCGTCCGCTTCGCCGACGGCCGGCTGGCGGAGCCGCCGATAGCCCTGGCGGAGGTGCAGGGCTACACCTACGGCGCCTATCTCGCGCGGGCGTTCTTCGCGGCAGAGGCGGGCGACGCCGCCTTGTCGTCGGAGCTGCGCTCGCGTGCCGCGGAGCTCAAAGCGGCGTTCAACCGCGACTTCTGGCTGGAAGACCGCGGCTACCTGGCGATGGGCCTCGACAGGGACAAGAAGCCGATCGACGCCCTCGCGTCCAATATGGGTCACTGCCTCTGGACGGGCATACTCGACGCGGACAAAGCGGACCTGGTCGCCAAGAGGCTTCTCAGTCCCGACATGTTCAGCGGCTGGGGGATACGAACCCTGGCGGCGTCGATGGTCGGTTACAACCCGATCAGCTACCACTGCGGGTCCGTGTGGCCCCACGACAACGCCATCATCGCTGCCGGGCTGATGCGCTACGGCTACGTTCGCGAGGCGCAACGGGTCATCATGGCGGTCGTCGACGCGGCGATGGCGCAGGGCGGCCGGCTGCCGGAGCTCTACAGCGGCCTGGAGCGGATGGAGCAGCCGCTCGTCGTGCCCTACCCGACGGCCAGCTCGCCCCAGGCCTGGGCGGCGGCCTCCCCGCTGCTCATGGTGCGGACCCTGCTGCGTCTGGACCCGTGGGTGCCCCGAGGGAAGGTGTGGCTGCACCCTGCGCTCCCCGAGCAGATCGGACGCCTCCACGTGGGGCGCATACCCCTGGCCGGGGCGCGCGTTTCGGTGACCGTCGAGGACGGGTCGGTGTCCCTGGAAGGCCTGCCCGATGACCTGGAGCTCGTCGACGCCCCCCGCCATCCGCTGACCGGCTCGTGAGGCCAAAGGTCTGACCACTCTTGGGCGCGGGCCCTTGCGGCGCGGGCCCTTGCGGCGCGGGCCTTTGGCGCACGGGCCTTTGCGGCGCCTTTGCGGCGCGGGACCTTGGGGACCCCTGCGCCGGCCGGCCCGGAAGCCCTTGGGTCTGCGCCGGGAAGCCGGCGCCGGCGGGGCTACCAGCCCCGGTCGATCCACTCCTGCAGGTGGGGGCTCTCGGCGCCGATGGTCGTGTCGGCGCCGTGGCCGGGCATGACGATCGTCTCGGGCGGCAGCTCGGAGAAGAGGCGTTCCTCGATGGAGCGGATGATGGTGGGGAAGTCCCCTCCGGGGAAGCGGGTGGCGCCCGGACCGCCCGGGAAGAGGGTGTCGCCGCTGAAGACGACGGGGGATCCCTCGAGGCGGAAGCACATCGAGCCCGGCGTGTGACCGGGAGTGGCGACGGTGTGCAGCCGGAGCCTGCCGACGGTGATCGCCGACTGGTCCTCGAGCACGAAGTCGTAAGACGGCAGCATCGCCGCGTCCTCGGCGGTGACGCCGACGTCGAAGCCGGCGTCGCGCACCGCTGGTACCGCCTGGATGTGGTCCCAGTGGCCGTGGGTCTCGAGCACCTTGCGGACGCCGAGCCGTCGGCACAGCTCGAGCAGCTTCTCGTGCTCGTTGGCCGCGTCGATCAGCACCGCCTCGCCGGTTTGCTTGCAGCGCAGGATGTAAACGTTGTTGTCCATGGGGCCGACGACGACCCGGTGGACCTCGGCCTGGGAGTCCTCGTAGTGCACCGGGGCCAGCCTATGGGCTAGAAAGTGAAGCTCCAACGTCGAAACGCGCCAGGGGGTGCACCCGATGAATTTCGCTTTCAGCGAGGAACAGGAAGAGCTGCGCCGGGCGGTACGCCGGTTCTTGGAGGACAAGTCACCCGAGTCCGAGGTGCGCCGGCTCATGGAGACCACCGAGGGCTACGACCCGGCCGTGTGGCGCCAGATGGCCGAGCAGCTCGGCCTGCAGGGCCTGATCATCCCCGAGCAGTACGGCGGCTCCGGCTACAGCTACGTGGAGCTGGTGGTCGTGTTGGAGGAAATGGGCCGTGCCCTTTTGTGCGCCCCGTACTTCTCGAGCGTGGCGCTGGCCGCCAACCTGCTTCTCGTCGCTGGGGACGAGTCCGCCAAGAAGGACTTCCTGCCGGGAATCGCCGACGGCTCCAAGATCGCCACCGTCGCCCTGGCCGAGGCGTCGGGCCGTTGGGACGAGGACGGGGTGACTCTCGAGGCCGGCGGGTCGGGCCAGGAGCGCACCCTCTCCGGGGAGAAGCTCTACGTCCTCGATGGCCACACCGCCGACCTGGTGCTCGTCGCCGCCCGCACCGGGGCGGGCGTTTCGCTTTTCGCCGTGGAGAAGGGCGCCAAGGGGTTCACCGCCACGCCGCTTTCGACGATGGACCAGACCCGCAAGCAGGCCCGCCTCAGCTTCGACTCGACACCGGCCCGCCTCGTCGGCGCCGAAGGGCAGGGTTGGCCGGCGATCTCGAAGATGCTCGACCTGGCGGTCGTGGCGCTCGCCGCCGAGCAGGTCGGCGGCGCCCAGAAGGTGCTGGAGATGGCCGTCGAGTACGCCAAGGTGCGCGTCCAGTTCGGACGCCCGATCGGCAGCTTCCAGGCCATCAAGCACAAGTGCGCCGACATGCTTCTCGAAGTCGAGTCGGCCAAGTCCGCCGCGTACTACGCCGGCTGGGCCGCCGCCGAGGACAACGACGAGCTTCCCGTCGTCGCCTCCCTCGCCAAGTCGTACTGCTCGGAGGCCTACTTCCACGCCACGGCCGAGAACATCCAGATCCACGGCGGCATCGGTTTCACCTGGGAGCACCCCGCCCACCTGTACTTCAAGCGGGCCAAGAGCTCGGAGCTGCTCTTCGGCGACCCCACCTACCACCGGGAGCTGCTCGCCCAGCGCATCGGCATCTGAACCGGCGCGTCGAGCGCCCCGCTGACACGGAAATGCCGCCACCACCGCCGGCCGGGTGGCTAACATCGTCGGCACCGAGGAAAGGAGGTGGTCCAGCTGAGCGGTAGACGTTTTGGGACCTCGGAGGTGACTGGCCGCTAGGCGGCCACTGGGCCACCTGGTGAATCCGCACCAGTTACCCGGGGCACGACGGCCAGGAAATGGTCCCACCTGGTATGCCAAACGGAGCGCCCCGCCCTTCCAGTGACAAACCTTCGGTGACGGAGCCGCCGGCGCGCGGCTCCGTCCCGCGTCCGGACAACAGCGGCCCGTTCCCGATCGTCCTCCCCGGCCGGACTCTCGCCGCCTACCTCGCCCGTCCCGCCCCTTCGGCGGCAGGCGGCGCCCGCCACGGGCTGGTCATCTGCCACGGTTTCCCCACCGACCCTCTGGTACCAGACACCCCCCACCGCGGCTACCAGCAGCTCGCCGACCGCCTCGCCGCCGACACCGGTTGGGTCGTGCTCACCGTGAGCTTCCGGGGCACCGCCGAGTCGACGGGCAACTTCTCGTTGGGGGGCTGGCTGGCGGACTTGAAGGAGGCGGCCGAGTTTCTCATCGCCATGCCCGGTGTGGACGGGGTGTGGCTATGCGGCTTTGCCGCCGGGGGGGCCCTGGCGATCTGCGCCGCCGGCGAGGACAACCGTCTGCGCGGCGTCGCGGCCTTCGCCGCACCCGCCGACTTCGCCGACCGGGCCAACGACGCCCGCCGCTTCGTCGCCCAGGCCCGGGCCGTCGGCGTCATCCGCGACCCGGACTTCCCGCCGGACCTGGAGGCGTGGGCTCGGGATCTGCGGGAGATCCGCCCGCTGAACCTGATCGGCAAGATCCCCCCCCGCCCTGTGCTGCTCGTCCACGGGGCCAACGACGAGGTGGTTCCGGTGCTCGATGCGCGCGCCCTGGCGGACGCCGCCCTCGCCCAGGTGGAGCTGCGGGTGCTGCCCGGCGCGGGGCACCGCCTGCGCAACGACCCGCGCGCCATCGCCCTGCTGATCGGCTGGATGGACCGCCAGGGCCTCTAGGCGAGGCCGTCGATCACCCGGCGGAGCCGGGCGGCTGCCGCTCTCGGGTCCGGCGACCCGGTGAGGTAGCGCACGACGACGAAACGGGTCGCGCCGGCCTCGGCCAGGCGGGGGATCGCTTCTGGCGTCACCCCACCGGTGACGAACCATGGGAGCCTCCTGCCCAGGGCGGTCGACGACACGTAGCGCAGATAGTCGACGCCGGTGCCCGGCCTGCCGGGCTTCGTCGGGGTTTCAGTCACCGGGCCAGCCGAGAGGTAGTCCACCGGCTCTCCGGCCGCCGCGTCCCACTCGGCGGGGGAGTGGGT
Organism: Acidimicrobiales bacterium; assembly: GCA_035294565.1. GTDB lineage: Bacteria > Actinomycetota > Acidimicrobiia > Acidimicrobiales > Palsa-688 > DATGKR01. The sequence goes on along the minus strand of DATGKR010000179.1, from coordinate 19,389 downwards.
GGAAAGGCCGATGCTGGCGTCGGCGCCGAGGATCGAGCGGGCGACGGTCGGGGGGACGTCGTCCTGGCCCACGTGCACGCCGTCAGCACCGGAGGCGAGCGCCAGGTCAGGGCGGTCGTTCAGGACAAAGGGCACCCCGTGGCGGGCGCACACCTCCCGTAGCGCCGAAGCCCTCTCGATCAGGCGGCGGTCGTCCAGGCTCTTCTCCCTCAACTGAACCACGTCGACGCCGCCCAGGATGCACTCCTCGACGAAGCGCTCCAGGTCGGGCCTATCGGGCGTGCAAAGGTAGAGGCAGCGGCCGGAGAAGTCAGCCGCCGGCAACGGCTCGCACCAGCTCCACCCGGTCGCCATCGGAGAGCCGCATTAGCGGCATCTCGCGGCGGGGGACTGCCTCGCCGTTCACCTCCGCCACGACCCAGCGCGCCCCGAGGCCCAGCACGTCCAAAAGGTCGGACAACCGCGACCCTTCCGGCAGCTCAACCGCATCCCCGTTGGCCACCACCCTCACCGCTCGGTCCTGGCGGCGGCCTTCAGCTGCTGCTTGTAGGCGCGGACCCGGCCCAGCGACTCGGCGTCCACGATGTCGGCCACGGACATGTGTGTGCCCGGCTGCCCGAACCGCCCGGCGGCCTCTTGCCATCCAGGCGGGGTGACCCCGAGCTGCTTGCCGAGGAGGCCGACGAAGATACGCGCCTTCTGCTCGCCGAAGCCCGGGAGGGCCACGACGCGCCGGTAAAGATCCTCACCGTCAGCGGCATCCGCCCAGATCTTCTCCGCGCTTCCCCCGTACTGCTCCCAGACGATGCGGCACAGCTCCTGCACCCGCTTGGCGTTGGCCGACGGGAAGCGGTGCAGGGCGGGCCGCTCGGCGAATATCGCCGCCAGGGCGTCGGGGTCCATCGCCGCGATGTCCTCGGCGTCGAGACGGCCGCCGAGGCGGCGCTTCAGCTCGAGGGGAGCGCTGAAGGCCCTCTCCAGAGGGATCTGCTGGTCGAGGACCATCCCGATCAGAAGGGCGAGGGCGTCGCTGGAGAGCAGCTCGTCGGCGGCTGGGTCCTGGGCGAGATGGAGCACGTCAGGAGCCTAACGGTGCCGGCGGGCGGCCTATAACGACCTGGGGTCGGGGGCGTCGGCGTCGATCCCGTAGTCGGCGATCGCCTGCTCGACCTCCTGCGCCTTGGCTTCCCCCGTGGCGAGCAGGCCGTCCAGCACCGCCACCACGAGGTGAGCGGCGTCGGTCTCGAAATGGCGGCGCAGCGCCTCGCGGGTGTCGGAGCAGCCGAAACCGTCGGTGCCCAGCGGGGTGAAATGGCCCGGAACCCAGCGGGAGATCTGGTCGGGAACCGCCTTCATGAAGTCAGTGACCGCGACGATCGGGCCAGAGACGCTGGAGAGGACCTCGGTGACGTAGGGAGTGCGCTCCTGCAGCGTGGGGTGCAGTCGGTTCCAGCGCTCGACCGAGAGGGCGTCCTCCCGCAGGGACTTGTAGCTTGTCGCCGACCACAGCTCGGCGGCCACGTCGTGCTTGTCGGCGAGCAGGCGCTGAGCCTCGAACGCCGCTTGGGAGGCGGTGCCGGAGAAGAGGATCGTCGCCCGGCGGCTCGGGCCCTCCGGCGCCGCGGCGAAACGGTACAGGCCTCTCACGATCCCCTCGTCGACCCCCTCGGGCTTGGGGGGCATCTGGTAGTTCTCGTTGTAGAGAGTCAGGTAGTAGAAGACGTCCTCCGGCTCCGGGCCGTACATCCGCCTGATCCCCTCGTTCACTATCGCTGCCACTTCGTAGGCGAAGGCGGGGTCGTAGGCGCGAAGGTTGGGGATCGTCGACGCGAGGACCAGCGAGTGGCCGTCCTCGTGCTGGAGCCCCTCGCCGAGCAGGGTCGTCCGCCCGGCCGTTCCTCCGAGCATGAAGCCTCGCCCGCGGATGTCGCCGAACGCCCAGACCAGGTCGCCGACCCTCTGGAAGCCGAACATCGAGTAGAAGATGAAGAACGGGACCATCGGCTGACCCCAGGTGGCGTAGGCGGTGCCGGCTGCGGTGAAGTCGGCCATCCCCCCGGCCTCGGTTATGCCCTCCTCCAGGATCTGGCCGTCCTTGGCCTCGGTGTAGGAGAGCATCAGCTTGGAGTCCACCGGTTCGTAGAGCTGCCCGAGCGGGGCGTAGATCCGGAAGTCCTTGAACAGGGCGTCCATGCCGAAGGTGCGGGCCTCGTCGGGGATGATGGGCACCACGCGTGAGCCGATCCCCTTGTCGCGCATCAGGTTGCGCAGCATGACGGCGAACGCCATGGTCGTCGAAACCGCCCGTTTGCCCGAGCCCTCGTCGAACTCGGCGAGGGTCTTGTCGGCGGGGGCGGGCAGCGGCTTGGACCTGTTCACCCGTTGAGGGAGCGAACCATTGAGGGCCTGGCGCCTCTCCATCATGTAACGGAACTCGACAGAGTCCGGTGAGGGACGGAAGAAGGGGGGCTCACCTTTTTCCAGAGCCTCGTCTGGTATCTCCTCCTGCAGGTAGAGGCGGTCGCGCAGCAGCTTGAGCTGCTCGGGCGTCATCTTCTTGATCTGGTGAGTCGAGTTGCGGGCCTCGATGGCAGGTCCGAGGGTCCATCCCTTGATCGTCTTGGCGAGGATCACCGTCGGCTGGCCGGTCGTCTCGGTCGCCGCCTTGTACGCCGCGTACAGCTTCCGGTAGTCGTGGCCACCTCGGGGGAGGGTCCTCAGCTCGTCGTCGGACAGGTGCTCCACCAGCGCGCGCAGGCGGGGGTCTGGGCCGAAGAAGTGCTCGCGGATGTAGGCGCCGTCCTCGGTCGCGTACTTCTGGAAGTCGCCGTCGACCGACGTGTTCATCTTGTTGAGCAGTACCCCGTCGACGTCACGGGCTAGGAGCTCGTCCCACTTCGACCCCCACACCACCTTGATCACGTTCCAACCCGCCCCCCGGAAGGTGGCTTCGAGCTCCTGGATGATCTTGCCGTTGCCCCGCACCGGGCCGTCGAGGCGTTGGAGGTTGCAGTTCACGACGAAGATCAGGTTGTCGAGCTGCTCCCGCCCGGCGAGGGAGAGGGCGCCGAGGGTCTCGGGCTCGTCGCACTCGCCGTCACCCAGGAAGCACCACACCCGGCTCTGCGAGGTGTCGACGATCCGGCGGTCCTGCAGGTAGCGGTTGAAGCGTGCCTGGTAGATGGCCGACAGCGGCCCGAGGCCCATCGAGACGGTGGGGAACTCCCAGAAGTCTGGCATGAGGCGCGGGTGAGGGTAGGACGACAGGCCACCTGGGCCGGCCTTCGCCCCCTGCAGCTCGCGCCGGAAATAGGCGAGCTGCTCCTCGCTAAGACGGCCCTCCAGGAAGGCGCGGGCGTATATCCCCGGGGCGGCGTGGCCCTGGAAGTAGACCTGGTCGCCGGCCTGGCCGTTGGACTTGCCGCGGAAGAAGTGGTTGAAGCCCACCTCGTAGAGACTCGCCGACGACGCGAAGGTGGCCAGGTGGCCGCCGATGCCCTCCGCCATGTGGTTGGCCCGCACGACCATGATCGCCGCATTCCACCGGATGTAGGCCCTGATCCGCCGCTCGATGTGCTCGTCGCCGGGGAACCACGGCTCCAGGTCCGGCGGGATGGTGTTGACGTAGGGGGTCGAGACCGTCGCGGGGAAGCCGACCTGGTTCTCCCGGGCCCGTTCGAGGAGCTTCATGAGCAGGAACCTGGCGCGGGTCTTCCCCCGCGCGTCGACTACCGCGTCGAAGGAGTCGACCCACTCCGCCGTCTCCTCGGGGTCGATGTCTGGCAGCTGGTGCGAGAAACCGTCGAAGATCACCCCACCATCGTCGCGCCGCTAGACCGTCTAGCGCGCGCTCTAGCGTCAGCCCGATGGACTCGGGCCCGTTCCGGGCGCTTTTCGTCCCCTGTCCCGGGCCTGCGGGCGGCCCGGCGCCGATGTGACTCGCGCCCGCCGCCAGGGGCTGACCATCGCGGCCGTCGTCGGGCTGGCGAAGGCGGATGCCGCGACGGTGGGCGTTGTCGCGCCGTCGCTGCGCTCGAGCCTGCACATAGGCGACGCCGGGCTCGGCTTCCTGGCGTCGATGGCGGCGATCGCCGGCGCCCTCGCAGCACTTCCCGCCGGCTCCCTGGTCGATCGCCGCCACCGCGTCACCGTCATAACCGTCGCGGCCATCCTGTGGAGTCTGGGTCTGGGGCTGGTCGGCTTCGCGCGCGGCCTCTTGCTGCTCGCCGTGGGGCGCGTCGTCAGCGGGGCGGTGGCGACCGTCGCCCGGCCCCTGGCCGTCTCGCTGGCCGGGGATCTCTACGAGCCGGAGGTACGCGGCCGGGCGCTCGCCAACCTCGACGCGGGGCAGGCCGCGGGCACCGCCGCCTGCTTCTTGCTGGGTGCGATTGCGGTGCGGTTCTTCGACTGGCAGTGGCTGTTCTGGTTTCTCGCTCTCGCCGGCATCGCCCTCGCCGTGGCGACGTCTCGGCTGCACGAACCTCCGAGGCGGGGACCGTCGGGCGTGCCCGTTCTCGCAGTACTCCGCCTGCTGGTTTCGATCCGCACCAACGTGGTCGTCCTCGCCGCCGACTCCATAGGGAACTTCTTCTACGCCGGCGCCGCATCCTTCGCCGTCCTCTTCATCTCCGAGCGCTACCACATGTCCAACGCGACGGTCGACGCCCTCGCCCCCGCCCTCGCCGCCGGGGTCATCGCCGGCGTGCTGGCCGGCGGGCGGGTCGGGGACCGCCTCGCACGATCGGGTGGGGGAGGCCGCCGCCTGGCTGTGGCCACGACCTGCCAGCTGGCCGCGACGTGCGCGTTCGGTGGCGCCCTGCTCAGCTCCTCGGTCGTCGAGGCCGGCCTGTTCCTCTTCGCCGGGGCCACCGTGTTGGGCGGTGCCGGCCCGTGTCTCGACGCCGTGCGGGTCGACATCGTCCCGCCAGCTATGAGGGGGCGAGCCGAGGCGGCCCGTGGCCTGTTGCTGCTCGGCAGCAGCGCCCTCGGCCCGGCCACCTTCGGCCTGGTGGCCACCACGTTCGGCGGGCACTCGAACGGGACGGCCCTGAGGGACGCCTTCGCGGTGATGCTCGTGCCGCTCGCCGCCGCCGCCCTGCTGCTGCTCGCCGCGGTGAGGCCCTACCGGGCCGACGCGGCCGCAGCGGCGGGCGGCGGCGGGGCGGCGGGCGGTGTGGGCGCGCCTATCCCGTCGTGAGGCTCGGTGCCGGCGACGCGTCGGTCGCGTCGTGGGGGTCGGGTTTTCGGGCGGGACCGGGGCTGACGCTGTGGGGGGTCGTGTCGGCCGTGGGGTTCGGGTTTCCGGGCGGGACCGGGGCTGACGCTGTGGGGGGTCGTGTCGGCCGTGGGCTTCCCTCGGCCATGCTTGGGTGATGACACATGCCGGATCGGAGCGCACCGTGGTGTACACCGATGGCGCCTGCTCGGGCAACCCGGGGCCTGGCGGATGGGCCTGGGCGGTGCCCGGAGGACGGTTCCGCAGCGGTGCCGAGCGGCTCACCACCAACCAGCGGATGGAGATCACCGCGGTGCTGGAGGCGGTCCGGTCGCTGCCAGGCCCGTTGGAAGTGATGAGCGACTCGACCTACGTGGTGAACTGTTTTCGCGACCGGTGGTGGGAGCGGTGGATCGCCCGATCGTGGAGGAACAGCCAGGGCAAGCCTGTGGCTAACCGGGACCTGTGGGAGCCCCTCGTGGAGGCCTATGTGGCGTCACCGGGACGGCTGCGTTTCCAGTGGGTCAAAGGGCATGGAACCGACCCGATGAACGACCTCGTGGACCGCCTGGCGGTGGAGGCGTGCCTCGCCCAGCAGGGGAGGGAGGGTTGAGGCCGGGGTTGCCGTCCCAGTAGTGGCGAGGAGGGCGGCGCGGCGGCTGTGGCTGCTGGCTTGGGGGGTGAGGCCGGCCTGCCTACTGGAGTCGTGCGCTGGCCCGGGGGAGCCGCGGGCTGGGCCGGGGGCCGGGGGAGCGGCGTGCGTGCCTGGTGGGCTCGTGGGCTGGGCCGGGGGAGCGGCGTGCGTCGGGGGATTTGCCAAAGTGTCCAGAGCCTCTGGTGCCGGAGGCCGGCTGTGGACACTTAGGGTCAAATATTCGCCCTAAAAGTCCACACGACCGCTTCCGAAGGCAATGCTCTGGACTGTTTGGCAAATAATGTGCGCTACTTTCCTTGGGACAGTGCCCGATTCCTCAGCGGGAGGCGAGCGGGAGTCTCCGAGCGGGAGCAGAGCGGCGGGAGTCTCCCAGCGGAAAGCCCGGCGTAAACCGGCCCAGCGCAAACCGGCCCAGCGCAAACCGGCCCAGCGCAAACCCGCCCGGCGATCCGGCGTCATCCCCCGGCGATCCGCCGTACAGCCCGCAGCATCGGCCTGAACTCTCGGATGCCGAGGGCGTGGGCGGCGTAGGCGTAGACAGCGCCGGCGGCCCCGACCTGCGCTGCCAGTCGGGCCACCAAGATGGCGTCGCCTGCGCGGCTCGGGAACGGGAGCCCCACGGCCACCGCAGCCGCCCCAGCGAAGACGCTGGCGATGACGACACGGATCAAGGAACGGATGGTGAGCCACCCCCCGAGCGCCCCCGCCGCCGGCCGCAGGCGGACCGCCGCGTAGACGGCTGTCACCGTGTAGGGGCCGACCCAGGCCAGCGCCAGGCCGGGTATGCCCAGCAGCGGTTCGAGGATCAGCGCGGCCACCACCGTCAGCCCGTTCTCCACCGCGTACACCCAGAACATGCCTCGTGCGTCCTGCATCGCCTGGAAGGCTCGCATCAAAAGGAAGTAGGCGCTGAAGCCGGGAAGGCCCGCCGCGAAGAGCACGAGGCTGGCGCTGACTAGGTGAGCCCCCGACTGCGTCACGCGGCCGTGGTGGATCGCCAACTGGATGAACGGCTGGGCCACAGCCATGTAAACGAGCGCGACGGGGATGACGAGGGCCAGGGTCGTGCGCAGCCCGATGACGAACTGGCGCTCGAAGCCGGTCCGGTCCCCTGCCGTCCAGCGTTCCGCCAGGTCGGGCATGATCGCCGACGCCACTGAAACGGCGATCAAGGCGTAGGGGAGTTGGAAGAACTGGTAGGCGAACTGGTAGGCGGTGACTCCTCCGTTGACACGCCCCGCGAGCACCATGACCAGGGCGAGGGACGCCTGGTTGGTGATGACCACGCCGATCAGCCAGCTCGACAGGTTGGCGACGCGCCTGACGGCGGGATGCCTCGGGTTCCAGCAGGCCCGGACCCGCACGCCCAGGTGGCGCATCGACGGCAGCTGGACGAGCAGCTGCGCCGCGTAGCCGACGGTCGTCCCCGCCCCGAGGACTATCACCGCCTTCTCGTCACGGGCGAAGCTGGAGATCAGGCTAGCAGGGGTCGCCTTGCTCGCCAGAATGCGGTCGGCGACGACCTTCGTGGCGATCAGGGCGGCGATGGCTATCAGGTTGTTGACAACGGGCGACACCGCCGCGGCGGCGAACCTCCTCCGCGCGTTCAGAAGGGCCGTGCTGGCGACGGTCGCACCCAGGAAGAACACCTGGGGCGAGAACCATCTGAGCAGGGTGGTTGCCAGCGCCCGCTCGGGGGGGGCCGTTGACGAAGAGTTGAGGACGAGGTAGAAGCGGATCACCCAGGGGGCGACGAGCCACAGGAGGGCGCTGGCTGCGACCAGGGCGGCGCCGATCGCAGTGAGCACGGCCGACACCGACTCGTCGCGGTCGTCGCCGGCGAGCTGCTCGACGAACACCGGTATGAGCGTGGCGGAGAGGATCCCCCCGAGGAGGAGGTCGTAGACGATGTTTGGTATTCCGTTGGCGTAGTTGAACGCGTCGGAGAGGGAGCTGACGCCGAGCACGTAGCCAATGGCCAGCACCCGGAGGAACCCGGTCAGGCGCGAAGCGAAGGTTCCGCCGGCGAGGATCGCTGTGGCCCTGCCCGTGCTGGGCGGCTGCGGGCCGGGTCGGGGCCGCGTCGCCAGCGGGGGAGACGGCGGGTCCGGCGGTGCGCCGAAGGGACCCGGCGCGCTCAGCGGAACGGGCCGGGAGGTGATGACCAGGGGGGGCGTCTTCCCCGCGGCGAACGGAGGCGGGGAGGGTGAGTCCTGGTCGTAGAGAGCGGGGCGCCCGCGGCGGCGGGGAGCGGACGGGGCCGGCTCGTCGGCGTCCTGGTCGTAGAAGTCGCCGGGTCGACCCATCGTCACATGCTGTACCAGGGGTCGCCGGCGGTCCAGTGCCGCCTCTGCGGGTAGGGTGCCATCCGTGAGCACCGGGGCGATCTCGCCTCTAGACGGCCGCTACGCCGCGCAGGCGGCGCCCTATGCCCGCCTCTTCTCCGAGGAGGCGCTCTTCCGGCGGCGCATGCAGGTGGAGGTGGAGTGGTTCCTCACCCTCGCCTCGCTTCCCGAGGTCACCGAACTGCCCCCTGTCGATCCGGGTACCGAGGCGGTGATCCGCCGGTGGGTGGAGGACTTCGGGCCGGCGGACGTGGAGCGGATCAAGCAGGTCGAACGGCGGATCAACCACGACGTCAAAGCCGTCGAGTACCACCTGAAGGAACGGCTGTCGGGGATCGGGCTCGGCTCGTCCGCCGAGTTCGTGCACTTTGGGTGCACCTCCGAAGATGTCAACAACCTCGCCTACGCCTTGATGCTCGACGCGGGCCTCCGAGAGCTGTGGCTGCCCGACGCGTGGGGCCTGGTCGACGAGCTGTGGCGGCTCGCGGTCGAGCACGCGTCGCTGCCGATGCCGAGCCACACCCACGGCCAGCCGGCGTCGCCGACCACGCTGGGAAAGGAGCTCGCCGTCTTCGCCCAGCGCCTCGGCCGTCACGCGAGCGCTGTCGCGTCGACCGAGCTGACCGGCAAGTTCAACGGTGCGGTGGGGACTTTCGCCGCCCACGTCGCCGCCTACCCCGAGGTGGACTGGGTCGTCGTGTCGAAGCGGTTCGTCGAGTCATTCGGCTTCGCGTGGAACCCCCTGACCACCCAGATAGAGCCCCACGACACCCTCGCCGAGGTCTTCGACGCCGTGGCGCGCTTCAACACCGTGCTCATCGACTTCTGCCGCGACATGTGGGAGTACACGAGCCGCTCCCTGCTCGCCCAGCGGCCGGTGGAGGGCGAGGTGGGCTCCTCGACGATGCCCCACAAGGTCAATCCGATCGACTTCGAGAACGCCGAGGCCAACGCAGGCGTCTCGACTGCGTTGCTCCGACATTTGTCTTCTAAACTGCCTATTTCTCGCATGCAGCGGGACCTTTCCGACTCCTCGGCGTTGCGGAACGTGGGGGTGGCGGTCGCCCACTCTGGTCTGGCGATCTCCTCGGCCCGTCGGGGCCTCGCCAGGGTTGCGCCGGCGCCTGAAGCGATGGCGGCGGCGCTCGACTCCCAGTGGGAGGTTCTCGCCGAGGCGGTGCAGACGGTCATGCGGCGTCACGGCCTGCCCGAGCCGTACGAGCGACTGAAGGAGCTGACCCGGGGCCGGGAGGTTGGTGCCGCCGAGCTCAGAGCCTTCATCGGCGGGCTCGGCCTGCCCCAGCAGGCCGCCGACGCGCTGTGCCGGCTGACTCCCTCGACCTACACCGGGTTGGCCGCCGAGCTGGTCCTCCTCGGGAAAAAGGGCGAGCCGTCGCGCCCAGCGAGCGGGGACCGGGACCGCTAGTGGCCCTCGTGCAGCCCGCTGATGCCATGTTCCTTCTCGGTGAACGCCGGGAACAACCGATGCACGTCGGTGGGCTCCAAGTGTTCCGGCTGCCCCCCGGCGAGGACGAGCGGTGGATAGCGGCCACCTACCGGGAGGTGACGGGGCCGGCGGTCGTCGCGCCGCTCTTTCGCCGTCGAGCGCGCCGCTCGCTCGTCACTTTCGGCGCGTGGTCGTGGGAGGACGACCTCGACGTCGACCTCGAGTACCACGTCGGCCGCTTCGGGCTTCCCCGGCCCGGGCGTGTCCGGGAGCTCCTCGAGCTGACGTCGAGGCTGCACGGCGCCCTTCTCGACCGGCACCGGCCCCTCTGGGAGGCCTGCCTGATCGAGGGGCTGGAAGGCGGCAGGTTCGCTGTCTACTCGAAGATCCACCACGCCCTCATGGACGGGGTGTCCGCCTTGCGGCTCCTGGCCGAGACGTTGAGCACCGACCCCGACCTCCGGTGGATGCCCATGCCGTGGGCCTGGCGGCCCCCTTCCCGCCCGGCGTCGCCCGCCGGAGGGGGCTTGGCTCTCGCCGACGCCGTGCGCGAGCTGGCGGGCCTCGGGCCGATCGCAGCCCGCAGCGCGTTCAGGGCCGTGCTCGACCCGCAGTTCGGCTTGCCGCCGGCGGCGCCGCGGAGCCTCCTGAACCGACCGATCACCGGCGCGCGTCGCTTCGCCGCCCAGGGTTGGCCGCTCGAGCGGGTCCGCCGCGTCGCACGCGCTTCGGGCACGACCCTCAACGATGTCCTCCTCGCCATGTGCGGCGGCGCTCTCCGGTCCTACCTGGAGTCGCTGAACGCCCTCCCCGACGACCCTCTGGTGGCCATGACGCCAGTGTCGCTCCGCCGGGCCGGGTCGGAGATCGGCGGGAACGCCGTCGGTGCCATCCTTTGCACCCTGGCGACGGACCGGCGCGACGCTGGGGAGCGTCTCGACGCAGTCCACTCGTCCGCTGACGCGGGGAAGAGGGCGTTGCGTTCGATGTCGCCGCTTCAGGCCACGCTGGCCAGCGCAGCCCTGCTCTCGCCGATGGTCGCAGGCCTGCTCCCCGTGGTGGGCCGCTACGTGCGGCCGGCGTACAACCTGGTCGTGTCGAACATCCCCGGACCGGCCGAACCTCTCTACTGGAACGGGGCGCGCCTGGAAGGCGTCTACCCGCTTTCGATCCCCACCGACGGCCAGGCGCTCAACATCACGGTCACCAGCTACGCCGGCAGCCTCGAATTCGGCCTGACCGGCTGCCGGCGCACTGTGCCGCACCTGCAACGCCTGCTGCGCATGCTCGACGAGTCGCTGGTCGCCCTGGAGGCGGCCTGCGGGGTCAGCGGCCGCGCCGAGCGCCCGACGTTCGCGGCATCAACGGCGCCGCCGAACGGGCCCGCAGCGCGCCGGCCCAGAGCCCGGCCTGGTAAGCCAGGTCGTCGGCAAGGAACCACGCAACCCAGCTGAGTGGGTCGAGGCGGGGGCGCCTAGCGGCCCAGTCGACCAGGGGCGGGACGGCGAGGCAGGCGCCGAGAGCCGCAGTCGAGGCCCGCGCCGCCCTGCGACCACCGGCGCGCCGGACGGCCGCAACGGCCGCCGCCGCGGGGGGCAGCCACGCTCGGCGCACCGCGGTGGCGAGGGCGGCGCCGGCATGGAGGTGGCCCCAGGCGGCGAGCCGCACCAGCTCGGCTGCCGTCTCCCGGTCGCGACCCACCCGCCGGGCGAGTGCCGCCGAAGAGACGGCGGCCACGCATAGGCCCTCCACCGGCCTGCCCGCCGCCGCCAGGAGCCAGGCCGCCGCACTCCGAGGTGACACCGCTGCGGGGCTCACCGCCGCCCCGTGGCGAGCCGCCAGGGCGGCTGCGGAACCTCCGTAGCAAGCACGCTGGCGGGCCCAGGCGGCCACGTCGGGACGGGCGGGGTGCGTCGCCGAGGCCGCCGGCTCGTAGCGCACCCTCCACCCGGCGCCGTGCAGGCGCCACACCAGGTCGACGTCCTCACCGTAGCGCAGCGACTCGTCGAAACCCCCGGCCGCTTCGAGCGCCGACCGGCGCACCGCTAGCAGGGCCGTCGGCACGTACGGCACCCGCCCGCCCGGTCTCACCAGCCCGGGGAGGGGTCCCATGTCGAGGGGCGAGCGGACAGCCTCGTAGGCGCCGAGGCCGGCAGCGGTGCCCGGGTCGACCCTGCACAGCACCCGGGGGGCCACCGCTGCGACGCTGGCGTCGCCGAAGTGGCGGAGCAGGATCTCGATGCACCCAGGCTCGGGGACCGTTCCGGCGTCGACGAAGACGACGACCTCCCCGGGGGGGGCGCGCCGGGCTCCCTCGTTCCTGGCGGCGGCGGGCCCGCCCGCCTCGGGCCGGTGCACGACGTCGGCCCATGGGGGGACCGTCGCCGGTCGGGCGGAGCCGTCGTCGACGACGGTCACGGGCAGGCCTGCCAGTGCCCCCAGCGTGCGGTCGAGGGCCGCCTGGTCGTCTCGCAGGGGGACGACGACCACGCAGCCGGGTGCCGGCCCGTCCGGTCGGGGGTTCGCCAGGCCGGCGTCGCAGAGTCGGGTCGCCAGCCGCCTGTGCGCCGGCGAGACCCCCAGTGGCGAGCCCTCCGCCCAGGCCTCCACGAGGTCGGCGCCGGCCGGGGTGAGGCGCACCACCCGCGGCGGGGTCCCCCCGATGAGCACGTCCCGCCGTGGGCGGCGGCAGCCGGCGTCGAGCTCGAGCCGCCAGCCGGCCGGCAACAGACGCCGGGGTTCGACCGGCTCCCCCCCCTGGGGCCGTCCGTTTCTCAGCGGGCGGTCATCCCCGCGTCGACGGGCAGGACGGCGCCGGTTATACCGCTGCTGGCGGGGCCGCACAGCCACGCGAGGAGCGCCGCTGGCTCCTCGGGGACGAGCAGGCGGGGGATGAGGTGGTGGCCGATCAGCTCCGAGGGGCCCGCGAGGTCGTAGATGGCGGCGCTGGCGTCGAGCACGGCGCCCTCGGTGGAGCCGGGGGCGACGGCGTTGGCGGTCACGCCGTGGGGTCCGAGCTCGGCGGCGAGGCTGCGGACCAGGCCGATGACACCGTGCTTGGCCGCGCTGTAGGCGGCCATCAAATACAGCCCGACGGTCCCTCCCGCCGACGCGACTGCGATGAACCGGCCGCGGCGGGGCTGCGGCATGGCGAGCAGAGCGGGCACGGCGGCGCGGGCGAGACGCCAGGTCCCCTCCAGGTTGACGCCGAGCATGGCCGACCACAGCTCGTCGCCGGTCTCCCAGGCCGCCGTCCCACCCCCCACGCAGCCCGCGACCGCCAGCGCCGCGTCCAGGCCCCCGAATCGGGTGACGGCGGTGACGACGGCAGCGTCTAGGGCGGCCTGGTCGCGCACGTCGGCGACTACACCCTCGGCCCTCCGCGCCCCTCCGCACGCCTCCACCGTGGCTTCGAGGTCGTCGCGGGTGGCGAGCGGGTAGCGCAGGGCGGGGTCGTCCTCGCAGCGGTCGACCAGGACGAGGCTCCACCCCTCGGCGGCGAGAAGCCGGGCGGTGGCCGCGCCGATGCCCCGGGCCGCCCCGGTTATCACCGCCACCCCGGGAGCCGTCAAGCCGGCCACCCGGCGAGTGACGCCACCAGGTCCGCCGCCCACGCGTCGAGTATCCGCCGCCCGGCGGACGGCGAGGCGCCGGACGGGTCGCCGAGCACCCCGTTGGGGCTCACCGCCGCGACACCGGCGGAAACCAGCGACGGCATCAGCTCACGGATCGGTGCCGTGCAGCCCACCGGCCCGCGGATGTCCGAGCCGGTGAGCGCCATGACGACCGACGTCTCGGTGAAACCGGCGTGGGCGTCGGCTCTCCCGCGCACCTTTACCAGCGGTGGGCCCCACCACCTGGCGCGCCGCCCCTCGGCGGTCAGCTTCGCCGTGGCGGAGCCGAGCGCCTCGGTGTTGCCGCCGTGCGCCGAGACGAAGACGACGCCGGCGAAGGCGTCGGCCGAACGTCCGAGCTCGACGAGCGCGTCGCACAGCGCCCGCGTCCCGATCGACACGGTCCCCGCGAAGCCCGCGTGCTCGCCGCTCGAGCCGTACGACCATGGTGGCGCCACCAGCGTGTCGGGGCGGGCGGCGGCGAGGCGGTCGGCGAGCTCCAAGGCGACGGCCGTGTCGGTGCCGAGCGGCAGATGAGGCCCGTGCTGCTCGGTCGAGCCGACCGGCACGGCGAGCACGGTGGTCCCCGCGTGGACCGCCACGTCGGTCCAGGCCAGGTCGGCCAGCCGCCGGGGGGTCAACTACGGCGCCGGGTGCTCAAGGCGACCGGCACCGAGTGGCCGGGACCGGGACGTGGCGCCGAGCCGGCCGGCACGGCCTGCAGCAGCGCCTCGCCGTGGCCGTGGACGCATTCGGGGTCGGGCCCGTCGAGCGGAAGGCCGGTGAAGAACTTGGCGGCCATGCAGCCCCCCCGGCAGGCGTCGTAGGAGCCGCAGGACGCGCAGGCCCCGGCGGAGCGGGGGGAGCGCAGCGACCCGAACAGGTCCGAGGAGAGCCACACCGAGCGAAACCCCCCCGGCTGGCGGACGCTGCCCGCTTTGAACTCGGGGTGCAGGACGAACGGGCAGGCGTACACGTCCCCGACGGGGTCGATGAGGCAGACCACCCGCCCGGCGCCGCAGAGGTTGAGCCCCGGGAGGGGCTCGCCGAGCGCCGACAGGTGGAAGAACGAGTCGCCCGTCAACACCTCCGGATGGTCCAGGAGCCAGCGGTAGAGGCGGACCTGCTGCTCTGCGGTTGGGTGCAGCGCGTCCCAGGTGTCGGCGCCACGCCCCGACGGTCTCAGCCTGGTCAGCCGCAGCTGCGCCCGGTAGGCGTCGGCGAGGGCGGCCAGCTCGTCGAGACGGTCGGCGTTGTGGCGGGTGACCACGACCGAGATCTTGAAGCCGGTGAAGCCGGCTTCGGCGAGCAGGTCCATCGCCCGGCGCGCCGCCGCCCAGCTGCCCGGCCCGCGTACGGCGTCGTTGGTGGCGGCGTCGGCGCCGTCCAGGGACACCTGGACGTCGACGTAGTCGGTGGCGGCGAGCTGGGCCGCCCTATCGGCGGTCATGGTGGTGCCGTTGGTGGAGAACTTGACGCCGACCCCGCGGTGGACCGAGTAGGAGACCAGGTCCCAGAAGTCGGGGCGGATGGTGGGCTCGCCGCCGCCGATGTTGACGTAGAAGACCTGCATCTCCGCGAGCTCGTCGACCACGCGCCGTGCCTCCTCGCGGGACAGCTCAGCCGGGTCGCGCCGCCCCGAGGAGGAAAGGCAGTGGATGCACGCCAGGTTGCAGCCGTAGGTCAGCTCCCAGGTGAGGCAGATCGGCGCCTCGAGCCCCGGTTCGAGCTGCCGGGCCACGCCGGGTCGCCCCGGCGGCTGGGGGGCCACCCCGGCGGGTGGTGGAGCGGCCGCGGAGGGGGCGTCGACCTTCTCGATGAAACCGCCGGACGCGAGGGAGGCCAGCGCCCGCCTGTGCGTCTCCCGGGAGGGGCCGGCGACGAAGGCGGACAGCGCCGCGTCGGCGCTCGGGTAGTCCCCGAGCCTGCCCACCAGTTCGGCCAGCGGCCTGGAGCGGAGGAAGGTCAGGCGGCGCGAGCCGTAGTGGTAGGCGAGGGCGCCGAAGCGTTCAGGGCGAACGGCCACCTGGGGATGGAGGCGCCAGGCGGCCTGGCCGTCGAAGGCCACGGGCTCAGTAGACGCCGCACATCCCGTCGATGGAGACCTCCTCTACGAGGAGCTCTTCCTCGAGGAGGGTCTCCTCCTCCTCGGCGGCGGTCTCGTCGGGCGCTGCTCGGGTGTCCATGGCCAGAATTTACCTTGGAGGGTCAAACCCTCTGCCAGTCCTTCCAAACCGGGTCGAACCCGGCGGAGCGCAGCGCCGCGGCCACCTCGGCGGGCGAGCGGGTGTCGGAGATCTCGAACTGCGGCTCGGCGTCGCTCTCCGACGCGTAGCCACCCGGCTCGGTGTGGGAGCCGGCCGACATGGTGGTCACCCCGAGGGGGACGAGCCCGTCGCGCAGCCTGGCCGTTTCGCGCGTGGACATGGTGATCCCGACGTCGGGAAGGGCTATGCGCAGGGCGCACACCAGCTGGGTGAGCGAGGCGTCGTCCACCGGGTCGGCCGGGGTGTAGCCGCCGGCGGCGGGGCGCAGCCTGGGGAGGGCGACTTGGACCTCGCAGCGCCACCACCGCCGGATGAGCGCCTGGGCGTGGGCGGCGAGCATGATCGCCTCGGAACGCCAATCGGGGTGCAGTCCGAGGAGGGCGCCGATACCCAGGCGCCGCATGCCCGCCTCCGCGGCCCGGTCGGGGGCGGCGAGGCGCCAGGCGTAGTTGCGCTTCTTGCCCTTCAGGTGGACCGCTGCGTAGGTGGACGGGTCGTAGGTCTCCTGGTAGACGACGACCCCGTCGCAGCCGGCCCCGGCCAGCCGGCGGTACGTGGCGGTGTCCCACACCTGGACCTCGACGCTGACCTGGGCGAAGAGTGGGGCCACGGCGGCGACGCACTCGGCGAGGTAGTCCTTGCTGACGATGCGGGCGTGCTCGCCGGCGACGAGGAGGAGGTGGCGGAAGCCGCGCCCGTGCAGCTCGGCCGCCTCGGCCCGCACCTCGTCCACGGTCAGCGTGCGCCTGGCGATCTGGTTCGCCGCCGAGAAGCCGCAGTAGGTGCACGACGAGACGCACTCGTTGGAGAGGTAGAGGGGGGCGAAGAGCCGGACTGTCGCCCCGAAGCGGGCGCGGGTGACCGCCGCCGCCCGGCGGGCGAGGTCCTCCAGACGCCCGCGCGCAGGCGGGGAGAGCAGGGTGGCGAAGTCGGCGAGCGAGGGCCGGGCGCTGTGCAGGGCCCGTTGCACGTCGGCTTCGGTGGCGCCGGCGGCCAGCTCGAGCAGCCCGGCCAGCGGCGTGCGAAGAAGATCGGCGGCGGCCGTTCCATCCGGAGGCCGCTCCGGGCGCGTGTCGATGGTGACGGGCACTGCGCTCACGAGAGGAAACCGGTGAGCGGGGAGGACGCCGAGGCCACAGTGGCGGGCAGCGGCAGGCCGGAGCGATAGGCGACCCGCCCAGCCTCCACCGCCAGCTTGAAGGCGGCCGCCATGGCCGCCGGGTCGGCGGCCGTGCCGATGGCGGTGTTGACGAGGACGGCGTCGGCGCCCATTTCCATCGCCTCGGCGGCGTGGCTCGGAGCGCCGATCCCGGCGTCGACGACGACGGGCACGGTGGACTGCTCGACGATGATCTCGAGAGCCGCCCGGGTGCGCAGCCCCTGGTTGGAGCCGATCCACGAGCCGAGGGGCATCACCGTGGCGCAGCCGGCCTCCTCCAGTCGCTTGCAGAGCACCGGGTCGGCGGGGCAGTAGGGGAGCACCACGAAGCCTTCGGCGCACAGCTGCTCGGCGGCGGCGAGCGTCTCGACCGGGTCGGGGAGCAGGTAGCGGGGGTCGGGGGTGACCTCCAGCTTGATCCACTCGGGCAGGCCGGCGGCGCGCGCCAGGCGGGCGAGCCGGACCGCCTCGCCGGCGTCGACGGCGCCCGAGGTGTTGGTCAGGAGCAGCACCGAGGGGGGTATGGCGTCGAGGATGTCCTCCTCTGCGGTCGGGTCCACCCGGCGGAGGGCGACGGTCACCAGCTCCGTGCCGCTCGCCTCGATGGCCCGGGCGAGGTGGGCGTTGGAAGGGAACTTCCCGGTCCCGAGGAACAGCCGGGAGCTGAAGGTTCGTCCGGCGACGACGAGCTCGTCCATCTGCGTGCGAGCCTACCCAGCAACCGTCCGGGAACGGCCTAGATTGGCCGCGTCCGTCTAGGAGGTGGTCCAAACGGCCCAGGAGTACGACGTCGTCATCATCGGTGGGGGGCCCGCCGGCTACGCGGCGGCCCTCAGGGGGGGCCTCGCGGGGCTCAGCATCGCCCTCGTCGAGAAGGAGAAGGTGGGCGGCACGTGCCTCCACCGCGGTTGCATACCGGCGAAAGAATTCCTGGAAACAGCGACCGTCTACCGCACGGTGGTCGGTGCCAAGGAGTTCGGGATCGCCGTCGACGCGCCGACGGTCGCCTTCGCCGACTCGCAGGCTCGCAAGCAGAAGGTCGTCGACCAGCTGTGGAAGGGCCTGCAGGGACTGCTGAAGAAGCGCAAGGTGACGATCGTGGCCGGAACCGGCAGCCTCGGGCCCGGCCGCGTGGTCAGGGTCGACGACGGCACGGAGCTGGTAGGCAGGAACGTGATCCTCGCCTCGGGCTCGGTGCCGAGGACGATCCCCGGTTTCGACGTGGACGGCGAGCTGGTGCTCACCTCCGACGAGGTCCTCGACCTCGAGAAGCTCCCCGCGTCGGCGGCGGTGATCGGGGGCGGGGCGATCGGATGCGAGTTCGCGTCGATGCTCTCCGACCTCGGCACACAGGTAACCGTCCTCGAGGCGCTTCCCAAGATCCTCCCTGGCTGCGACAGCGACGTCGCAGACGTGGTGCTCCGATCCTTCAAGCGGCGGGGCATCGACGTCCGGACCGGCGTGGCGGTGACAGGACACACTCCGGCGGAGGATCGCCGTTCGACCACGGTGCGCTTCGGCGACGGCGAGGAGGTGACCGTCGAGTCGGTCGTCGTGTCTGTCGGCCGGCGGCCCCTCTCCGAGGGTCTCGACCTGCAGGGCACCGCCGTTCAGGTCGACCGGCGGGGCTTCGTCCAGGTGGACGAGTACATGCGGACCGGCGAGCCCGGCGTGTACGCCGCCGGCGACCTCGTCGACACGCCCGCCCTCGCCCACGTGGGTTTCGCCGAGGCGATCCTGATAATCGACCAGATCCTGGGCAACCAGGCGGTGCCCGTCGACTACGGCCGGGTGCCGTGGTGCATCTACTGCCAGCCGGAGGTCGCCTTCGCCGGATACTCGGAGGAGGCCGCCCGCCAGGCGGGTTTCGACGTGGTCACCAAGAAGGACCCCTTCGGCGGCAACGGCCGGGCCCTGATCGTCGGCGACGCCGAGGGCCTGGTCAAGGTGATAGCCGAGAAGCGTCCCGACGGCGGCGCCGGCCGGGTGCTCGGCGTCCACATGGTCGGCCCCTGGGTGACCGAGCAGCTCGGCCAGGCCTACCTGTCCGTCAACTGGGAGGCGACCGCCGCTGAGGTCGCCCAGTTCGTCCAGCCCCATCCTTCGCTGTCCGAGACCTTCGGCGAGACGATGCTCGCCCTCTCCGGAAAGGGCCTACACGTTGGCTGAGATCACCATGCCGCAGCTGGGCGAGACCGTCACCGAGGGGACGATCACCCGCTGGGCCAAGCAGGTCGGCGACCAGGTCGCCGAGGACGAGGTGCTCTTCGAGGTCTCCACCGACAAGGTGGACTCCGAGGTCCCCTCCCCGGTGTCGGGAGTGCTGACGGAGATCCTGGTACCCGAGGGCGAGACGGTGGACGTCGGGACCCGCCTGGCGGTCATCTCCGACAGCGCCGCCGAGGCACCCCCGCAGGCCGGGCCCGCCGCCCGGCCCGAGGAGCCGGTCGCCGACACCGCCGCGGCAGGGGCTGCGGCTCCCGCCCCGGCGCCGGCGCAGCCAGCCGGCGACCTCGAGCCTGCGTCCCAACCCGCGGCGCCCGAGCCGGAGGCCGCCGAGGCGGGCCCGCCGACGCGGCCGGCCCAGGCCGAGCCGGCCATGGCTGGTGTCGCTGCCTCCGCCCAGGCGGCACCGCCGGGGCCGGCGCAGGCAGGCCAGGGCCTCGTCCTCTCCCCGGTGGTGCGCA
>DATGKR010000178.1:0-26512 GCA_035294565.1 Acidimicrobiales bacterium | reverse complement strand
GGACCCTCCTCCAGGCGCAGTTCCAACAGGTAGGCCAGCGCCTCGCCCACGAGCGGGCCCGGGCGTAGGCCGAGGCGCGCCATGACCTGGTTGCCGTCGAGGTCGGGGCGGATGGAGCGCAGCTCCTCCTGCTCCTGTAGGGCGGCGATGCGCTCCTCCAGCTCGTCCATCCGCCGGGCCAACGCCCGGGCCTTCGCCGGGTTGCGGGTGGTGCAGTCACAGCGGGTCAGTTCGTTGAGCCGGTCCAGGAGGGGGCCGGCGTCGCGGACGTAGCGGCGGACGGCACTGTCGGTCCAGCCCATGCGGTAGGTGTGGAAGCGCAGGTGCAGCTCGACGAGTCGGGCGACCGTCTCGATGTCCTCGGCGGGGTAGCGCAGGGCACGCATGCGATCGCGGGTCATCCGGGCGCCCACCACGTCGTGGTGGTGGAACATCACCGTCCCCTTGTCGCCGAAAGAGCGGGTCTTGGGCTTCCCGACGTCATGGAAGAGAGCCGCCAGGCGCAAGAGCCGGTCGGGGCTCGTCTTGTCGACCACGGCGATGGTGTGGGCAAGGACGTCCTTGTGCCGGTGGATCGGGTCCTGCTCGAGGGCCAGCGCGGGCAGCTCGGGGAGGAACTCGTCGGCCAGGCCGGTTTCGACCAGGAACCACAGACCCTCGGCAGGCCGCTCGACAACCATCAACTTGTCGAGCTCTCCCCGGATCCGCTCGTCGGAAACGATGTCGAGCCGGGCGCGCATGGACTTGACCGCGTCGACGAGCGGCTGGTCGGGAGCGAGTCCGTAGCCGGCGATGAAGCGGGCGGCCCGCATCATTCGCAGCGGGTCGTCGCTGAAAGACTCCTCCGGTGAGAGCGGGGTCCGCAGTCGGGACGCGGCGAGGTCGGCGACCCCGCCGTAGGGATCGACGAGGCGCAGATCGGACAGGGAGATGGCCATGGCGTTGACGGTGAAGTCGCGTCTGGCCAGGTCGGCCTCGACGGCGTCTGCGAAAGAGACCGACGGCTTTCGGCTGTCAGGCGTGTAGGCCTCGGCGCGGTGGGTGGTGATCTCCACCGTCCGGCCTCCGACGCGGGCGCCGATGGTGCCGAACTTCTTGCCCTGGGTCCACATGCTGTCGGCCAGTCCCGACAGGAGACGCTCGGTCGTGGAGGGGCGGGCGTCAGTGGTGAGGTCGAGGTCGGCGTCCTCGCGCAGCCGGCCGAGAATCGCGTCGCGGACGACCCCGCCGACCAGGTACAGCCGGTGGCCGGCGGCGTCGAAACGGGCCGCGAGCTCGGCCGTCTCGTCGATGAGTGGGCGCAGCCGTTCGGGTACCACGACGGGCCAGCGTACCGGGGGCCCGGCGGACAAGACCGCCGGGAAGGACGGTCCCTGGGACCCCGGGAAGGGCGGTCCCCGGGAGCGCGAAGGGCGGTCCCCGGGAGCGCGGGAAGGGCGGTCCCCGGGAGCGCGGGAAGGGCGGTCCCCGGGAGCGCGGGAAGGGCGGATCCCAGGGGTCCGGCGAGGGGCGTCGGTGACGTGGGGCCTGCGCGGCGTCGGTGACGCAGGGCGGCGCGGGGCCCGCCGGGCGAGGCGGCTGAGGCGCGCCTACCCCGTCGGCAGCAAGCCGGCGTTCTGCAGGGCCACCCGGAAATCGTGCGGGTTGGTCGCCGCGGCGAGGGCAGCGCGCAGGGTGACCTCCCCGCTCTTGAACAGGGCGAACAGGCTCTGGTCGAAAGTCTGCATCCCGTGGTACTCGCCGTCGGCGATGAGCTCCTCGATCGTCTCGCCGCCGCTGGCGGAGGGGTCCATGATCCGGTCTGCGATGCGGCCGGTGACGACCATCGCCTCTATCGCCGGGACACGCCCCTCGCCCGACGCGTGGGGCACCAGGCGCTGGCTGATGACCCCCTTCAGCACCCCGGCGAGGGTGAGGCGGATCTGCTGCTGCTGAAAAGGCGGAAAAAAGTCGACGATGCGGTTGACCGTCTCGGTGGCATTGGTCGTGTGCAGCGTGGAGAGCACCAGGTGTCCGGTCTCCGCGGCCATCAGCGCGGCGGACACCGTCTCGACGTCGCGCATCTCGCCTATCAGGATGACGTCGGGGTCCTGGCGCAGGACCCGGCGCATCGCCTGGGCGTAGTCGCGGGTGTCGGTGCCTATCTCCCGCTGGCAGACAACGGACCGCTTGTCCGGGTGCAGGATCTCGATCGGATCCTCGATGGTGATGATGTTCGCCGAGCGGGTCTGGTTGATGTGGTCGATCATCGCCGCCAGGGTCGTCGTCTTGCCGGACCCGGTCGGGCCGGTCACGAGGATCATCCCCCGCTGCTCCTCGGCGAGGCGGGTGACAATCGGGGGCAGGCCGAGGTCGAGCACGGACAGTGCGGCGGGTAGCACCCGCCGGAGGACCATCGCGGCGCTGCCCCGCTGGCGGAAGGCGTTGCCGCGAAAACGCCCCAGTCCGTCGATCGACAAGGAGAAGTCCGCCTCACCGGTGCGGTGGAACTCCTCTATTCGGTCGACGGGCATGATCACCCGAAGGCACTCCTCGACCTCTTGCCGTTCGACGGGGGGGAACGGAGTTGGGCGCAGGTCGCCGTTGACCCGCACCCGGGGCGCGGCGTTGCTCTTCAGGTGCAGGTCCGAACCGCCAACCTCGGTCACGTGGGCGAGGATGGCCTGCAAATCAAGCACGGTTGGTTTATCGGGCTGGCCGCCGCGGAGGTTGAGCAGATCGCGGACCGCTAGCGTGGTTGCACCGTTATGGGGAGACTCGCACAAGCGCCGAGCCGCCCGGCGACGCCAAGTTGAGACGCTGGCTGGCGGCGGCCGTCGCGGCCGTCGCCGCCGTGGCGCCCGCAGGCGTGGCCCGAGCGGCGGGGGGGGCGGCGCCACCGGTGAAGCCGGGGGTTGCCCTGCTCTCCCAGACCCCCTACGTGGCGGGCAGGGGCGTCTTCCAGCTCAGGTTGTCGGTCACCTCCGACGACCCCTCCACCGACCTGGTAGAGGTGCTGCTCTTCAACCAGGTGATCGACCGCACCGACTTCGGCTTGGCGGCCTCGGGCCGGGTGCAGGGCTACTCCTCCTACCATCCGACCGTTCCCCTCCATCGCCTGCCCGCCGACCCGGCGGGGGGGGTGGACGTGGAGATCCCGATCGGCCAGCCGGCCCCGCCCGGGTCGCTGTTCCCGGAGGCACCGACTGGAGGCAGCGGCGTCTATCCGCTGCAGGTCAGGCTCCTCTCGCAGAGCGGCGCCGAGGAGGCGCCGCCGCTCACCACCTTCGTCACCTACGCCTCCGCCGACGACTCGTTCGCCCCGTTGTCGGTCGCCGTGGTGGTCCCGTTCTCCACCCCGACGGTCGTCGCGCCCGGCGGGCGCCTGTCAGGTCCCGGCCCCACCGAGGCGGCCAGGCTCAACAAGCTGGCCGGGGTTCTGGAAGCCGACTCGTCGGTGCCCGCCAGCATCCTCGCCGATCCGTCGACGCTCGCCGCGCTGTCCCAGGGGGCTTCGAGCTCGGCGCTCGACCGCCAGACCCTCGCCGATCTGGCGGCTGGCCCCCAGGGGGGGATGGTCGAGGTGCTCCCCTCCACCTACAGCCCGGTTTCGCCCGACCAGCTGGACGCGGCGGGCCTGGGCGGTGAGCTCACCCGCCAGGTGGAGGCCGGTTCGAGCGAGTTGCGCGCCGTGTTCGGCACCGCCCCGGCAACGGGCATCTGGGTGGCCGACGGCCCGCTCGACGCGAGCGGCCTCGCCAGCCTCGCCGCCCGCCACATCGGCCGGCTGCTCGTGCCTTCCTCCGACCTGACCCCGTTGCCGTCCTACCTGACGCAGTTCACCTTCGCCCAGCTGACCGGCCTCGAGTCGGGCGGCTCCCGCTTCACGGTGCTCGCCGCCGACGCCGGGCTGAGCGCCGATTTCGCCAGCAAGGAACCGCCGGTGCTCGCCGCCAACCGGCTTCTCGCCGAACTGGCGCTCATCCAGACCGAGACGCCGTCGTTGTCGCGGGTGGTGGCCGTCATGCCCCCCGCCACCGAGGCCGTGAACCCGGCGTTCGTGTCGACGCTCCTCGCCGGCCTCGCCGGCGACCCGCTCCTCCAGGCGGTGACCGCCTCGCGGGCCCTCTCCGACACCGCCGCCACCAGCCCCCACCTGGTCCGCTACCTCGAGGACCCCTACCCGCAGCCGACCGCCGCGGAGAACGCCCTGAGCTCGGCGGCACCCACCATCCGCGCGCTGCGCGGAAAGCTCGAGGCAGTCTCGTCGGTGTTCGACGGGCGTTCCGGGCGGACGGCGAGCATCGAAGAGAAGCTGCTGGTCGCCGAGTCCCCCGACCTCGACGCCGCCCAGAGGAACAGCCTCCTCTCGAGCGCCTTCTCGGCCGCCAAACAGACCCTGGCCGAGGTGAGCCTCCCCGTCGCGGGCTCGATCACCCTCACCTCCAACAAGGGGCAGCTCCCGATAACCATCCTCTCCTCCTCGCCCTACCGGCCGCGGGTGGAGTTGACATTGAGCAGCCAGCGGCTGATCTTCCATCCGCTCCAGCCGCTCGGCGGTTCCTGCAAGGTGCCGAACCCCACCAAGGAGGTCTGCACTTTGTCCCTGGGAAGCCAGAACACAACACTGAAGGTGCCGGTGGAGACGAGGTCCTCGGGAGTGTTCCCTCTCGTGGTGAAGCTGTTGGCGCCCGACGGCGCCACGCTCGCCATGGACCAGGACACCGTGCGCAGCACCGCCGTCTCAGGGGCGGGGGTCGTGCTCATCGTGGTCGCCTTCGTGTCTTTGGCCGTGTGGTGGGTGCGCGACCTGCGCCACGGCCGGCGCCCGCGGGGCATGGCGCCCTCGCCCATCGAGGAGGCGGACGCTGGGCACGTGTCACCAAATGGGGACGGGCGCGGTCCAATGGGACATGCCCGCCGTGCGAGTGGTGACCGACAGCGCCTGTGACCTGCCCGACCAGACGCTGACAGAATTTGGCATCGGGCTTGTCCCTTTGAGGATAAGGTTCGGTTCCGAGGAGCTTGTAGACCGAGTCGACCTTTCGACCAAGGAGTTCTGGGTCCGCTGCGCCTCGACCGACGAGCTGCCCTCGACCGCCGCGCCGTCGCCGGGACAGTTCCAAGAGGTGTTCGAGAAGATGGCGGACGAGGGAGCAGATGGCATCGTATGTGTCAATCTGTCATCGAAGCTGTCGGCTACGATCGAGGCCGCCAGGCAGGCCGCTCGAGACGTGTCGGGCCGTGTGCCGGTGCGGGTCGTGGACTCGCTCAGCGTCTCCCTCGGCCTCGGCCTGGTGGTCACCGAGGCGGTGCGCGTCGCATCGGCCGGCGGTTCCCTGGACGAGGTGGAGCAGGCGGCGCTCGACGCGGCCGGCGCGATGAAGGTCTACGGCGCGATCGACACGCTCGAGAATTTGAAAAAAGGCGGCCGGATCGGCGGTGCGGCCGCTCTGCTCGGCTCGATGCTCTCCATCAAGCCCGTGATAGAGGTGCGCCAGGGAGTCGTGGAACAAGAGTCCAAGCAGAGGACCAGGAGCAGGTCGCTCCAGTACTTGGCGGGGAAGGTGCGCGAGGCCGGAACGTTGTCGCGGCTGGCGGTGTTCTCCGGTGACGCCCCGGACCTCGACCAGTTCCTCGGGATGCTGGAAGGGGTGACCCCGACGGAAGGCCCCGTGCTCGTCGGCGACGTCGGCCCGGTGATCGGCGCCCACGCCGGCCGCGGCTGCATCGGCGTCTCCTGGCTGCCGGCGCGATGAGAGTCCGGCCGGGTCGGCGAATTCTCGTCGGCTGACAGAGTGCGCCGGCGGGCGACGGGTAGCCTTGTCCCGTCGTGCCCGGATTCGACCGCCAGAGCCAGCAGCCGCTCCTGGGGCGCACCCTGGCTGGCCGCTACCGGCTCATGGCGCCGATCGCCAGGGGCGGCATGGCCGAGGTGTGGGAGGGCCACGACGAGATCCTCACGCGGCCCGTCGCGGTAAAGATCCTCCAGCCCCACCTCGCCGAGGACGGGGTGTTCTTGGAACGCTTCCGCAGGGAGGCGATCACCGCGGCGCGCCTCGCCCATCCGGGGATAGTCGCCACCTTCGACACGGGTCTCGACGAGGGAACCGCCTTCATCGTCATGGAGCTCGTCAGGGGCCGGGACCTGCGCAGGGTGCTCGACGAGCGGGGACGCCTCGACCCCTGGGAGGCGGTGGCGATCGGCCGGCAGGTGGCCGACGCCCTCTCCTACGCCCACCAGTCGGGGCTGGTCCACCGGGACATCAAGCCGGCGAACGTCCTGCTCGTCGAGGACGAGTCGGGCGGCCTGCGGGTCAAGGTGACCGACTTCGGCATCGCCAAGGCAGGCATGGCGTCGGGCCACGACCTGACCCGCACCGGGATGGTGCTGGGCACCCCCAAGTACCTGAGCCCCGAGCAGATCAAAGGCCAGGACCCCGACGCCCGGGCCGATCTCTACTCCCTGGGCGTGGTGCTATACGAAATGCTGGTCGGGGTGCCCCCCTTCGTCGGGGATACCGACATGGCCACCGCCCTGGCCCACCTCAACGAAAAGCCCCCGAAGCCGTCTTCCTCCGTGCGGGGAGTGCCGAGCGGTCTCGACCGGGTCGTCACCGACCTGCTCGCCAAGAACCCCGCCCGGAGGATCCAGTCGGCCGCCGAGCTGCGCCGGCGGCTCGACGGCATCGGCTCGCTCGCCCCCCCGGGCGCTCTCGAAGCCCCGCCGGTTTGGGGTCGCGGCTCCGCTCCCGATGGCCGACGTCCGGGGCGCAACGGTGGACCTTCCGTTTCGGAGGGTGCCCGTGCCCCGTCTGGGTCTGGGTCGCTTGGGGCTGGGTCGGTTGGGGCCGGGTCGCTTGGGTCTGGGGCCGGGTCGCTTGGGTCTGGGGCCGGGGGTGCTGGACCCGTTGGGCGCTCTACCCCCGGCGCCTGGCGGGTGGTTCCCCAGCCGCCTCCCCCGCCGGCCGTGGCCAGATTCGGGTCCCCGGGCGATCCGACGAGCCCCATCCGGCGAGGCGGCATCGCCGAGGGGCCGACCACCGACGAGCTCGTTCTGCCCGGCGCTCTCGACTCCCCCACGGCTGCGTGGGCACCGTCTCCGCCCACCCCGGTCCCTCCCTTCGCCCCGCCACCTGCTCCGGCGCCGCCCTCCTCTGCCCGCCGCCACCGCCGGGCGGAGAGGCGGGCGGCGGTGGTTGTCGCGGCGCTGGTTGTTGTCGGGGCGATCGTCGCGGCGGGCCTGCTCGTCGGCGGTGGTGCCAATCGCCGCCATACCCCCGCCCCGACCGAGCCTGCGACAGCCAGCGGACCGAAGGTGGCCATCGAGTCGGTAAGCGTCTTCATGGTTGACGACCGCAGCCCGGACAACCCCCAGGACACCCGCTACACCTTCGACGGCAACCCGGCCACCTACTGGCAGTCCGATGTGTACGCCAATCCGACCTTCGGGAACCTCTACCCCGGTTTGGGCCTGGCCATCGAGCTGGCCTCCCCAGCGACTGTCCACACGCTTTCGGTCACCTCTCCAACCGTCGGCTGGGCGGCGTCCACCTACGTGTCGGCCACGCCCGTCCCGAGCGGCCAGCCGGTAACCGCCTGGGGGACCCCCACCGACTCCAAGTCGGGCATCGACGGGGACGCCACCTTCTCCCTCGCCGGCCGCCACGGGCGCTACGTGCTGCTGTGGATCACCAACCTCGGGCCGGCGGACACGATCAAGGTCGCTGAGCTGGCCGTTCGTTGACGGCCCGCTCGGTTCCCGGCCCCGGGGTTTCGGGGATCAGCCCTGCCGGGCTGGCGGGCTGGGTCGTGGGGGGCGAGTCGGTAGGCGGGCTCGTCGCGCGCTGGGCTGCGGCGGGGGTGGGCTGGGCTGCGGCGGAGACGGGGGCGGGCCCGCCGGGCTGGCGGGGTGCCGCCGCTGCTGTGAAGCCAGCGGCGGCCGGCCACACCACTGCCAGGGCCAGGGCGGCCCAGGCGAAGAGCGGCGTGGGGTCGAGACCCCAGCCGGTGGCGATCCGAAAACCCCAGGCCATCGAGCCGCCCGACAAGGCAGCGCAAGCGAGCCAGACCGCCGGCCTCCTCCACCCACCCGCCACCCATCCCGCCGCCAGGGCGACGAGACCGGGTATCAACACCGCCGCAGTCCAGACCACCGCACCGGTCAGCGGATAGTCGCCCAGCACCACCGCCGCCGCGGCGGCGACGGCGGCGCCAGCGAACAGACCCCACGCCAGGCGCATCGCCGGGACTCTATCGCCGCGCCCGCCCCCGACTCCCCTCTGCCGGCGCGCCCGCCCCCGATTCCCCTCTGCCGGCGCGCCTGCCCCCGGCTCCCTTCTGCCGGCGCCCTCTGCCGGCGGACGAAACGGCCGAACGGCGCGACGGGTAGTCTCTCCGGCCATGGCCGCCATCTCCCCGCCACCGGCCCCGCCCGGGGGCTCGCCGGACTGGCCGGCGCTGGTCGCCGAGCGAATAGAAACGGCCGTCGGTGCCGTAAGGAACAAGACGACCGACCCGATCGTCCAGGTCGCCCGTGCCGTTGTCTACGGGCTGTTCCTCGGAGCCGTCGCGGCGGCCCTGGCGTTCTGCGTCGTCATAGCGGTGGTGCGGATCTGCGACGTCTACCTGCCTTTCCACCCGGTGGGCAGGCGCGTCTGGGTCGTCTACGCCGGCGGATCGGCAATATTCCTCCTCGCCGGGTTGTTCTGCTGGAGGAAGCGCCGCCCTCGGGCTGCCTGAAAGGCCGGCGCAGTACGACTGCCGCCGGCGGTCTGGAAGGAGTTGGTTGTGAGCGACACCAGAGACGTGATCATCGTCGGATCGGGCCCGGCTGGCCTCACGGCGGCCATCTACGCGGCGAGAGCCAACCTTCGGCCACTGGTCATAGAAGGGCAGCCTTCCTCGACGAGCGACCAGCCCGGCGGTCAGCTCATGCTCACCTCGGATATCGAGAACTTCCCCGGCTTCGTGGAAAGCCAGGCGGGTCCGCAGCTGATGACGAACATGCGAGACCAGGCGTCCCGCTTCGGAGCGGAATACCTGACCACGAAGGTTGAGAAGGTCGATTTCTCCTCCCGGCCCTTCCGCCTCTGGGCGCCAGATCCGGCCAGCGGCGAGACGGTGCTCCACCAGGCGAAGGCGGTGATCGTCGCCACCGGCGCCCGTAGCCTCATGCTGGGCTTGCCGGCCGAAGAGCGGCTCCTGAGCCGAGGGGTGTCGACCTGCGCGACTTGCGACGGGTTCTTTTTCCGCGGCCAGCACATAGCGGTCATCGGAGGCGGCGACTCGGCCCTGGAAGAGGCCATCTTTTTGACCAAATTCGGCGAGACAGTGACGGTCGTCCACCGTCGCAAGGAGCTACGCGCCAGCAAGATCATGCAGGATCGGGCGTTCAAGAACCCCAAGATCCGCTTCGTGTGGGACAGCGTGGTCACCGACATAGCCGGCAGCGACAAGGTGGAGGGCCTCCACCTGCGCAACGTCGTGACCGGCGAGGAGTCGTTCCTCGCAGTCTCGGGGGTCTTCGTAGCCATCGGCCACGTTCCCAACACCGACGTGTTCCGCGGCCAGCTCGACATGGACGACAACGGCTACCTCGTCACTGCTCCCGGCTCCACGGCGACCAACGTCTCGGGGGTGTTCGCCGCCGGCGACGTCGCCGACCACACCTACCGCCAGGCTGTAACGGCGGCGGGCACGGGGTGCATGGCGGCGATCGACGCTGAACGCTGGCTCGAGGCGACAACTAACTGACAGTTGTAATGCCATTATATCCGGGTTCGCCGCCGGATGGAATGGAGCGGCGCGGACCGGGGTTGTTCGCTGGGTAGACACGCGCACGCGCGAGCGACGAAAGGCAAGATCGACGTGGCCCTGACCCTCACAGACTCAACTTTCGACGAAGAGATCAAGGCGGCTGCCGAGCCGGTCCTGGTCGACTTCTGGGCCGAATGGTGCGGCCCGTGCAAGATGCTCGCCCCGATCCTGGAGGAGATCGCGGCTGAGAACGCCGGGAAGCTGACCGTCGCCAAGATCAACGTGGACGACAACCTCGACCTCGCCCGCCGCTTCGAGATCCTGAGCATTCCGACGATGGTTTTGTTCAAAGACGGCGAGCCTCAGCTGCGGATCGTCGGCGCCAAGGGCAAGAATCAGCTGCTTCAGGAGATCCAGCCCTACCTCTGAGCCCCCGCGGATAAATCCACAGGCTTAGTCACAGACTGTGGATGACGTTGAGAAGGGCCGTTCCTCAGGTTCGGGTAGAGGGATCCTCCGCTCCGGGAGGCTCGGTCATGGCCCGGTATATGCGTTCGAGATCTTCAAGGGAGCCGAAGTCGATGGTCACGCGACCCTTCTTGGCACCCAGCTGAACTTTGACCCGGGTGTCGAGGTGGGCCGACAGCAACTCTTCCAACTCCAGGATGCCGGGCGGACGTAGCCTCGTCCTCGCCGGCTTGGAGGGCTGCTCCCCGCCCAGCTCATTACGGGCACGGACAGCGTCCTCCACGGCGCGCACCGACAACTGCTCGGCCACCGCGCGCCGGGCCAGCGACTCCTGAAAGGCGCGGTCGGGAGTGCCGAGGAGCGCTCTCGCGTGCCCGGCGGTGAGCTGGCCGTCGCGCAGCATCTTCTGCACCGCTGGCGGCAACTGGAACAGGCGCAGCGTGTTGGTGATCGCCGTGCGGCTCCTGCCAACCCTCGCCGAGAGCTGCTCGTGGGTCAGGCCGAAATCCTCGATCAGCTGCTGATAGGCGCTCGCCTCTTCGAGAGGGTTGAGGTCTTGGCGGTGGAGATTTTCGATCAGAGCCTGCTCTACCTGGCCCATGTCGGAAACGGCGCGGACGATCGCCGGCACCGTCGGCAGGCCTGCACGCCTCGCCGCCCGCCAGCGCCGCTCGCCGGCCACCAGCTCGTAGGAACCCTCGTCCACCTCCCTGACCAGCACCGGCTGCAAGACGCCGACCTCGCGGATGGACGCGGTCAGCGACGCCAGGCTCTCCTCGTCGAAGGTCGCCCTCGGCTGGTGGGGGTTGGCCCTGATCGCGGTGACGGGTATTTCCAGTAGCGCCGAGCTGCGGTCGCCCATCACTTCGGTGGGGATGAGCGACCCGAGTCCCTTGCCTAGACCGCTTCGGCGGACCATCGGCGACCTCCTTTCGAACTGGTGGCGGCGTCGGCTTGCCGGCGACGGGGACCCTCGGCCGGGCAGGTATGCGGCGACCGCGTCGGATGGTGGTTGTCAGGCGGCGTGTGGGGGGGTCGTGTCGCCGTGGGGTGGTGGTTGTCAGACGGCGTGTGGCGGTGCTCCACCGCTCACCTCCTTGGCGAGCTCGCGGTACGCGATGGCACCCCGAGACGACGGATCGAAGGTGATTATCGGCTGCCCGAACGAAGGGGCTTCGGAGAGCCTGACGCTTCTCGGTACCACGCTGCGGCACACCCGATCACCGAAGTGGTCCCTCACGTCGTCGGCGACCTGCTCGGCGAGCTTGGTTCGCGCGTCGTACATGGTGAGGACGATGGTGCTTACATCGAGTCGAGAGTTGAGGTTCCCCTGTACCAGGCCCACGTTCCGCAGAAGCTGGCCGAGGCCCTCCAGCGCGTAGTACTCGCATTGGATTGGCACCAGCACCTCGCCGGCGGCTGCTAGAGCGTTCACGGTCAGCAACCCGAGCGACGGGGGGCAGTCGACGAGGGTGAAGTCGAAATCGGGCTCGGCAGGCTCCAGCGCCCGGCGCAAGCGGAGCTCGCGGCTGAACACGGGGACCAGCTCGATCTCGGCTCCGGCCAGGTCGATCGTGGCTGGCACCACGAAAAGGTTGCGCAGCGTCGTTGGTTCGATGACGTCTTCGATGGGTACGTCATGAAGGATCACGTCGTACACGGAGGAGTCGAGGTTGCGAGCGTTGACCCCCAGCCCAGTGGTCGCGTTACCTTGCGGGTCGAGGTCCACCACCAGCACCCGGTAGCCGAGCTCGGCGAGGGCTGCACCCAGGTTCACCGTTGTCGTCGTCTTGCCCACCCCACCCTTCTGGTTGGCGACGGCGAGGACCCGCGGCAGAGGGTGGGCGAGAGCCGCTGGATGGGGGGTGGTAAGCGGGTAGGCGTGTTCCCAACCGCCGTCTGTACTGGCCATTGCGCTCTCGGCTGAGCCGGCGGACCGCTCTGTTTGACCCTCGCTGCTCAGGTCCGAGAGCAGGTCCGCCGCGGCGTCCGGCGCCTCGGCGAGCTGTGCTGCCGGCCTTGTCGGGGCTGCCGGCGCCTCCTCTTCGCCCGGGGTGTCAGCGCTCGGCGCGCCCAGGGCCGAGGCGGGGGTCTCCGGGAGGTCGCTCGCTTGGCCTGGTGGCTCGGAGGCGGTCTCCGAGCTGCTTCCAGGCGGGTTTTGTGGCAGCTTCTCAGATGGCGCCGACACGAGGTCAGAGGGCTCGGCAGGGGCTGGCGCGCCTGTCTCGTGGGAATCCACGGATGCGGCCGCCGCTACCGGGCCTGGATGAGGAGTTGCGCCGGGGGGTGGCGACCCGGCGTTGGCGCCTTCGGGAGACGTGGGGGCGGGTGGCGGCCCGGCGTTGGCACTTTCGGTGGTTGCGCCGGAGGGTGGCGATCCAGCGTTGCCTGTCTGGGGGGACGTGGGAGCGGGTGAGGCGCTGGCGCTTTCGCCGACGTCTCCGCCTGCGGGCAGGTCCGGTCGGCTGGCTTGTTCGAGCCTGATTTCGCTTAGACCGTCACGTTGTTCGGGACCGGACTGGGCCGGCTGCTCATCGACCGCATCCGGACCGAGGGAAGACAAGGCGCTCGGTGCTTCGGTAGCACCCTGGCCATCGCTTGGTGCTTCGGTAGCACCCTGGCCATCCATAGGGCGAGGATCGGAGCCATCCGTAGAAGGAGGGTCTGAGGTTCGCTCAGCCGACGCGCCCACAGCATCCTGTCCAGGGGAGGGGGCCGCCGCTTCGTTGGGCCGGGCTCCCGTCTGCTCGGGGGAGATGTTCGTTGGTGAATCATCATCTCGGGCGGCGTCCCGAGGGTTGCCGTTCGGGTCTACGACCTCAGCCTCCCGGTCGGCTGGTTTACCAAAAAGGTTGCTGGATCGCAGGGTCTCAAAGATCGAGCGCGCTCGGTCAGGGCCCGGTTCGGCGTCGGTCATCGGGCACCATCATCTTCGGCTTGCTGTAGGTAATGCAAGGACCCTCGTTTCACGTGAAACGTAAAGCCAGGCGGATACAGGCGGATTCGACTCGGTCCCGACGACGCGCCGGCCGCTGCAGGTTAACTGCTCGATCTGTTCGACCGGCACCGGCGGCTCGCTAGCTCCGGTGGCTCGCTCGTTCGGGTGGCTGGCTCGTTCGGGTGGCTCGCTCGCTCCGGTGGGTCGCTCGCTTCGGTGGCTCCCTCGTTCGGGGGTCGCTCGCTTCGGTGGCTCGCTCGTTCGGGCGCTCGCTTGCTCCGCCGGAGCGCGCTCAGAAGCCGTCACAAAACCGCAAGGAGGAAGAAGGCGGCCGCTGGTCTTCGACCCGCACGGTTTGCGCTCGGGTCTGCGGCACGCCATGAGTTGCGGGGGTCCTAGCTGATGGTGATAGCTCCCGGGCCTAAACCTAAAAGAGGGGACGTTTGGTCGGGATGCCCGTGCGCCTGGGGTAGCGGGAGGGGCAGAGTGTCCGCTGTTCGAGGACCTGCAGCGCCGATGGGACGGAAATGTGGGCTAGGGGGGCGAGGCCAAGTAGGGCCAGGGGCTCCGGCGGCCAGCGGCGGACTTCCCCAACGGGGCTGCCGATGGCGCTGCTGGCGAGGCCGCCGGAAGTGGGGGTGGGGGCGGGGCCTCCGGAAGCGGGGGTGGTGACGGGGCCTCCGGAAGGGGGGGCGGTGGCGGGGGGAGAGTCATCGGAGCGGGCCAGGTTGGCCGGCGGCTCGGCCACGATGAGCAGCCCGCCCGACCGCAAGAAGGGGGCGCCACATTCGGCGGTCACCGCCGGAGCGGCGAAACTTCTGGCGACCACCAGGTCGAACGAACCCCTCAGGGGTCCTAGGCCGGCTTCCTCGGCGCGTTCGGCTGCCACCGATACGCGCCCCTCCAGGTCGAGCCGGCGCACCGCTTCGGCGAGGAAGGCAGAGCGTTTGCGGGACGCTTCGAGGAGAACCCAGCGAGAGACGGGCAAGGCGAGAGCCAGCACCAGGCCGGGGACGCCGCCCCCGCTGCCGAGGTCCAAGGCGTACAGCTCGAGGGCATGCTTCGTAGGACAGCCGCCTTTGAGGCGGGCATCGGTGGGCAGGGCCTCGAGGAAGTGGAGAGAACGTCGTATGTGCGCCTCCACGGGCCCGGGGCCGAGGAAGCCTTGCCTGCGACCCGTTTCGAGGACGTCGCGCAGCACTTCCAGGTGAGCGTCGCCGATGACGACCGCAGAGCCGCTGTCGGTCGTCACGGCGCAGAGATGATCGATGGCTGCGTGGCGGAACTCAGCCGGGGAGGACAACCACCCTGCGGCGCGGCTCTTCCCCCTCGGAGATCGTGCTGACGCCTTCTATTCCCGCGATCGTGTCGTGGACGACTTTGCGGTCGACAGCCGACATCGGCTCGAGAGCGATGCGCTCACCGGTCTGCTTCGCCTTCTCGGCGACCTGGGTGGCGAAACGGACGAGCGCCTCGGTCCGCTTCTGGCGGTAGCCGCCGACGTCGACGTTGACATGCCCGTTGGTGGCGCCGGTACGGTTGAAAACGACCGTGCGAGCCAGATTCTGGATCGCCACGAGGGTCGATCCCTTTGGGCCTATGAGAAGGCCCAAGTCGGGTCCGTTCAGCCGTATCTCGACCGTCTCGTCGTCGGGCCGGAGCACTTCCACGGCAGCGTCGAGGCCGAACGTCGTGGCCAGCCCGGAAACGAAATCGGCGGCGATCTCGGCCTGCCTCTCGAGGGCTACCTCCACGCCAACTCCTTTCTCGTCTCGACTCTCCGAGGCGTAGTCGAAGGGATCTCCGTCGGTGGTCTCTCGCGAACCGCCGTTCGAGGAACCGCGAAGTGCTGCACCGCCGCTGCGTGCCGAGCTGCTGGCCCCGGTCCGGTTGGCCGACCTGGCGGATTGCTTGGCCGCCGAAGCCGCCGTCGAGGGTGCAGGGCCATCAGCGCCTGTCGCCGCGACGGCCGGGTCGCCGCCCTGTACCCCCTCGCCGCCCCGTCCCCCGCCGCGGCGCCGCTTCCTGCGTCGACGGCGCGCCCCGTCCCTCGACGCGCTGGCATCAACGGGGCGTTCCTCGGTCGTTGAAACGGGTGCAGCAGGTGCAGTCCCGGCGGGCTCGGAGCCGCCCGGCCGGTTTTCCCGGCTGCGGCGGCGTCGGTCGCGGCGGTCGTCCTTTGCCCTCGGTACGGTCGGACGCACCCGCGCCCGTACTCGCGCCTCGGACCGCAGCCTGCCGAACAGGCCGGTCTGGGCCTCGGCGAGGACCTCGAATTCGGCGTCCGACTCGTCTACACCGAGCCGGTCCAAGGCGGCGTCTTTGGCCTCGTCCACGCTGCGGCCGGTTGTTTCGATCCATTCCATGAGCTAGAAGAAGTTTGGTAGTGGTCCGGTTGTTCAGCGCCGTCGCCGTTTGCGGTTGCGGCTGCGGTTCTGGCGGCCCGGCCTGGGCGGCTTCTGCTGTCCGCCGCCGGACCCGTTGGAGACTGTCCCGTGGGAGACAGACCCGTTGGAGGGAGTGTCCTTCTGCCTCGTCGGCTGCTGGGCTCGTTGCTGTTCGGCCGCGGCGGCGAGCAGATCCCGAAAACGACTCCGTCCCGAAGGAGCAGGTCCGCCGCTGAGACCCCCGCCTGCTGCGGCGGTGGCGGGGGTGGCCCTCGCGCTGCGGGGCGGAGTGTAGCCCGGCCCTCGTTTGTGCTGCTCCTCGAGCGACTGGGTCTTCTCCTCGACCTCCACCACCTCCTTGGCGACCAGCGCCTTGACCTTGGGGTCGAAGCGGTACATGGCGTCCTGCTGGACGATGCGGGCGATGTTGGACATCACGTAGTAGACGACCACGCCGGCGGGGAAGCGGATGCAGAAGGCGACGAAGAGGAGAGGCAGGTAGCGCATCATCTTCATCTGCGGGTTGTTCTGCTGGGCCAAGTTGCGGCTCATCATCTGCGCCGACTGCAGGTAGGAGGTGCCCGCCATGACCAGCAGGATCAGCCAGTAGGGCAGCGCGTCGAGGGCAGAGGCATGGTGGCTGAGCGCGTTCTTCGCCAGGTCCATGCCGAAGGCGTTGAGCTTGCCGTGGGCGGCGACGATGTCCTTGTAGAGCCGGGTGGTCGGAGGCAGGAACTGCGGGGTAGGGACCCCCTTGGTCATGTGGCTGAGCCCGTCGATCACTCGGAACAGGGCGAAGAACACGGGCAGGGGGAGCAGCATCGGCAGGCACGACCCGAACGGGCTGACACCGTGCTCGCGGAAGAGGTCCATCTGGGCCTGGGCGAAGGCTTGGCGGTCGTCCTTGTGCTGTTCCTGCAGACGCTTCAGCTGCGGCTGCAGCTTCTGCATGGCGAGCATCGACCTCGTGCTCTTCAGCGTCAAAGGGGATATGAGAACCATCCAGATGACACTCAGTATCAAGATGGCGACGCCGTAGTTGGGGAAGACCGAGTAGATGGCCGCCAGGACCTCGGCGATCGGCTTGGCGATCGGATCGAGGATGCTGCCGCCCCCCGACGCCTTGGCGGCGACGGTCGTGGCCGTGGTCGCGGCGTGGGCGATGGCGACCAGCGGAAAGGTCACGGGGTCCTCTCTGGCACCGGGTCGTAGCCGCTCGGACCGCCGGGGCGGCAACGCCCGAGGCGTGCGGCGGCCAGCCGTACACCGCGAGCGGCGCCGTGACGCTCGATCGCTTCGATGGCGTACTGGGAGCAGGTCGGGGTGAACCGGCAGGGCGAAACCCGGCCGCTGCGGGCGCCCTGGTAGAGGCGGACGGCGCCTATCAGGGCCGCCTGCAGGATCGACCGCGTCGGGCTTTTGGTTTCGACAGCGGCTCTCATGGCTCTTCCATGTTGTCCAAGGCTTCCAGCAGGAGGGTTCGGAGGTGGGCGTAGGGCAGTCGGGCGGCGTCCGGGGCCGCCCCGACAAGGTAGGCACCGGGCAGAAGCCGAGGGGCGGCTTCGCGCATGATGGATCGGAGTCGCCGGCGGAGCCGGTTTCTGACGACGGCGGATCCGACCCGACGTCCCACGGTGAAGGCCACCCGGGGCGGCTCGGCCGGATCCCCGGCCACCCAGGATACCGTCAGCGGTCCCTGTCGGCGGCGTCGGGCGCGCCGCAAGGCGTCGAAGGTGTCGCGCCGTTCCACACGCCAAATCCTGGCCGACCCGACGGCGGAGGCTCCGTCCGGCGCTCGTGCACACAGCTTCTCAGCCCGTTCGGCCCCTCGGGTGGGCGCTCCTGCCACGCCGGTAGGCGTCAGGCGGACAGCCGATGTCGGCCTTTCAGGCGGCGTGCCTTGAGGATCGCTCGCCCGGCGCGGGTGGACATCCGGTGGCGGAAGCCGTGCCGCTTGGCCCTTCTTCGGTTGTTCGGTTGGTAGGTTCGCTTCACTGTCTCTCCTCGAACCTGGCCGCGCCGCCCGCAAGCCTGAGGAGGCGAGGAGGCCGAAGCCAGCCGGCGGGTCGCTTGCCGGGACCGGGGTCGATCGTATTCCACGGCGCCGCTTCCCACCAGCCGGCATCACCCGCCCGAGAAGCGCCGGCTTCACCGGGTGCCGCCGGCCCCACGCTCAGGGGGCGGCGCGGGTGCCGCCGGCCCCACGCTTGCTCAGGGGGCGGCCCGATCCTGCCTCCGAGGCGGCGGCCGGCGCTGCGCTCGGGGGATCCTCTCGTTGGCCGGCGCTACGTTTAGGATCAGCGACGTGACGGCCCTACTCGCCGCCGCCTCCGCCCGCTCGGCCGCCGCGGGGAACGCCGCTTCTAGCGACCGGGGCGTGATCCACCAGATCTTCGTCGACCTGGGCTTCGCCAGCGACCGCGCCCACACGGCGCAGATCTATCTGGCCGGCCCGCTGCGGATCCTGCTGATCGTGGTGATCGCCGCGATCGCCAGTCGCCTCGTCCGTCGCTTGTCGGGCCGGATGGTCAAGAGCCTGCGGCTCGTTTCGCCGCTGATCGGCACGACACCCCGTGGCGCCGACCGCATCCGCACGCTCACCGGCGTCTTCGCGTCCCTTTTCCGGGCGATCATCTGGA
The DNA here is from genome assembly GCA_035294565.1 of Acidimicrobiales bacterium. Lineage (GTDB taxonomy): Bacteria > Actinomycetota > Acidimicrobiia > Acidimicrobiales > Palsa-688 > DATGKR01. The sequence goes on along the minus strand of DATGKR010000178.1, from coordinate 8,342 downwards.
TCGTCGCCCTCTTGACCATCCTCGGTCAGCTCGACATCAACCTCGGGCCCTTCGTGGCCACCGCGACCGTCATCGGGGCAGCCCTCGGCTTCGGCGCCCAGACCCTGGTCAAAGACTTCCTCTCTGGGGTGCTGATACTCGCCGAGGACCAGTACGGGATCGGCGATCACATCATCGTCGGGACCGGCCCCACCGCGACCTCGGGCACGGTGGAGAGCGTCAACCTGCGGGTCACCAGGCTGCGGGCCCTCGACGGCGTCGTGTACTACGTGCCGAACGGGGACATTCGCACGGTCGGGAACGACACCGCCACCGACAGCCAGGCGCTTGTCGATGTGGTCGTGCCCCTCGGCACGGACCTGGCGGCCGCCGGCGCCTCGGCGGAAGCGGCCGCGGTCAGCATGGCCTCCGAAGAGGCGTGGCGGGATGTCATCATCGGCCGTCCTTTGTTCGCCGGTGTGCAAGCCGCCAGCGAGTCGGGGGTGACCATTCGGGTGATGGCCCTCACCCGGCCGGGGCAGCACTACCGGACGGCACGAGAGCTGCGGATGCGGATCCTCGAGCAGCTCCGCCGTGATGGGGTCGCTTGGGCCGGTGCCGGCGGCTGAGGGTCGCTTGGGCCGGCGCCGGCGGCAGGGGGGTTCCCCGGCGGCCCGAAACTCTGCTGGCGCAGCGCCGATCGTCACGAACCCCTGCGTAGCGCCGTCGCACATCGGCCCACCCCAAAACCCGATAAAGCCGGTCGACTTTCGCCCTCCGCCGGAGTAGCCTGATGGCTGCACGAAGACAAATGACCAGAGGAGGTTCCGCATGGCACTGCAACTCGGAGACGAGGCCCCCGACTTCACCGCGGAGACAACAGAAGGGACCATCAGGTTTCACGAGTGGCTCGGAGACAGCTGGGGCATCCTGTTCTCCCACCCCAAGGACTTCACGCCCGTGTGCACCACCGAGCTGGGCGCGGTGGCCAAGCTGAAGAGCGAGTTCGACAAGCGCAACGCCAAGGTCATCGCCATCAGCGTCGACCCGCTCGAGTCGCACAAGGGGTGGATCCCCGACATCAACGAGACGCAGGGGACCAACGTCAACTTCCCGATCATCGCCGACCCGGACCGCAAGGTCGCCGACCTCTACGGCATGATCCACCCCAACGCCGCCGACACGGTGACGGTCCGCTCGGTGTTCATCATCGGCCCGGACAAGAAGATCAAGCTGATGATCACCTATCCCCAGTCGACCGGGCGGAATTTCGCCGAGATCCTGCGGGCGCTCGACTCGCTGCAGCTCACCGCCAACTACTCGGTGTCGACCCCGGCGGACTGGAAGGAGGGCGAGGACGTCATCATCGCCCCCGCCATTCCCGACGACGAGGCCAAAGAACGCTTCCCCAAGGGCTTCACCACGCTGCGCCCCTACCTCCGTCTCACCCCTCAGCCGAACAAGTAGATCCGGACAAAGGGGACAGGCCGTGGCGGCCGCCGGATTGTCGCCACGGCCGGTCCCGCCGGTAGCTTGAGGGCAGCGATCCCCTCACAAGGAGCCCTCAATGACCACCGCAGTTATCGTTGATGCCGTCCGCACCGCCGGCGGCAAGCGCCACGGCAAGCTGTCGGGCTGGCATCCCGTCGACCTGGCAGCCGAGACCCTCAAGGCGCTCGTAGAACGCAACGACCTCGATCCCGCCCAGATAGACGACGTGATCATGGGCTGCGTCATGCAGGTGGGCGCCCAGGGCGTCAACATCGCCCGCAACGCGGTCCTGGCCGCCGGTTTTCCAGAGTCGGTGCCCGGGACGTCAGTAGACCGCCAGTGCGGGTCGTCCCAGCAGGCGATCCACTTCGCCGCGCAGGGCGTCATCGCCGGCGCCTACGACATCGCCATCGCCGCGGGCATCGAGGTGATGAGCCTCGTGCCCATGGGCGCCAGCATCGCCCAGGGCGTCGGCCTGCCCTTCGGCCCCACGGTCGGCCTGCGCTACGAGCCGGTCGGCGGGCTGGTGCCCCAGGGCATCTCGGCGGAGATGATCGCCGACCGGTGGGGTTTCTCCCGGGAGGACCTGGACCGCTTCAGCGCCGAGAGCCACCAGCGTGCCGCCCGGGCGACGGCCGAGGGCCGCTTCGAGCGGGAGATCGTCCCCGTCGCCGCCAAGCACAAGGACAAGGAGACCGGCAAGGTCACCGAGTCCGGCGAGCTGGTCACCGCCGATGAGGGCATCCGCCCCGACAGCACTGTGGAGACGCTCGGCAAGCTGAAGCCGTCGTTCAAGCCGGACGGCAAGATCACCGCCGGCAACAGCTCCCAGATCACCGACGGCGCCTCGGCGGTGCTGGTCATGAGCGAGGAGAAGGCGTCGGCGCTCGGCCTCACGCCTCGCGCCCGCTTCGTCTCCTTCGCCCTGGCCGCCGACGACCCCCAGATCATGCTCACCGCCCCCATCCCGGCGACGGCCAAGGTGCTCGAGCGGGCCAAGCTGTCCATCGAGGACATGGACCTGGTGGAGATCAACGAGGCGTTCGCCCCCGTCGTGCTCGCCTGGGAGGCGGAGCACCACCCTGACATGTCCAAGGTGAACGTCAACGGGGGCGCCATCGCCCTCGGCCATCCCCTCGGCGCGTCCGGCGCCAAGCTGATGGCCACCCTCCTCAACGAGCTGGAGCGCACCGGCGGACGCTGGGGGCTGCAGACGATGTGCGAGGGCGGCGGCATGGCCAACGCGACGATCATCGAGCGCCTCGGCTGAGCCGATCGGGAGCGCAGGTTCGCGCTCCCGATCTTCCGCCGCCGCGCACATCGGGAGCGCGAATCGACCTGTTTCGCGTCGGTTCGCGCTCCCGAGTTTTCGGCCTGAATCCTTGGAGCGCGAATCGACGTGTTTCGCGTCGGTTCGCGCTCCCGCGTTTTCGTGCGCGCGCACATCGGGAGCGCGAATCGACATGTCCGTCGCCGCGGGACTTCGGATGCCCGACTCGGAACGCCGGTGCCGGCGACCCCGCCCGCTCTTCCGAGCTCCCGCCCTGTGGACTAGTCCGTCCCCCCCGCTGCGGGCCTGTGGATCAACGGTGGACGAACGCGCCCGGAGCCGGATCGACCGTTTTCCCCAAACTGTGGACAAGGCTGGGGAGGAGTGACAAAGCTGTAACTCTGACGTCCCCTGCCGTTCAGGCTAGTGCCAGCGTGTAGAGGTGATGAACCCGGCGACGATCAGCCCGAGGCCGGCGAAGAGGTAGACGTTGTTGGCCGGGCCGCCCAGAAGGTTCAGGTAGTTGAGCAGAATCACCAGGACCCCGCCGATGAAGAACGTCAGCATCAGCGCCGGCACCCACCACGGGCTGACCCGGAACTCGCGGGGTATCGGCGCCGTGTAGCGGCCGCTCTCCGCGGGCCCGGCCGCGGCGGAGGCCACCACCTTGCGCCTGGCCGTGCCCCCCTTGGGGGTGACCCGGCCGGGGCGGGCCTCCTTGGTCTTGCGCGCCACGGAGGGAGACTCTAGTGGCCGGTAGGGGAGGGCGAGGAGACGCGGCGGCGAAGGGGGGTGGGCCGGGGCGGGGACGAGGGCTTGGGCGCCTATCCTCCTCGGCGTGGCGCGCATCTTGGTCGTGGACAACTACGACTCGTTCGTCTACAACCTCGTCCAGTACCTCGGCGAGCTCGGCGCCGAGCCCGTGGTGCGGCGCAACGACCGGATCGACGTCGACGGGGCGCGCAGCCTCGAGCCCGACGGCCTGCTCGTCTCGCCCGGACCGGGCCGTCCCGAGGAGGCGGGGGCGAGTTGCGCGCTGATCGAGGCGCTCGCCGCCGAAGTGCCGGTCCTAGGGGTGTGCCTGGGCCACCAGTGCATCGGCGCCGTGTACGGGGCGAGCGTCGTCCGGCACACGGTGATGCACGGCAAGACCTCCGAGATCCACCACGACGGGCGGGGGGTTTTCGCCGGGCTCGCCAACCCGCTCGTCGCCACCCGCTACCACTCGCTGGTCGTCGACCCCTCGAGCGTGCCCCCCGAGCTCGAGGTGTCCGCCCGCACGCAGGAAGGGCTGGAGGAGGGGGGCGCGACGGTGATGGGGCTGCGCCACCGGGAGCTTCCGGTCGAGGGCGTGCAGTTCCACCCAGAGTCGATCCTCACCGAGTCCGGCCGCCAGCTCGTCGCCAACTGGCTCGCCGCCTGCGAGCGGCGCCGCCGCTCCGAGGAGTCGTCCCCCGCCGGCTGATCGTCGAGGCGCGAACCAGCTAGGGCTTGCCCGAACCTGGGCCCGGGGCGGTGGTCGTGGTCGTCGTCGAAAGCGGCTGGTAGGAGCCCACCTGGACCTGCACCGTCGACCCTTGCGGAACCGACGCGCCGGCCTGGGGGTTCTGCGACTGGACGATGCCATCCTGGGTGGGGTCGCTGACGGGCACCTGGCTGAAGCTTCCCTGCAGCCCCGCGGCCTGAAGCGCCGACTGGGCCTGGCTCTGCGTGTCGCCGACAACGTTGGGCACCGTGGTCATCGCCGTCGTCGTCGTCGGCGGCGGCCCGGTGGAAACGTAGAGGGTGACCGTCGAACCGACCGGAACCTGGGTGCCCGCCGGCGGGTCGGTGCGGGTCACGTAGCCCGACTGGACCGACGTGGACGCCTCGTTGGCCTGCTGCACGTTCAACCCCAACGCCCCGAGCTTGTTCGCCGCCGAAACGGCGTCCTCTCCGACGAGGGAGGGGATGGTCACGGCCTGCTTGCCGGAGGATACGACCACCTGCACGTGGGCGCCCTGGGCGGTGGGGACGCCCGCCGCCGGGTTGGTGGAGATCACGTCGCCGGCGTTGACGGTGTTCGACGTGGCGGTCGTGTCGGTCGGGACGAACCCCGCCGCTTGCAACGCCTGGTTCGCCTGGTCCTTGGGCATCCCGACGACGTTGGGCACCGCAACCATCCTCGGCCCGGCGCTGACCACGAGGGTCAGCGGCGAGTCGCTGCGGATGGTGGTGCCCGGCGCCGGCTGGCTGGTGATGACGTAGCCGGCTTTCACGGTGGAGCTCTGCTGCTGCTGGGTCTTGACGTCGGTGAAGCCGTCGTTGGCCAACTCGCTCTCCGCCTGGGAGACCGGCTTGTGGACGATGTCGCCGGGTATCGCGAGCATCTTCGCCGACGAGCCGAACAGGCCGAACTGGCGGCCGCCGAAGTAGCCGCCCAGGCCGAGGAGGAGGAGCAGGATGAGGGCGAGCAGGGCGTAGAGGCCGGCCCGGGATCGGTCCTCGGGCGGCGGGACGGCGGTCCTGCCGATGACAGCGGTCGGTGGGCCTACGGGGGCCATCACCGAGGTGGCGCCCGCAACCGGGGTGAGCACCGCCGTCACCGGCGCCCCGGTGGTGAAGCGGCCCAGGTCCGAGCGCAGAGCCTCGGCGCTCTGGTAGCGCTCGGCGGGGTCCTTGGCGAGCGCCTTCATGATCACCGCGTCGAGCGCGGCGGGCACCGCAGGGTTGACCAGCGACGGCCGCACCGGCGCCTCTTTGACGTGCTTGTAGGCGATCGACACCGGGTTGTCCCCGCTGAAAGGGGGCTGGCCGGTGACCATCTCGTAGAGGACCACCCCCAGCGAGTAGACGTCGCTGCGGGGATCCACCGCGTAGCCCTGGGCCTGCTCCGGGGAGAAATAGGTGGCGGTTCCCATGACAGAACCGGTCTGGGTGAGGTTGTCCGAGGTGCCGGCGGCGCGGGCGATGCCGAAGTCCGCCACCTTGACGTTGCCCCGCTCGTCGATCAGCACGTTGCCCGGCTTCACGTCGCGGTGGATCACCCCGCGCCGGTGGGCGAACTCGAGGGCTGCGGCCACGTCGGCGGCGATCGCCGCCGCCCGCTCGGGTTCGAGCGGGCCGCTGCGCAGCAGCTGGGAGAGGGTGGGACCGTCGACGTACTCCATGACGATGTAGTAGGTGGAGTCGCCCTGACCCCAGTCGTAGACCGACACGATGTTGGGGTGCGAAAGGTTGGCCGCCGCCTTCGCCTCCCGGCGAAAACGCTCCACGAAGCTCTGGTCCACCGACAGCTCCGGGAAGAGAACCTTGAGCGCCACGGGCCGGTCGAGCAGGAGGTCCCGAGCCAGGTAGACCTGCGCCATGCCGCCGCGCGCGATGTGGCGCACGATCTCGTAGCGGTCGCTGTAGACGTTCGCCATGGGAGCGGCCCTCAGCCTACGGGTGGGGTGCCCGCGCCGGCGGTCGGGTGGACGGTGGACAGGTAGGTCTCGATCATCGACTTGGCTATCGGCGCGGCGAGCGTGCCGCCCTGGTACTCGGTGGAATAACCCTGGTCGGGGAGCACGACCGAAACGGCGATCTGCGGGTTGTTCGCCGGGGCGAAAGCCACGAACCAGTCGTCGGTGTGGTGGGTGCCGGTCTGCGCGGTGCCGGTCTTGCCGGCGACCTCCACGCCGGGTATCCGGGCCGCGACGCCGGTGCCGTCGGGGGAGTCGACCACCGAGAGCATCAGCTTGGTGACCTGGGCGGCGGTCTGGGGGGTGGTGGCGTGCAGCCACGGCGTCGGCTTGTAGGTGGACACCACCTGCGCCTGGGAGTTGGTGACCTGCTCGAGGATGTGGGGGGTCATGATCGTGCCGCCGTTGGCGATCGCCGACACGACGAGGGCCATTTCGAGGGGCGACGCTTGCACGTTCTCCTGGCCGATCGCAGAGTAGGCGAGGAACGGCAGCGCCCCCTGGAAGGCCGAGACGGGCGGGAAGTTCGACTTGACGGCGAAGGGCAGGTCGATCGGCGGGACCTGGTCGAAGCCGAAGGCGTGGGCCTCGTCGTAGAGGTTGTTGGCACCGAGGTCGAGGCCGATCTGGCCGAAGCCGGTGTCGCAGGACACGGTGAACAGGGCGAGCAGCTGCCCTCCGCACACCTCACCGGCGAAGTTGTGCAGCTGCTTGTTGCTCTGCGGCAGGGTCAGCGCGGCGAGGTGCGGGAAGGTCTGAGTGGCGAGCGACGGGTCGTGGTCGTAGATCGCCGACGCGGTGACCACCTTGAACGACGACCCGGGGAACCACGTCTGGCGGTACGCCGGGGCGTCGAGCGGGCCGCCGGGCACGGAGGTGATCGCCTTGTAAGCGGCCTGCACGGCCTGAAGGTTGTGGCTGGCCAGCTGGTTGGGGTTGTAGGTGGGGTTGGAGTACATGGCCAGGACCGCCCCGGTCTTGGGGTCGAGGGCGACGACCGAGCCGAGCCTGCCGGCGAGCCCCGCCTGGGCGGCTTTCTGCAGGCTGTCGAGGACGGTGAGGGTGATGTTCTCGGTGTGGTTGTTGTTGGTGAGCAGCCGGCGCAGGCCCGAGATGCTGGTCGGGAGCTTGAACGGGCTGGCCTTGCCGGTGAGCACCTTGTCGTAGTAGCGCTCGGCGCCGTCAGAGCCGTAGTCGAAGGAGTAGTAGCCGGTGACCTCTGCGAAGAGCGGACCCTGGGGGTACTCGCGCAGGTACTTGAGCGAGTCGTTGGTGGGCACCGAGGTGGCCAGGGTCACCCCGTCGGCGGAGATGATGCTTCCCCGGGGGGCGGTGTACTCCTGCACCACGGCCCGGCCGTTGAGCGGGTTGGTGTCCAACGCCTTGGCGTGGACGATCTGCACGTAGTTGAGCTGGGCGAACAGGGCGACGAAGAGCACCATGATCCCCGCGCCGAGGAGCCGGATGTGGCGGTTCACGCGGTCACCTGAGGTTGCATGTCGTAGAGAGCCTGAGGTTCTGTGTCATGAGAAAGACGCACGAGCAGCGCCAGCAGGATGTAGTTGGCGATGAGGGACGATCCGCCGTAGGACACGAACGGCAGGGTTATACCCGTAAGGGGGATCAACCTGGTCACGCCGGCGACGATCACGAATGTCTGCACGCCGAGGATCAGCGACAGCCCGGCGGCGAGGAGCTTCTCGAAGGTCCGCTCGCAGCGGACGGCCACCCGCAGCCCCGTGCCGACGATGAGGAGATAACCGATCAGCAGGGCCGTGGCGCCGACCAGGCCCAGCTCGTCGGCGATGACCGCGAAGATCATGTCGGTGGAAGCCTCCGGAATCGACCCGGCGCTCGACTGGCCGGGCCCTTCTCCGAACAGGCCTCCGGCGGCGATGGCGAACCACCCCTGGATCAGCTGGTAGCCGCTGGTGTTGGCGTGCGCCCAGGGGTCGAGCCACGCCTGCACCCGGCTCTGGGCGTGGTGGAACACCTTGAGCACCAGGTAGGCGCCTCCTGCGAAGAGGCCCCCGCCGAATCCCAGGTACAGCCAGCGGCCGGTGGACACCCACAGCATGCCGACGAACAGGGCGAAGAACAGGAACGACGAGCCGATGTCGTTCTCCGCCAGGAAGATGACCAGCGACAGGCCCCACGCG
>DATGKR010000177.1:0-9560 GCA_035294565.1 Acidimicrobiales bacterium | reverse complement strand
TCGCCGCCGATCTGCGAAGCGAGCCCTGGTACGACGTGGTCACCAAGCCGGGGTTCCTGCTCGGGCGTACCGATCCGGCGGTCGACCCGAAGGGCAGGCTGGCGGTGGAGGCCCTGGAGAGCACGGCGAGCGCCGAGCATGTTCCCGCCCTTGCTGCGCTGGCCCGCTCGAGCTCGGGCGTCTACCCGGAGGAGACGCTCGTCGGTCGCCTCCAGGCCGGCCAGCTCGACGCCGGGTTCTTCTATTCGAGCGAAGCCAAGGCGGCGTCGATCCCCACGGTGCCGTTGAGCGGGGTGGATCTCGCGGCGACCTACACGATCGCTGTCGTCGACCGCGCTCCGGATCGGGCGGCTGCCCAGGCTTTCGTCACCTATCTGCTAACGGCCGGCGCCGTTTTCCTCGACCGTGACGGCTTCGAGGTGCTCCACCCGCTCCAAGTGTCGGGCACGCACGTCCCCGGGTGGGTGAAGACGCTCGTCGGGTAGCCCGAAGCGGGCGCACGGCCCGCAGCGACGGCAGGGGGAGAGCCGGAGGGGCCCGCCCCTTCTGGTGGCAGCGCGGCCAGCCCACCAGCCCGTCGAGCAAGCAGCAACCCGTCAAGCAAGCAGCAACCCGTCGAGAAAACGCAGGGCCGCCCTCCCCGACTCGAGCCTCCAAGCGGAGAGAACTCGGTCGAAGCCGGCGGCGGCGCGGTGCTTTTCGGCGAGCGACTCGACGATCGGCGCGAGCAGGTCCCGCTGCGCCCGGACGAGCTCTCTGTGGTCGGCGCTGCGCCTGTGCAGCAGCGCCAGCTTCGCCATGAGCTCGGTGCGGATGTCGCGTATGTGGGCAACCGGCCGTTCGAGCCAGTCCGCTGCAGCCATTTCCCCGGCGGGGGTGGCGTGCAGCAGAGTGCGCCGAGGCCCCTGCCGGCTCTGCTCGGTGCCCGCCGCCTCGACGAGGCCCGCCGCCAGCAACCGGTCAACCGACCGGTAGACGGCGGGGTGGGGGACTCGGTAAGTACGGCCCAGGTCGCCGCCGGGTTGCAGCAGCCGCGCGACCGAGAACCCGTAGGTGGGTGTTTCGGCGATGACGGCCAGGACTATCCATTCCTGCAGGGACAGCGGCGGCGGATCAGGCTTTTGCGACGATGACCTCTGTCGCCTTGATGAGGGCTGTGACACGGTCCCCGCCGATCGGCCGGAGGGTGTACTCAGAGTCTCCGGTGAGGGCCGACACCGCTCGGCCCCCCGCTGTCCAGCCGGCCAACATCCCGGAGTCGGCGGTGGGCTCCCGGCCCAGGGGTTCGTGTCGGCTCACGAGCGGTGTGCGTCCCGGGCGTTCATCCACGCGGCGAGGAGCACCACCAGCAGGATGATCACGACCATGCCCGCCGTCACGTAGAGGGTGTCCCACGGCGCGTTGTCTGCGGGCGGCTTCGGGTAGTACGCAACCACGGCGATCAAGGATGCGGCGATCACTGCATCGACTTTACCCGGCTGCCGCGTGTCTGGCTCAAGAAGCGCCGCTTCTCGGCGGCCGTGCGGCCGACGGCGGCGGCGAAGGTCATCGCCGTCTTCGGGAGCGTCTTCAAGAAGCTGGGGTCTAGGAACCCTCCCGCCTGGTCGTCGAAGATGCCGTGGGCGCCCTGGTCGGCGGCGTCGTCGGCCGGCTTGTGCAGGTTGACCGGCCTGTCGGGAGACACGGGGAGGTCGGTCAGCTGCGTGTCCCACGCGCCGATGGCCGCGTACTGGTTGGCCAGGCCGGGGAACAGCTTGCCGGCCGACACCAGGAGCTTGTTCCAGGAGCCGATGATCTTGTCCCGCCGCCCGTCGAGGGCCGCAGCGACGATGAAGCGGGCGCACAGCTCGGGCTGGTAGATGGGCGGCACCGGCTGGGGATGGCGGTCCAGGGTTGTCTCGCACCAGTTGAACTGGGGGGTGTTGACCGCCGGCAAGTGGACCATCGACATGCGCACCCCGCTGCCTTCGTGGAGCAGCTCGGCGCGCACCGATTCGAAGAAGCCACGGCAGGCGAACTTGGAGGCGCAGTACGCCGACTGGAGCGGGATGCCGATGAACGCCAGGGCGGATCCGACGTTGACGATGCTGCCCCGGTCCCGGGGGCGCATGCGGGCCAGGGCGGCCGTGGTGCCCCACACCTGGCCGAGGAAGGTCACCTCGACCGCCCGTTTGAAATCCTCGGGCGCCACATCCCATGCGGGCGAGAAAACGGTGGTCATCGCGTCGTTCACCCACACGTCGATCGGTCCGAGCTCCTCCTCCGCCTTCGACGCTGCGGCGTCGACGTCCTCGAAGACTGCGACGTCGGTCGGGATGGCGAGCGCCCGCCCCCCGGCACGACGGACGTCACCGGCGGCTGCTTCGAGGCCCGCAGCGCCCCTGGCGAGCAGGGCGACGTCGAAGCCCCGGTCTGCCAGAGCAGTGGCGACGGCTCTGCCCACCCCCGCTGATGCTCCGGTTACCACTGCGACTCTGCGTTGCGCCACGGCTCCTCCTGTCGGTCGGTCTGTGCGGGTTGACCTACCCACCTTCGAAGCAGGACCGCAGGGCTTCTGCCCCGGAGCGGTCGGCGAGGACGGTCAGCTGGTCGCCCGCACGCAGCGTGGTGGAACCCCGGACGGGGAGGAGCTGTCCCTCCCGTACGAGCAGGCTCACCCAGGCGTCCTCTGGCAGCCCCGGGAGCTCGGCGACCACCGCCCCGTCGGCCGGGGCGCCGGGCGCGACCACCACGCGGTGCACGTTTTGCGGCTCGTCGCGAAGACGCACCCCCAAGGTCCACGGCTCGGGCAGGACGAGATGGACCGGCAGGCCGAGCCGCCTGGCGACCGGGCCGACCAGGCCGCCCTGGACGAGGACGGAGAAGGCAACGACGACGACGACGATCTCGTAGAGCCTTGCCGGCGAGGCGACGCGCGCCGAGAAGATGTAGCTGCCGAGCAGGATCGGAACCGCACCCTTCAGGCCGGCGAACTGAACGAAGCGCCGCTCTGCTCCCGACAGCTTTGAGCGCGCCAGGCAGGCCCCCACCACGAGGGGCCGAATGACCAAGGCCAGGGCCGCGCCGATGGCGAGCCCCGGCAGCCACGTGGAGACGCGCCCGAGGAGGTGCACGTCGATCGTGAGCCCGAGGACGGCGAAGGCGACCAGCTCTCCGAGGCTCGACACGGCGCCGTGGAAGTGCTCGATCTCCCGCTTGTAGGGCGCCCGTTCGTCGCCGAGGACTATGCCCGCGACGAACACAGCCAAGAAGCCCGAGCCGTGAGCCGCCGACGCCGCCCCGTAGAGCAGGTACGCCCCGGCGAGGGTGCGCAGCGGGTACAGGCCCTCGTCGGGCAGGGAGAGACGGCGCATCGCCAGCAGAAGCAACTTGCCTCCCAGGTAGCCGACCGCCGCACCGACCCCCATCTGCAGGGCGAAGGTGCCCAAGGCGTGGACCGCTCCGCTCGCCGACACGCCTCCGCCGGCGATCAGCGCCGCCATGAGGGCGATGCCCACCGGGTCGTTGGCCCCTGACTCGCCTTCGAGGAGCGTCCCGCTGCCGCCGGCAAGCTGCCTGCGGCCGAGAACGGAGAAGACGACGGCAGGGTCGGTCGGCGACACGGCTGTGGCCAGCAGCACGGCTGCGTACCAGTCGACCCCGAGCGCGTAGCGGGCGACCACCGCCCCGGCTGCGGCGGTGCCGAACGTGCCCAGCACTCCGACGGTGAGGATGGGGCCAGCCTGGCTGCGGAAACGGGACCAGCCGATGCGCATGCCGCCGTCGAAGAGCACGGCGACCAGGGCGACGCTCACGACCTCCGGCACGATCCTGTTGTCCGCCGGGCGCAGGCCGGGGACGGCGTGGGCGACGACGGCGGCGAGGGCGAGGAGCACCGCCGGCAGCGGCACCTTGAGCCGGTCGGTGAACCTGCTCGCCGCCAGGACGGCCAGCCCCGCGGCCGACGCCGCCAGGATGGTCAGGTAGAAGGCGGTGCTGTCGGGCATCGGGCGGGCTCCTCGTTGTGATGCTCGCCGACCAGACTTCCCGGCACTCCGGGTGACGATCCTACCGGCGCTAGCTTTCCCCAGGTGCAGTGGTTGCCCTGGCAGGACGCGGCGGCGACCGCGTCGGGTATGGCCGTGGCGACCCGGATCCTGAAGAGGCCCGTGCAGGTGGCGGCCTGGACGCGTGAGCTGTCGGTCGTGTTCGGCCTGTACGCGCTGTGGCAGCTCGCCGGGAACCTGTCCTTGGGCCGGGCGGCGGGAGCGGTCGCCCGCGGAGCGTGGATCGCGAGAGCTGAAGCCCGCCTTCACGTGCCATCAGAGGCCTCGCTCCAAAGGCTGTTCCTCGGCGACCACGCGGTGCTGCGCGCCTTCAACCTGTACTACGTCGGTCTGCACGTCGCCGTCACAGGGGCATGCCTGGTGTGGATGTTCGCCCGCCACCGCGACCTCTACCCGGCTGTGCGCAACACGATGGCCCTCGTCACCGGCGCCTGTCTGCTCGTGGCCCTCCTCCCGGTGGCCCCTCCGCGGCTGGTGCCCGGCCTCGGGGTGGTGGACACGGGCCGGCTGGTCGGGCCGACCGTCTACCCGGCGACCGACCGACCGGGCCTGGACCAGCTCTCGGCGATGCCGTCGGTGCACGTCGCGTGGGCGCTCGTCGTCGGCTGGTCGGTGGTCCACGCCTTGAAGTCGCCCTGGCGCTGGCTGGCAGTCGCCTACCCCGCAGCCACGGTCTTGGTGGTCGTTGCCACGGGCAACCACTACTGGGCCGACGCCGTAGCAGCCCTCGCCATTTTCACCGCGGGGAGGTTGGTGACACAGAGGATGTCCCTTTTTCCGGAGAGGTGGCGGGCCCGTGCGTCGTCGGCTCGCGCCCTTTCGGCTGCCGAGGCCGGGGGCGCATCTCTGGCCGGGGGATCGGCCTGGCGACCACCTCCCGGTCCAACTGCACCTCCTCGCCGTGGTGCACCAGCCGCATCGGCTCCCCTTCGAGCAGGCGGTACAGCGCCCTCTCCCGGTCCAGCTCCACCGACAGACGCCGTCCCCGGTAGTGAAGCCTGAGGCGGAGGGCGTCGAGACCCTCCGGCAGCCGGGGGGCGAAGCTCAGTTGCCCCGCCTCGGTCCTCATGCCCCCGAAGCCGGCGACCAGCGCTGTCCACGCCCCGGCGAGCGCGGCGAGGTGCAGCCCGTCGCGGGTGTTGTGCTCGATGTCGTCGAGGTCCATGAGGGCCGCCTCGCGCAGGTAGTCGTACGCCAGCGAGAGGTGGCCCACCTCGGCCGCCACGACCGCCTGGGTGCTCGCCGAGAGCGACGAGTCGCGCACGGTTATCGCCTCGTAGTAGTCGAAGTTGCGTAGCTTCTGCTCGGCGGTGAACTCCTCGGGGCAGACCATCATCGCCAAGACGAGGTCGGCCTGCTTGACGACCTGCTTGCGGTAAAGGTCGAAGTAGGGGAAGTGGAGCATGAGCGGGTACTGATCGGCCCGGGTCGACTCGAAGTCCCACTGGGCGTGATTGGTGAAGCCTTCGCTCTGGGGGTGCACGCCGAGGCGCTCGTCGTATGGGATCGTCACGGCGTCAGCCGCCCTCCGCCACGCCGCCGACTCGTCCACACCGACGCCGAGCTCGCCAGCCTCGACCGGCCAGCGCGCGGCGGCTTCGGCGGCGGCGCGGAGGTTCCGGCGGGCCATCAGGTTCGTGTAGACGTTGTTGTCCGCCACCGCGCTGTACTCGTCGGGGCCGGTAACCCCGTCGATGCGGAACCGGCCCTCGGCGTCGTGCTGGCCGAGGCCTCGCCACATGCGCGCCGTGCCGACCAGCAGGCGCAGCGCCGTCGTCCGCTCGAACTCTGCGTCGCCCGTTGCCTCGACGTAGCGCACCGCCGCCTCGGCGATGTCAGCGTTGATGTGGAAGGCCGCCGTCCCCGCCGGCCAGTACCCCGAGCACTCGGCGCCCGTTATGGTCCGCCACGCGAAGGCGGCGCCGTCGAGGCCGAGACCCGCGGCGCGAGCCTCGGCGAGTGGCAGGGTCGAGGCCCTCCAGGCGAGCGCGTCGGCGGCTGCGTGAGGGATAGTGCAAGTGAGGACCGGCAGGACGTACATCTCCGAGTCCCAGAAGGTGTGGCCGTCGTAACCGGGACCGGTGAGGCCCTTGGCGGGTATGGGCCTCTGCTCCGCCCGGGCGGCCGACTGGGCTATGTGGAACAGCCCGAAGCGGACCGCCTGCTGCACCTGTGGGTCGCCGTCGACCTCCACGTCTGCTCCCGCCCAGAAGTCGTCGAGGTAGGACCTTTGCTCCGACACGAGGCCGTCCCAGCCGCGCTGACGGGCTCCGGCGAGCGCCGCGACCACCTGGTCCCGGACGGCTGGACGTGACCGCTCGCTCGACCAGCCGTACGCGACGTACTTGACGAGACGCAGCGTACGGCCCGCGTCGAGCGGGCTGGCGACGGTGAGGCGGGCCACGTCGCCGACCACGGTGTTGCTCACCGACGCCCCGTCGGCAGCGTCGAGCTCGTGGTCCATGCCCGCGCCGATGCGCAGGCCGCTCTCCCGGGTTCGGTGGACCATCAGGGCCGCCCGGTCGAAGCAACTCGACTCCTCCAGCACCAGCGGGGACTCGAGCGCCGCCGCCGCCCGGGGGTCGGCCGGGCTTCCCGGCAGAGCCTCGTTGGCCACCAGTTCGGACTGGACCACCACCCTGGTGGCATCGAGGGCCTCGATCTCGTAGCAGACCGCCGCCACCGACCTGTGGGTGAGCGAGACGAGCCGGGTGGAGCGGACCTCGACTCGGGTCCCCGCCGGGGAGACCCAGCCGACCTCCCGCCGGAGCGTCCCGGCCCGCATGTCCAGAACCCGCCGGTGGCGCACGAGCCTGCCGTAGCGGACGTCGAACGGCTCGTCGTCCACGAGGAGGCGGATCAGCTTGCCGTTGGTCACATTGATCACCGTCTCGCCGGCGTCGGGGTAGCCGTAGCCGGCCTCGGCGTAGGGGAGCGGCCGGCGTTCGTAGACCGAGTTCAGGTAGGTGCCCGGCAGGCCGTGCGGCTCTCCCTCGTCGAGGTTCCCCCGCAGTCCTATGTGGCCGTTGGAAAGGGCGAACACCGACTCGGTCTGCGCCATAACGGCCAGGTCGAGGCGCTCCTCGCGGACCGTCCATGAGTCGACGGCGAAGGAGGGATGGGTGATCAAGGGGCGCCCAGCAGTTCTGTCAGCCGCTCGACAACGACGTCGGCCCCGTGGGCCCGCAGGTCGTCGCCCTGGCCAACCCGGTCGACTCCGACCACGAAGCCGAACCCGCCGGCGCGGCCGGCTTCGACTCCGGCGAGGGCGTCCTCGAACACCGCCGCCCCCTCTGGCGGCAGCCCCAGGGCCTCGGCACCGGCGAGATACATGTCGGGCGCCGGCTTGCCCTGGAGGTGCCTCTTCCGGGCCAATAAACCGTCGACCCGGGAGTCGAAGAGGTCCGATATGCCCGCCGCGCGGAGGACCTGCTCGGTGTTGGCGCTCGCCGACACAACCGCGCACGGTAGGGCGGCCGCCCGGACCGCCTTCACGTACTCGACGGCGTCGTCGAAGACCCGCACGCCGTCCGTGGCGAGCTTCTCCAGGAGGATGTCGTTCTTGCGGTTGCTCAACCCCGACACCGTCGGCGACCCCGGCGGGTCGTCGGGGTCGCCTTCCGGCAGGCGAATGTCCCGGGAGGCGAGGAACCCTCGGGTGCCGTCGGCGCGCGACCTGCCGTCGACGTAGCGGTCGTAGTCGTCGTGGGCGTCGAAGGGTCGGGCGCGAATGCCGGTGCGCGTCGACCAGTAGCGGAGGAACTCGTCGAAGGTCTGCTTCCACGCCGCCGCGTGCACCTCGGCGGTCCTGGTGAGGACGCCGTCCATGTCGAAAAGGCACCCGCGAACCGCCGACGGCAGTCCCAGCCGCCCTCCTCTAGTGGCATCGGTCACGTTCGACCGCCGGGGTGCTGTGGGTAAGAGACCATGAGGTTATGCCCACAGGAGGAATATATGGCGGAATCCAGCGGTCACGACCACAGCGGCACCGTCGAGCGCTTGGTCGGGCGGGCGAAGATGTTCCTGGGGGATCTCCTCGGACGTCTCGATCTGCACAACGAAGGTCAGCTCCAGAGGGCGCTCGGCGACGCAATCGACCACGCCGGGCGGGCGCGCGAGCAGGCCCGCCGCGAGCGCCAGGCTGCCGAGGCCGCAGCTCGCAAGGAACGGCTCGAAGCCGAGAAGACCCGCCTGCAGGCCGAGGCCGAAGACCAGGCGGCGCTCGAGGACGCGGAGCGGTCCCGGCGCCAGGAGGAGGCGGAGGTGTCGGCCGCGGCGGCCGCCGCCAAGGCCGAGGTGACCGGCGGCGCTCGGCGGGCCGAGGCTGCTGCCGACGAGCTCGAACGGCGGGCGGTGGAGGAACGCGCCGCCGCCGAGGCGACGGCTGGGTCGCTGCGTGAGGAGGCTGCCCGCGAGGAACGGATAGCCGAAACTATCGAAGAGAGGAAACAGCAATGGTCCTGATGGATGTCACCAGGCAGGCGACGAAGCTCGGCTTTCGCGCCCTGCACCTACCGCTGTACCTGGCCGGAATGGCCGGTCTGGACGTCGAGGCGTGGCCGCCGGTGGCCGCCTTCGAAGCGGTCGAAGCCGAGGCGAAGAAGGCGCTCGCCGGTCTGCTCGGCGACGAAGATCTCGCTGACGAGGGGCGGCGCCAGTCCGAAGCGGCCCTGCGCCGGCTGCGCGCCGCCAGGCTCGCAGGCGAGGCGCAAAGGGTCGCCGCCGAGGCTGACGAGCGCCTGGAGTCCAGGGCGGCCAGCGTCGAACGGGCAAGGGAGCAGGCCGAGAAGGCCGCCGAGGAGCGCCTGGAAGAGATCGAAGCCGAGGAGGAGAAGGCCCGCGCCGAGGTGCGCCGGCGCGCAGCGCAGCGCGAGGCGGCGGCGAAGCGGGCCGCCCGTGCCCGGCAGAAGGCCGTGGAAGCGAAGGAGCGCCAAGCCGAGCTGGCCAGTGTCGAAGCCGAAAGCCGGGCGGTCGACAAGGAGCGCGAGGCGATCGCCGCTGACGAGGTGGTAGCTCGGATCGAGGAGCACCTGGGCAACGGTCGGGGGTAGCGACGGTTTGCTGCCAAAAGCCACGGGTAGCTCCTAACTGTCAGTTATTTTCCTGTCGATGAAGGAAGAGACCTATGGCCCTACCGCTCGAGCGTCCGACTAAGCGGGGGAGGAAGCCGGCCCTCGCCCCGCTGCGCGTCGTACCTCTCAGCGAGCGCGGGCTGGGTTGGTCGACGGCGCCGGAAGGCCGGTGGCTCTCCCTGGGCGTCCGGGGTCGCACGTGGATCAGGGAGGAGCCGGGCCCGGAGGGAGCGCGGGCGGTGGTCATGCTCCACGGCCTCGGGGCGACGGGGGGCCTCAACTGGGCAGGGGCGCAGTCGGTGCTCCGCGACCGGTTCCGGATGTTCACGATCGATCTGCGCGGCCACGGCCGGGGCATCAGGACGCGGCGGTTCCGGCTGGAGGACTGCGCCGACGACGCGGCGGCCATGATCCGAGCGCTCGGTCTCGTCAAGCCGATAGT
>DATGKR010000176.1:0-14287 GCA_035294565.1 Acidimicrobiales bacterium | reverse complement strand
AACACGACCTTCCTAACGTCGCTGCGACTCCAGCCACTCAACCCGAGGAGGGTCCTTGTCTCTGTTGATGACCACCATGGTCCACGCGGCCAGTTGCGGCACCAACGCTGTCCCCGGGAGCCCCACCGCCTGCTCTGACCTCAGCTGGCTGAGCCCGGGGGATACCTCCTGGCAGCTCACCGCCGCCACGTTCGTCGCGCTCATGAGCATCCCTGGACTGGCCGCCCTCTATGGCGGGCTCGTACCCAAGAAGTGGGCGGTCAACACCATGATGATGGCTTTCACCGGCTTCTCGGCCGTCCTCGTGGTGTGGGTGCTGTGGGCGTACAAGATGGGCTTCGGCTCCCCCATTGGTGGTGGTACTGCCAACACCTACACCTACCACTACGGCGGGAACTTCTTCGCCAACCTCTTCAACAACTTCGTCGGCCACCCCGAGACTTCCTTGCGGGGCAGCTCGGAGATCACCCAGGCCACTCTTCCGATCGGGACCAGCGTGCCCCTCAGGTTCTCCACGACGGCGCTGTTCTACTTCCAGTTCGTCTTCGCCGCCATCACCCCGTTGCTGTTCTTGGGGAGCGTTCTCGGCCGGATCAAGTTCAAGGTGTGGCTGCTCTTCGTCCCGCTGTGGTCGACGTTCGTCTACTCGGTCAACGCCATGCTGATGTGGGGGGGCGGGTACTGGGCCCACGAGGGGGCTTTGGATTACTCGGGTGGCTACGTCATCCACCTGGCTGCTGGGACGTCAGGGTTCGTCGCCGCCTGGATGATCGGCCCCCGTCTCGCCCGGGACCGGGCGAAGTTCGTGCCGCACAACCTGCCGATCATCTCCATAGGCGCCGGCATCGTGTGGCTCGGCTGGAATGGTTTCAACGGGGGCGACCCCTACTTCGCCAGCGCCGACGCGGCGACGGCGGTCGTCAACACGAACCTGGCGACGGTGTCTGCCCTCCTCGTGTGGGTGCTGTGGGACATGTTCGCCGGGAAGTCGAGGAAGCCGACGTTCCTCGGAGCGATCAACGGGATGATCGTCGGCCTGGTGGCCATCACCCCGGCAGCCGGCTACGTCGACGGCTCGGGTGCGCTGCTGATCGGGGCGATCGCTTCGAGCATCGTGTGGTTCGCCTGGACGTTCATCCAGCCGTACACCCTCAAGCGGGTAGACGACGCCATGGGCGTGGTGTACACCCACGGGCTCGCCGGGCTCTGCGGAGGGCTGCTCGTGGGCATATTCGCCGATCCGAGCGTCATCATCTACGCCTCGACGGGGGCTTCGAAGAAGGCGCTCACCCCCTTCGCCGTGACAGGCTGGCTCTACGGGAACCGCCATCAGTTCTTCCTCCAGCTCTTCGCCGGGCTCACGATCATCGTCTACGACGCGCTAGCCACAGCGGTGATCCTGTTCGTCTTGAAGCTCCTGTTCCGAGGCTTGAGGATGTCCGACGAGGAGCTGGAGGTCGGCGACCTGGCCATCCACGAGGAGGAGGCCTACCCGGCCGACGAGGGATACACCAGGGTCGGCGAGCTCGCCGGAGTGGGCGCCTCCCCCAACGGGCCTCCGCCGGCGCCGTCGATGTCCAGCACCCCTGACCTGACGGGAGGCGTCCGATGAAGCTGGTCACCGCAGTGATAAAGCCGTTCCGGCTCGACGCCGTCAAGGAGGCGCTCGAAGCGGTCGGCGCCAGGGGGATGACGGTGAGCGAGGCCCAAGGCTTTGGCCGCCAGAAGGGCCACACCGAGGTCTACCGGGGAGCCGAGTACCAGGTGGCGTTCACCCCCAAGATCCGTGTCGAGGTCCTCGTCGAGGAGTCGGCGGCGGCCGGGGTCATCGACGCCATCGTCAAGGCCGCCCGGACTGACAAGATAGGCGACGGCAAGGTCTGGGTCACCCCGGTCGAGACGGTCGTGCGGATCCGCACGGGGGAGGCCGGGCCGGATGCGATATAGCACCCCGGCGGCCACTCCCTCCCGCCCGGGGCGTAACCTGCACGCCGTGGACGACGACCGCTACGACGTCAGGGACTCCCGCTCAGTTCGCACCCCATGGGTGTGGAGGGGATTCCTGCTGATGTCGTTGGTGGCCGCAGGCATCGCCATCGTCCTCGCCGGCAATGGCGCTGCCACCTTCGCCGCCTTGTGGGGGGTGATCGCCGCCGGCTGGTTCGGCATCTCCATGTGGCTGTGGCGGATGCATAGCCAGATGCTCCGCGGCGAGCACCACTAGCCGGGCTGGCGGCGGGTCAGAAGGCCCGGTCGTCCTCCTCGACCACCGTGCGCCCGGCGGGCGGGACAACGGGGTACCCCGGACGCCCCACGACGCCCTGGCCGCCCGCCACGGGCGGAACCGCACCGGGCGCGTAGGGCTCCTGGTACACCCGGCGACGTCGGCGGTAGCCGCCGAAGCCGCCCCAAGACGCCCAGAAGATCAGGGACAGGACGAACCCGACGGCGCCCACGATCATCAGGATCACACCGATGGTCTGGATGTTGAAGGAGCTCGTGTGGACCGTGGTGGCGAACTTGAGGATCGCCCCTATGGCGAATACGACGATGCTGGTGCCTATGCCCATGCAACGCTTGTACCCAATACCGCTGCTCGCTGAACCGCCGACTATCCCCCCGGCCGCACCTTCGAGCGTATGGAGGCCATCCACTCGTCGGCCGCCCGCCACCGCTCCGCTGCCTCGCGGCGCAGCCCCGCTCCGTGGGATCCCGCCGCGGGGTACGAGCCGAGGAACTTAACTGCCCGAAGCCCGGCGTGCAGGTCCCGCAGGCAGTCGGCGACCACCTCGTCGGCTACGTGGCCTTCGAAGTCGATGATGAAGCAGTAGTCGCCGAGGCCCTTTTTGGTGGGGCGCGACTCGAGCTTGACGAGGTTCAGATCCCGGGCGGAGAACTGGCCGAGGATTCGGTGCAGGCTGCCCGGCCGATCCGCCGACTGAAAACACACCACGCTGGTCTTGTCGTGGCCGCTCGGCGCAGGTATGCCCTCGTCGGGGCGGGCGACGAGGACGAAGCGGGTGGTGTTGTCGGGATGGTCCTCGATCTCGGCGGCCAGCACCGACAACCCGTATATCGACGCTGCCAGGGACGTCCCGATAGCCGCGGTGTGCGCATCTGCCAGGGTCGCCACCTGCTCGACCGCCGACGCCGTCGACGTGGCGGCAACCTCCTCCACCTCGGGCAGGTGGGCGGCCAGCCAGCCCCTGCACTGTCCGGTGGCGTGAGGGAAGGACACCACCCGCTTGACGTCCTCGAGGCGGGTGCCGGCTGGTGCGACGAGGTTCTGGGTGACGGGCAGGACCACCTCGCCGACGATGACCAGGTCTTGCTCGAAGACCAGCTGGTCCATCGTGACCGAGACGGTGCCCTCGATGGAGTTCTCGATGGCCACGAACCCGAAGTCGACGTCACCGGCGGCCACGCTGGAAAGCACGTGGACGAACGAGCCCATCGGCACGAGCCGGGCCGCGGCGAGCTCCGGGTCGCTCCGCAACGCCTCCTCGGTGAACGTGCCGCGGGGGCCGAGGAAGGCCACGGTGGCCTCGGGCGAGACAACACCTCTCATCGCCGGGCAGGATAGAGCCGTCATGGACGAGCCCGCCGTCAGAAAACTCCTCGATCAGCTCACCGCCGGCGAGATAGACGCCGACGAGGCGGTCCGGCGCCTCCGGGCCCTCCCTTTTTCCGAGTTGGGATACGCCACGGTCGACCATCACCGCGAGCTACGCCAGGGTGTCGCCGAGGTCGTGTACGGACCTGGAAAAAGTGCGGCCCAGTGCGTCGGCATCGTCGGCGAGCTTCTCCACGCCGGCGACGGCCCGGTCCTCCTCTCCCGTGCTTCGGAGGAGCAGGTCAACTTGGTCACGTCCCGGTGGCCGGGGGCGACGGTCGACGGCTCGACTGTCGTGTGGAGGCCCGCGGAGCCCCGGGACTTGGACCCGGTGATGGTCGTGACGGCGGGCACCGCCGACCTGCCGGTGGCGGGGGAGTGCACGGCGACCCTGCGGGCGCTCGGCTTGCCGCACCGGCTGGTCGCCGACGTGGGCGTCGCCGGCCTGCACCGCCTGCTCGCCCACACGGCAGCACTGCAGCGGGCGCCGGCGGTGGTGGTCGTCGCCGGCATGGAGGGGGCGCTGGCGTCCGTGGTGGGCGGTCTGACCGGCCGGCCCGTCGTGGCGGTGCCCACCAGCGTTGGCTACGGGGCCTCCCTCGAAGGGGTGACAGCCCTTTTGGCCATGCTCTCGTCGTGCGCGTCGGGCCTGGTGGTCGTCGGCATCGACAACGGTTTCGGCGCTGCCTTGGCCGTCCACCGCCTCCTGAGGCAGCCGTGACGACCGTAGCGTGGTGGAACTGTTTTTGTGGCATAGCAGGTGACATGGCTCTCGGGGCGCTGGTGGACGCGGGGGCGGAGCTCCCTGCCATCGAGCGGGAGCTCGCCGCCCTGCCCCTCGGCGGCTGGACGCTCGACGCCGAGCCGGTGATGCGCGCCGGTCTGGCGGCGACCCACGTGAAGGTGCGGGTTCGGGAGAACCAGGTCGTGCGGACCTACGGCCACATCGTCGGGCTGATCACCGAAGCCCGCCTGCCCGACAGGGTGCGGGCGAGGGCTCTGGCCACCTTCGAGCGCCTGGCAACGGCCGAGTCGCGCCTCCACCGTAGGCCGATGAGCCAGGTCCACTTCCACGAGGTCGGCTCGACCGATGCCGTCGTCGACATCGTCGGGACCTGCGTGGCGCTCGAGATCCTCGGCGTGGACGAGGTCCGCTCTAGCCCCGTCGCCCAGGGGACCGGCATGGTCTCCTCGGCACACGGAGCCTTGCCGATCCCGGCGCCCGCTGTTGTCGCCCTGCTCGCAGAGGCGGGCGCGCCCACCTACGGCACGGCGATCCCGACGGAGCTGACCACGCCGACGGGTGCGGCCCTCTTGTCCGCCCTCTGCGAGGCGTGGGGGGCCATGCCCGAGATGGCGGTGACCGCCGCGGGCTACGGGGCCGGGACGCGCGACCTCGACGGCATCCCCAACGTCACCCAGGTGGTGATCGGCAGCCCCGTCCCGCCACCGGCGGACGCGCTCGACGGCCAGCCGGTGGTGCTGCTCGAGGCCAACGTCGACGACGTGACGGGCGAGATCCTCGGCGCCACCCTCTCGGCGCTGATGGCCGCAGGGGCCCACGACGCGTGGGTCGCACCGGTGACGGGGAAGAAAGGCCGCCCGGCGCACGTCGTGTCGGTCCTGTGCGACCCGGCCACGCTGGGCAGGCTCCGACAGGTGCTCGCGGACGAGACCGGTACCTTGGGCCTGCGCGCCTCGGCGTGGCGGCGCTGGCCCGCCGCCCGCCAGTTCGCCCAGGTCGATGTCGACGGCTACCCGGTGAGGGTGAAGCGGGGGCCGCGCCGGATCAAAGCCGAGCACGACGACGCCGCGCGCGTCGCCCGCCTGGTCGGGCTGCCGGTCCGCGAGGTCGCCCGGCGCGCCGAGGAGGAAGCCCACCGCCTGTTCGACCCCCCGGGAGGTGACGGTGCCTGAGCCCCTACCCCTGTGGACGCCGCCGTCGGCCCGCCAGGCCCACTCGCGAATGCGGCGCTTCCTCGACGAGACCGACCGGCTCACCTACGACTCGGCGTGGGCGTGGTCCGTCGAGGACATCGGCGGCTTCTGGTCGGCGGTCGCCGCCCACTTCGACCTGCCCCTGCGCGGCCCCGCTGTCCTCCCCGACGCGGCGGCGGTGCCTGGCGTGTCGTGGTTCCCCGACGCCCTGCTCAACTACGCCGAGGTGATGCTCCGCCCCGCCGCCGAGCGCCCCGGGGACGTGGCGGTGGTCGCATTCTCCGACACCCGCCCCCCCGAGGAGGTCTCCTGGGGGGAGTTGGAGGGTCGCGTCGCCGCGGCGCGAGCCGGGTTGCGGGGGGCCGGGGTGGGCAGGGGCGACGCCGTCGCCGGCTACCTTCCCAACGTCCCCGAGGCGCTCGTGGCGATGCTGGCCACGGCCAGCCTGGGCGCCACCTGGACGTGCTGCGCGCCGGAGATGGGTGTCGACGGCACGCTCGACCGGCTCTCCCAGGTGGCGCCCAAGGTGCTCCTGGCGGTGGACGGCTACCGCTACGGCTCGCGGGAGGTGGACCGCCGCGAGGAGGTGGCCGCCATAGCGGCGGGTTTGCCGTCCGTGGAGCGCCTCGTAGAGGTCCCCTACCTGAGGCCCGGCGACGGCTGGGGGGAGTTCACCGCCAGCGCCGGCCCGCTCGACTTCGACCAGGTCCCCTTCGACCATCCCCTCTACGTGCTCTTCTCGTCGGGGACGACCGGCAAGCCGAAGGGGATCGTCCACGGACATGGGGGGATCCTGTTGGAGCACGCCAAGGCGCTCGGCCTGCACTTCGACCTGGGACCAGCCGACCGCTTCTTCTGGTATTCGACTACGGGCTGGATGATGTGGAACTTCGCCGTCTCGGGCCTCCTCCTCGGTTCCACGGTCGTGCTCTACGACGGGGAGCCGGGGCGCATCTGGGAAGTGATGGAGACGGCGGGGGTGACATGCGGCGGGGTGGGCGCCGCCTTCTTGGTGTCGTGCGCCAAGTCGGGCGTTTCCCCCCGCGTCCCGTCGCTGGCCACGCTCGGCTCGACCGGCTCGCCGCTGCCCGCCGCGGCAGCCGAGTGGGTGTACCGTTCCGTCGGCGGGGATCTGATGCTCGCCTCTTTCAGCGGCGGCACCGACGTGTGCACCGGTTTCGTGGGCACCAGCCCCCTCCACCCGGTGTGGGCGGGGGAGATCTCCTGCCGCTGCCTCGGCGCCAAGGTCGAGGTCTTCGACGACGCCGGGCGGCCTGTCGTGGGCGAGGAGGGCGAGCTGGTCCTGACAGCTCCGATGCCGTCAATGCCCGTCGGGATCCTCGGCGACGCCGACGGCAGCCGCTACCGGTCCACCTACTTCGAGCGTTTCGTGCCCGAGGAGCCCGGCGCCTACCCGGTGTGGGCGCACGGGGACAGGGCGACGCTCACCGAGCGGGGCACCGTCGTGATCAGCGGGCGCTCCGACGGCACGCTGAACCGGGGAGGTGTGCGCATCGGCACCGCCGAGATCTACGAGGTCGTCGAGGGTCTCCCCGAGGTGCAGGACAGCCTGGCGGTGCACGTCGAGGACCCCGCCGGCGGGCCGGGGCGGCTCCTCCTCTTCGTGGTCCTGGCGCCCGGCTCCGACCTCGCGGCCGTGCGAGAAAACGTCAGGTCGCAGGTCAGGTCGCGCCTGTCGCCGCGCTACGTGCCCGACGAGGTGCAGGCCGTTCCCGCCGTTCCCCGCACCCTTTCTGGCAAGAAGCTGGAGGTGCCGGTCAAGCGGATCCTGTCGGGGATGCCGGTGGAGGAGGCGGTGTCCCTGGCGGCGGTGGCCGAACCGGCGAGCCTGGAGCCGTTCGCCCGGCTCGCCGGCAGAAACCTTTCGCCCTAGCCGGAGCGGTCCGCCATCATGGTCGGGTGCTCGAGGCGCGTGACCTGCAGGTGGAGGTGGGAGGCCGCTTGACGCTCGCCCCGTCCTCCTTCTCGGTCCGCGCCGGAGAGAAGGTGGGCCTGGTCGGCCGCAACGGCGCCGGCAAGACGAGCCTGCTGAAGGTGCTGGCAGGAGTCGCCCAGCCCGCCGGGGGGTGGCGCCGGGTGACCGGCCGCCTCGGTTTTCTCGCCCAGGACCCCCGGGCCCTGCGCGGCCAGAAGTCCAAGTCCGGGCTGGCCCACGTGCTGGGCGGCCGGGACCTCGACGAAGCGGCCGCCGCCCTGGAAGGCCTCCGGCGGGCGATGGAGGACGACCCGACCGACCGCGCGATATCCCGGTTTTCGAGCGCCGAGGAGCGTTTCGCGGCTCTCGGCGGATACGCCGCCGAGGGCGAAGCCCGCCAGCTGGCCGCCGGGCTCGGCCTCGCCGCCGGGCGGCTCGACCTTCCCCTCGGTGTGCTGTCAGGCGGCGAAAGGCGGCGGGTCGAGCTGACCCGGATCCTTTTCGCCGGCACCGACGTCCTACTCCTCGACGAGCCGACCAACCACCTCGACGTCGACGCCAAGGGCTGGCTGATGGGCTTCCTCCGCGACTACCGCGGCGCCCTCCTCGTCGTCAGCCACGACCTGGAGCTTCTCGACGAGTCGATCACCCGGGTCGTGCATCTCGACGAGGGCCGGCTCGTCGAGTACCGCGGGACCTACAGCCGCTACCTCGAGGCGCGCCGGGCCGGCGAGGAGAGGGCCAATAAGGTGGCCGGCCGCCAGCAGGCGGAGATCAGGCGCCTCTCCGACCTCGCCGACTCGATGCGCCACCAGACCTCCAAGAGGGCCCGGACGGCGAGGTCGCTCGACAGGCGCGTCGAGCGCCTTCGTGCCCAGGCGTCCCCCGCTCCCGCCCGCTCCGGCCGGTCCTACCGGGTGCGCTTCCCGGACCCGCCGCGCGCCGGGCGGGTCGTCCTCGAAGCCGACGGTCTCGGCCAGTCCTACGGGGGTCCGATGATCTTCGAGGGGGTCGGCTTCGCCGTCGAGCGCGGGGAGCGGATCCTTGTCATGGGCCTCAACGGGGCCGGCAAGACCAGCCTGCTGCGCATCCTCGCCGGCGAGACCCTCCCGGCCCGGGGCGGCTTCCGGCTGGGGTTCGGTGCCGCCGCCGGCTACTACGCCCAGGAGCACGAGGGGATCGTCGCCGGCCGGACGGTGCTGGAGCACATGCGCAGCCTGTCGGGGGCTCCGGAGGCCGACCTGCGCGGCCTGCTCGGCATGTTCGGCCTGACGGGAGACATCGCCTTCCAGGACGCCGGCACTCTCTCGGGCGGTGAGAAGACCAAGCTGGCCCTCGCCCAGCTCGTCGCCGGTAGGCACAACCTTCTGCTCCTCGACGAGCCGACCAACAACCTCGACCCGCCCTCCCGGGACGCCGTCGCCGATGCCCTCGCCTCCTGGCCGGGGGCGATGGTCGTCGTCAGCCACGACGCCGGTTTCGTGTCGCGCCTCGCCCCCGCCAGGGTGCTGATGATGCCCGAAGGGACCGTCGACTATTGGAGCGACGACCTGCTGGAGCTGGTCGCCCTCGCATGAGAAGCCGTCGCGCAACCCGGGGGAGGAGGAGCCGGTGACCGACCTGGAGCTCGCCCTGCAACTGTGCGACATTGCAGATGACATAACTCTCGCGGCCTTCCGGAGGGTGGATCTGGCGGTCGAGACCAAGGCGGACCGCACCCCGGTCACCGACGCCGACAGGGAGGTGGAGACCGCCCTGCGCCGCGTGCTCGGGGAGCGCCGGCCAGGCGACGCCGTCCTCGGCGAGGAGTTCGGGGCCGCCGGCAGCGCCTGGCGGCGCTGGGTGATCGACCCGGTGGACGGCACCAAGAACTTCGTGCGGCGCGTACCGGTGTGGGCGACGCTGGTCGCCCTGCAGGAAGGCACCGAGACGGTGCTCGGCGTCGTGTCGGCCCCCGCCCTCGGCCGACGCTGGTGGGCTTCGCGGGGAGGCGGGGCGTGGGCAGACGGGGAGCCCATCCGGGTCTCGGCGGTGGCCCACCTGTCGGACGCCCACCTGTCTGGGAACGCCCTGTCGTCGTGGGCCGGGGGGCCGGACCGCTACGTCGAGCTGGCCCTGCGCTGCTACGCCGACCGTTGTTTCGGGGATTTCTGGTCCCACGTGCTCGTCGCCGAGGGGTCGTGCGACGTGGGGCTCGACCCGGTGGCCTCGCTGTGGGACCTGGCGGCGCTCCAGGTGATCGTGGAGGAGGCCGGCGGCCGCTTCACCGACCTGGCCGGCCGGGCGCGCCCCGACGGAGGGAGCGGGCTCAGCACCAACGGCCTGCTCCACGAAGAGGTGCTGTCCGTCCTCGCCGGCCGACGCCCCTAGTCTGGCGCCGATGGCGACCTACATCGGACCGGGCGTACTGGAGATCGACACTCTTCTCGGCGGGTGGAGCCGGATCACCGCCGGCTACCTGGTCGAGGGGCCGGCGCCGGTCCTGGTCGAGACGGGCAGCCAGTCCTCGGTGCCGGCGCTGCTCGGCGCCCTGGAGGACCACGGCGTCGCACCCGGCGATCTGGCCGGTGTCGCCGTCACCCACATCCACCTCGACCACGCCGGCGGGGTCGGCGACGTCGCCCGGGCCTTCCCGAACGCGACCGTCTACGTGCACGAGAAGGGGGCCCGCCACCTGGCCGACCCGGCCCGCCTGATCGACAGCGCGGCGACCGTATACGGCGACCTGCTCGACTCGCTCTACGGCCGGCTCGACCCCACCCCGCCCGAGCGAATCCACGTGCTCGCAGACGGCGAGACGGTGGACGTCGGCGGAGGCAGGACGCTGACGACGGTGGACTCGCCCGGCCACGCCAAGCACCACCTCGCCCTCCACGACAGCGAGTCGGGAATCCTCTTCGCCGGCGACGCGGTCGGCGTGCGCCTGCCGGACGTCGGCGTGCTGCGGCCCGCCACGCCCCCCGCCGACTTCGACCTCGACCAGGCTCTGCACTCGCTGCAGCGGTTCAAGGACAGGCGCCCCGCCGGCGTGGCCCTCGCCCACTACGGTCTGCTGCCCGACCCCGTCGGCATGCTCGCCGAGGCCGAGGAGACGCTGCGCAGGTGGGCCGAGACCGCCGAGCGCGCCTGGAAGGCGGGGGAGGACATCGCCGCGGCCCTCACCCGCGAGGTGGCCCGGCCCGCCGAGGGGCTCCCCGGCGAGGCGCAGGCCAGGATGGAGACGCTCAACGGCGTGCACTCCAACGCGGCCGGGCTCAGGCTGTGGCTGGAGCGGACTCGCGGTACTGGGTCTCGTACAGATCGGCGTACAGACCGCCCTGGCTGACCAGCTGGGCGTGGGTGCCGCGAGCGACGATCCTGCCCCCGTCCATGACCAGGATCTGGTCGGCCGCGCGGATGGTGGACAGGCGGTGGGCGATGACGATCGAGGTTCTCCCGGCCAGCCCGGCGGCCAGGGCCTGCTGGACGAGCACCTCCGTCTCGGAGTCGAGGTGGGCGGTCGCCTCGTCGAGGATGACGATCGCCGGGTCCTTGAGCAGCACCCTGGCGATCGCCAGGCGCTGCTTCTCGCCGCCGGAGAGCCGGTATCCCCGCTCGCCGACCACCGTGTCGTAGCCGTCGGGAAGCGACACGATCAGGTCGTGTATGCGCGCCGCAGTGCAGGCCTCGACGAGCTGCTCGTCCGACGCCCCGGGCCGGGCGTACCTCAGGTTGGCAGCGATTGTGTCATGAAAAAGGTGGGCATCTTGGCTGACCACCCCCACCGCTTCGGAGAGCGAGGCGAGGGTCACGTCACGGACGTCGAGGCCGTCGATCGTCAACGAGCCGAGGGTGACGTCGTAGAGGCGGGGGACGAGGGTGGACAGGGTGCTCTTGCCGGCCCCTGACGGTCCGACCAGGGCGGTCATCGTCCCCGGCTCGGCGACGAAGGACACGTCCTGGAGCACCCACGCCCCCGGCTCGCTGGGCAGCGCCTCGCCGGCGCTGTCGGCGCTCTGCTCGAGCGACGCCACGGACACCTCCGCCGCGGCGGGGTAGCGGAACCACACGCCCTTCGCCTCCACCCGTCCCTCGACAGGCCCGAGGGCCACCGCCCCGGGGCGCTCGGCGACCGAGGGCCGGGCGTCGAGAACCTCGAAGACCCGGTCGAAGCTGACCAGCGCCGCGAGCACGTCGACTCTGGTGCTCGCCAGGTCGGTCAACGGCGAGTACAGCCGGGTCACGTACGCCGCCAACGCCACGACCGTGCCGACCGCCAGGTGGCCGGTGGCCGCCTCGCGTCCGCCCAGCCAGTAGACGGCGGCGGTGCCCACCGCCCCGACGAGCGACAGGGCGGCGAAGAGGTACCTGCTCAAGAGGGCGAGGCGCACCCCGGTGTCGCGCACAGCCCCCGCCCGGCGGGCGAACTCGGCCGACTCGGCGTCGGGACGGCCGAAGAGCTTGGCGAGCAGGGCGCCGGCGACGTTGAACTTCTCGGTCATGTTGACGCTCATGTCGGCGTTGAGCTGCATCTGCCTGCGGGCGACGCGGCTGATGCGCCCGGCCATGACCCGGTCGAGCACGACGAAAGGAGGCAGCACGAGCAGCGCCAGGCCGGTTATGGCAGGGCTCAGAACGTACATCGGCACGAGGGTGGCGACGAGGGTGAACACGTCGGAGAGCACCGACGCGGCGGTGCCGACGGCGTTCTGCGCGTCCATCACGTCGTTGGTGAGGCGGGACATGAGCGAGCCGGTCTGGGTGCGGGTGAAGAAGGCGACCGGCATGCGCTGTACGTGGTCGTAGAGCTGCACCCGCAGGTCGTAGATGATCCCCTCGCCGATGACCGAGCCGAACCAGCGGTTGACGAGCGACAGCGCCGTCTGGGCCAGGGCCAGGCCGACCATGGCGGCCGCCAGCCAGTCGACCAGGCCGAGGCGGTGACCGTAGACCCCTTTGTCAATGAGCTCCTTGACGAGCAGCGGCGGGATGGAGCCGACGCCGGCGGCAGCGAGGATGACGAGCATGTAGACCGCGAGACGCAGCCGGTACGGCCGGAGGAAGCGCCAGATCCGCCGGGCTGTCCCCCTGGTCACCGAAGCGTTCTTCAGCGCGTCCAGATCCCGTCGCCCGTACCGTTTCATTCCCGCTAATGCTACGGGTGCTTCGGCCATGATGGGGCGGTGGAGGGCTTGTCGATACAGCTGGCGAACCGCGGAGTGGCCCGGCGGGTAGTGCGGCTCCGGCGCGACGAGCGGGTCGACCCCCCCTGGGCCGACGGCTACCCGATGGAGGGGGACCAGCGGGCTTGCCAGGCCTACCTCCGCCAGCTGCCGTTGATGGGCGGGGCGTCCCGCTCGAACCCGTTCGGCTACTACCAGATCCTCTTGGGCGGGGAGGTGGTCGGCGGCATCGGGTTCCACGGTCCCCCCCGCAACGGGCTCGTGGAGGTCGGCTACGGCGTGGTCCCCAAGGTGCGCGGGCGGGGGGTGGCGAAGGAGGCGCTGGGGCTGCTGCTCGACGTCGCGGCCGGCTTCCCGGAGGTGACGCGCGTCTGCGGGCGGACCAGCCCGGATAACGTGGCGTCCCAGCGGGTCATGCAGAGCGCCGGTCTGCGGTTCGTCGGGCGCGACCCGGAGTTCCTGCACTACGAGATGGAGGTGAGGCGTTGAGAAAGCCCTGGTTTGCGTTGGCGTCCCTCGCCCTGGTCGCCTCCGCGTGCTCGAGCTCCCACCACCACTCCTCCCTCCCCGCCCCTTCCTCCACCTCGTCCACGACGCCCGCCCCCTCCACGACTACCGCCCCCTCGACGTCGACGACGAGCGTCGCGCCGACCACGTCGCCCGACACGGTTGCCTCTGGACCCAAGCCGTGCCAGGCCGCCCAGTTGTCGGGGAGCCTCGGCCAGCCGAGCGGCACGGCGGGGGCGGTCTACTACCAGCTGATCCTCCGCAACGTCGGCTCGGCGCCGTGCTCGATGGAGGGCTACCCCGGGGTCTCGTTCGTCGCCGGCCCCGACAACTCGCAGGTCGGCGCCTCGGCCCAGCGGCTGCCCGGTTCGGTGGCGCTCATCCTCATATCCCCGGGCGGGGAGGCCGAGGCGCGCCTCGAGGTCTCCGTGGCGTCCAACTTCGGCTCGGGCTGCGGGCTCACCACCATCGACGGCCTGCGGGTCTACCCGCCGAACCAGACGGCCTCGCTGATCGTCGCCCACCGCGACCAGGCGTGCACCAACAAGTCCGACGTGACCCTCCACGTCGGCCCGCTGGCGCTCGGCCCGGCGTCCTAGCCGGGGGGGCCGCCGGCGCCGACCTTCGGGGCGCAGGGACGGGGTCCGGGGCTGCTCACCTGGCCGCGAGGAGCAACGCTCAAGGAGTAGGTCCGCCGCCGCGGTGGTTGACGAGCCGATGGCGGTTGAGGAGCCCACCGCGTCCTAGGCGTCGCCGCGCCCGCGACGGTGGTCGAAGAGCCCCTGTGTGGTCGAAGAGCCCCTGTGTGGTCGAAGAGCCCCTCTGTGGTTAGTTATCCGAACTAATGCTCCCGAGTTGTGAACGAGATCCGACTTAATAGCGCTCTACGGCTACTAACTCGGGATTCGTAGCCTGGCTAATGATTTTTCCGTGGCTCAGGCGCAGCCCCAGCTCGCCGGTCTTGGATGGCCGGTCGCCGCGAGGGCATCGTCCGGCCCGCCCAGCTGTCGGTCCCCGCCCTCAAAGCCAACGCCAGCGCCGTCGAGCGGGCCGAGCACGCCGAGAAGCAGAAAGCCCTCGAAGAGTTCCAGGCGCTCATCGCCGAACGGGAAACCTGGGCGTTCCGCCGCG
>DATGKR010000175.1:0-7095 GCA_035294565.1 Acidimicrobiales bacterium | reverse complement strand
GTCGGTGAAGAAGAACAGCGTGTCTTGGTCGCCCAGATACGAACTCCAAACGCTGCGCTCACCTCCGAGACCCAATGGCAGCCCGGCAGGATCGACTCGCTGCACACTGCCTGGGCGGACCAAGACAGCGGGAAGATGCCCGGCGCTGGACAGCTCCGCCGTCCCGCTTGCAGAATCCACCACGACACAAAGCGAGGTAGCCACCACCTCCGGGCCGCCCAACTGGGCCTCGGCGTCCAAGGCTGCCAGCACCTGCCAGGGCCGGCGCTTATCTTCGAGGGCTTCTCGGGCCGTCCGGGCCAGACGTTCGGCTAGCTGCGCGGCAGCAGCACCAAAACCAGGGGCGTCACCCAAGACCGCCGCGACGGTCCCATCGGGGCGGACTGTCGACTCGAAGAAATCCCCACTTGTCGTCCCCTCGGCGGCTCGCCAACAGACCTCGACCACTATCGCCGCTTCCCGCCACGCCCGTAACCGCCAGCCTCGGCCGGCGAAGCCGTCCGAGCGGAACGAGGATTCCACTGCTACCATCTGGTAGCCGTGCCATTACATCGACTCTGGCCGTCGGCGCCGCCGACCGGAGCGGCCACCGCCCGGCCGCGCGCGACGGCCGACTGATACAGGGTGACATGGCGGGCGACCATGGCATCGGCGGAGAAGTGCTCGGAGACCACCTGGCGGCAGATGTCGCGCTCCAGGTCCCCGACCCGGCCCAGCGCGTCGATCAGCGACGGCTCGTCAGCGCAGATGAAGCCGCTCAACTCGTCGACGACGATCTCAGGCGCCGCCCCCGCCGGGGTGGCCACCACCGGCGTGCCACACGCCCCTGCCTCTACCATCACCATACCGAACGGCTCCGGCCACGCTATCGGGTTCAACAGGCACACCGCGTCGGAGAGCAACTCCAGCTTGTCGGCTCCGCCCACCTCCCCGACGTAGTCGACCCCGCCACCCAAAAGAGGCTCCACCTGTTCGTGGAAGTAGTCGAACTCCGCCGGCTCCGACATCTTCGCCGCGATCACCAACGGCATCCCCGCGGCGCGAGACACCCGGGCCGCCACATGCACCCCCTTCTCGGGGACCATCCGCCCCAAGAACAAAGCGTAGCCGCCCGCCCCTTTACCCACGGGGAAGCTTTCCACCTCCACGCCATGATGGACTATCCCGGCCAGGCGAACATCGGGTGCTTCAGCTGCCTGGCTGCGCGAGATGGCTATAACCCTGACCCGGCCACATACCGCCCGGTAGAGAGCGCCGAGATCCGAGCTGAACGGCCCGTGGTTGGTGGTAAGCATCGGCGGCGAGTCGACCAGCTGGCCGTAAAGCACGCCGGCCAGGCTGTGATCGTGGATGACGTCACAATCTGCCAGCGCCTCGTAGGCGGCGATCACGTGGCGGATCTCCGCCGCCAATCCACCCTTACCCACCCCTAGCGACTCGGCGAACTCCCAAGCCTTTGGAACCGGACAACTGCTGTCGCCGGTGGTGAACAAGCAAACCTCATGCCCGGCGGCGGCGACACCGCGGGCGAGCACATCGAGCACCGCCTCGGTGCCCCCATAGGCGACCGGCGGCACCGGAAGCCAGGGCGGAGCGATGATCCCCACCCGCATCAGGCGGCCCGCTCTTTTGCGCGAGGATGATCTGCGAGCACCCGCACCGACTTGAACTGGCGCCCACACGGCGAGCGACCCTCCGGCGACGCCGGCAGCGGACCCGGCGAAGCCGACCCAGGTGGGCGCGGCCGCTGGAACGCTTCTTGGAACCGGCGGAACTCGACCAGCCGGCGCTTATCGACGGCCGGCCCCACCGCCCGGTAGGCGACTCGCGCGACGAGCGCCGCCCAGCACAGCGCCCACACAGCCCAGATGTGCATCAAAAACGGACCCTTCTAGGCGGCGCTGCCCGCAGAGTCGTCCGGCCAGTCCTGAACCAGGTGCTCAGGGTGGCCGACAGAGCGCGCGGACAGCGTCTCGAACTCATGGATCTCGCGCAACAGATGGAAACCGACCGCCACCACCGACACAGCCATGACCGCCACCAAGACCACCAACGCCGTCACCACGAGGCCCACCCCCCCACCATCAAGACCGGTAAGAACACCATGACCGGCGCCAGGCGAGCGAAGCGCACAGGGCAGCCCGCCCGCGCCGCCGCGTCGACCAGCCCAGCCCTCAGCTCCTCCAAGATCGCCGGGGAGCCCACCGCGTCGGCCAGGTCCACCACATAGCGTCTGCGCTCGGCCATAGCCGCGAGCAAACAGCGGAACCCGTTGACCCAACCCCGGTCCACCTCTCCAGCGAAACGGACAGTCACCTCGTCGCCGCCGTGCGCGGCGCGAAGCAGCAAGCGGGGGTGACGCCCCGAATCTCCAGCACGTGACCACACCCAGCCAGACCTCGAACCACGCGAGTGCCGCGTCAAAGCCACCACCTCAAACACGAGCGGCCAAAAGGACCCGACACCCCTTTGGCCGGTCAACGAGCAGTTACCTGTCGCCCATCAATTGTGAGCCGGGCTGCCTGCTCAGCCGTGGCAAAGCGATTTATACCGCAACCCTCCGCCGTCTACAAGACCCATCACGACCCCGAACAAAATCTGCGTGTCCCACTATCAAGTATCGGCGGGTGCTTGGGATCTGCTGAGGCGCGAGCGACGCCGTCTCCCACCTATGTTTTCAGGGTGCGGCGGCGGTGGCCTTGATCTGCCAGTCAGGCACGTTGAACGCGTGCAGGTAGTCGGCGATGGCCGAGTGGTCGGGAAGGTGGTAAGCCACGACCCGCCAGGGATTCATCTCGACGTCACCGAAAACCTCGGCCACCATAGCCGGAGCGTCCTCGGCGTCAAAGGACGAAGCACTCCCCCAGCGGGGATCGAGCCCTTCGAGCTCCGGATCGTTCCAGCGGCTGGGGGTAGAAGCGACGAACAGGCCTGCGGCCCGCAGGACACGCCGGGCCTCTTGCAGCGCGGCTATCGGTTCGGCCAGGAAGTACAGGCAGTTGACGGCGGCGGCACCGTCGAAAGAGGCGTCGGCGAAGGGAATGGCAGCGACGTCTGCCCTTACCGCGGGGCAGTTCACCTCGGCCAGCGTCTCGGCATCGATGTCCACCACGGCGTCGCGCGTACGAGCGGAGCCGCTGCTCGAGTCCCTGTCGTCCCGACAATCGTGGGCTACACATCCGCCTGCCGGCCGCCGCCGCCCCCCACCCCCTCCGTGCCGAGTACGCCGCCCGAGCCTCCCTTCCGGCAGGCGACGAAGCGCCGCTAGAGCAGCGCTTCGGCCGCCCGGCGCAGGGCGTCGAGGTGCTCGTCGAGGGTGCGCAGGCCGGCGTTCATGGTGTTGACGCTCAGGTGGGTGCAGCCGGCGTTCCTCCAGCGCTCGGCGTGCTTGGCGACGTCGCCGGCGCCGCCGGGGCCCCACTGGGCCCTGCCCTCCATGCCTATCGCCTCGGGGTCGCGGCCGGCTCCGGCCGCCGAGCTGGCTATCTCGGCGAGCGCCTCGTCGAGCTCGGCGCCGGGAACCACCATCGGGAACCAGCCGTCGGCGAGCCTCCCGATCCTGCGGTAGGCGGCGGTCGACCGTCCGCCGAGCCAGATCGGGATCGGCCTCTGGACGGGGAGCGGCGCGATCCCGGCTCCTTTGACAACGTCGAAGCGCCCTTCGTAGGTCACGCTTCGCTCCGTCCAGAGCCTCCTCAGCAGCGCGACCTGCTCCTCCTCGCGCCGACCCCGCTGCGAGAAGTCCTGGCCCAGCGCCTGGTACTCGACGGGGTTCCATCCGACACCGATGCCCAGCCTGAAGCGTCCTTCGCTGAGGATGTCCACCTCGGCGGCCTGCTTGGCGAGGAGGGCGGTCTGGCGTTGCGGGGCGATGACGATCCCGGTGACCAGCTCGAGCCGGGTGATCGCCGCCAGATGCCCGAAGAAGACGAAGGGCTCGTGGAACGGCGTGTCGATGTCGTAGGGGCCCTGCCAGCCCTTGTGGACCTCGGGGTCGGCGCCGAGGACGTGGTCGTAGGCGAGGATGTGGGTGTAGCCGAGCTCCTCCACCGCCCGGGCGTAGGCGTGGACGGTGTGGACGTCGGTCGGCAGCTCGGTTTGGGGGTAGACGACGCCGATGCGCATCGAGGGTTCTCCTGGGAAAAAGCTGGCGGGCGGGTGAACCCTACCCTCCCCTCGGGTGGGCGCCCGGCGGCTGCCGCGACAGCGTGGACCTGCACGAGTCGTCATCGGCGCGGGCCGCCCCTTTTCCGCCGCGCCAGGTCCACCAAGGCCGTCTCAGGGCACCGTTAGTGTGATCAACCGATGCCGCTGCCCCTGCCAAGCTCACTGTCACCGTCGAAGGTGGCCGCCTTCAAGGACTGCGCCTTGTCGTTCCGCCTCTCGGTGATCGACCGGGTCCCGGAACCGCCGTCGCCGCACGCGGCCAAGGGCACGCTGGTGCACCGGGCGTTGGAGCTGCTCATGTGGGAGGAGGAGCCTGCTCGCCGCACCGAGCGAGCCGCTCTCGACAAGCTGGAGCGCGCCGTCCCCGAGGTCCTCGACGGGGAGGAGTACCGCTCGCTCGCCTGGTCCGGGGACGAACGCGTCGAGTTCGTCGCCGATGCCCGACAGCTCTTGTCGAACTACTTCCTCCTGGAGGATCCCTCACGGGTGCGGGCCATCGGCACGGAGCTGCGGCTGTCGGCGGAGCTGGGCGGCCTGCGCCTGTCGGGGATCATCGACCGCTTGGATCTCGACGAGGAGGGTGAGCTGGTCGTCACCGACTACAAGACCGGCCGCGCACCTTCGGCTCCCTACGAGCAGTCCCGGCTCGCCGGTGTCCACTTCTACGCCTTCCTCTGCGAGCAGGTCCTCGGCAGGCGTCCGGCGAGGGTTCAGCTGCTGCACCTGCGGGAGCCGCTGGTGATCTCGACGGTCCCGACCGACCAGTCGGTGCGGGGTCTGCGCCAGCAAGCCTCGGCTGTGTGGGCTGCCGTGGAGCAGGCGTGCAGGCGCGAGGACTTCCGCCCGAAGCCGGGGCGCCTCTGCTCGTTCTGCGCCTACCACCAGTACTGCCCGGCGATGGGCGGCGACCTGTCGTTGCTGGCCCCGTTGGCGCCGGCGATCGCTTCGTGAGAGGCCTCGTGGCCCGCGTGGCCGCAGAGACCGCCGCACCGTCCGGCGACGGCGGGTCGCCCGCTGCCCTCCGCCTGGCCAGGCCGATCCCTGCGGTCCCGATCCCGCCTGCGTTCGGACCTTTCGACGCCGCCGTCGACGGCTGGTTCGAGCGGCACCTCCGCCACCGCAAGCTCCCCGACGTCGTCATGTACGCCGCCAGCGCCGTGGGCGACCACGGGATCCTGTGGCTGGGGCTGGCGGCTGTGCAGGCGGCGCGCATGCGCAAGGGCTGGCGCCGACGCTTCGTCCGGGCCGCCGCGGGGCTCGGCGTCGAGTCGGCCCTGGTGAACGGGCCGGTGAAGTTGTTGTTCCGCCGCAGCCGCCCGCTGCACGCAGGTCCGCGTCCGCTGCACCTCCGCCAGCCGCGGACCAGCAGCTTCCCGAGCGGCCACGCCAGCGCCGCCTTCTTCGGTGCCGCCGTCCTGCGCGACGGGGACCCGTGGTGGCCGCTCTACTACCTCCTGGCGGTGACCGTCGCGGCGAGCCGGGCGCACGTCCGCATCCACCACGCCTCCGACGTCATAGGAGGCGCGTTGATAGGCGCCGCTCTCGGCGAAGCGGCCAGGCGCCTGTTCCCCCTCGACGTGGAGAGCGCCACATGAGCGGCCCGTCGCTCGATGCGCCGGGAGGCGGGCAACCTGGAGCGGGGCGCGCCCACGCCGGTGCCGTGGCGGGCCGCAAGGGCTCAACCGGGCGCACCGGGACAGCCGGTCGGGCGCCCGTCGACGCCGGCGAGGCTCTCGGAACGGTCGGTCTCCGCCAGGGGGACGCGGTGAGATGGCAGCCGACGGCCGGCGGCCGGTGGAAGCTGGGACGCGCCACCCGCTTGGAGCGGGACGGCAGCGTCGGCGTGACCGACGAGCGGGGCATGGCCAGGAGCCTGCCGGTCGACCGCCTGGAGGTGCGCTCTTCGGGGCGGCGGGGCGGGGAGCGCTGGGAACGCCTCGTCGACCGGGCCCGGACGGCCGAGCAGCTGAGGCTCGTCTAGCCAGCCCTGCCGCACGTCCAGCCGGTGCCGGCCCGCCGCTCGGCTCAGCGCGGGGCGAGCCCTCGAACCGCTTCGCGCAGGTCCAGGCCGACGGAGACAACCGCCAGCGTCACTGTCGTCACTCCGTTCTCCAGGTAGCGCCCCACCTTCTCCCGGACCTCGGCGGCAGACCCGTGGAGAATCAGGTCGTCGACCACCTGGTCGGGGATGGCGTCGAGCGCTGCCTTGCGGTCCCCGGCCTTCCAGGCTTCCCACATGCCCTTGAGGAGGGGTCCTCGGCCCAGCCACTCGTGGAAGGCGGCGTAGACGGGGACGTTCAGGTAGGCGGCGATCATCCGGCGGGCGACGGCCCGCACGGTCGCCGTGTCCTCGGAGGGGAAGGCGAAGACCCTGGCGACGACCTCCTTGCCCGGCCCGACCTCCGGCACGACCTTGGCCACGTCGTCGGCGCTCAGCCAGTTGATCACCGCCCCGTCGCCCTCCCGGCCAGCGAGGCGAAGCATGCCCGGCCGCAGACCGGCGACCAGGATCGGCGGAGGGGTCGCCGGGGGGCGGCCGAGCCTGAAGCCTCTCACCTCGAAGGTGCCGAAGTCCTCGTCCACCTTTTCGCCGGCCAGCGCCCGCCTCAAGAACCGCACCGTGTCGCGAGTACGGCGGTACGGCTCTTCGAAGGGGATGCCGTTCCAGCGCCCGACGATCACGTCGGAGGAGGTGCCCACGCCGAGCACGAAGCGGCCGGGCGCCGCCTCGGCGAGCGCGGCGGCGCTCTGTGCCATCAGCGCCGGCCCGCGGGTGAAGACGGGGACTATCGCCGTTCCGAGGCGCAGCGAGGGCGCCCAGGCGGCCGCCAGCGCGAGCGGCGAAAATGCGTCGGTCCCGTCCGCCTCGGACGACCAGGCGTCGGTGTAGCCGAGACCGGCCAGCTCCTCGAACCAGGATCTGTGCTC
>DATGKR010000174.1:0-30188 GCA_035294565.1 Acidimicrobiales bacterium | reverse complement strand
GGCGCGGTGCGGGGCGCGCTCCACGGCGAGCCGCGCGAGGCACCCCGCCACCGGCTGCGTCGACTCGGATCCCGCAGTCGCTGAGCCGGGAGCTTGCGGTGCGAGCGAGTGGCACACCCGCCGCCGTGTCCGTTCCAGCCTCGCAAGCCGCTCACCTTCGGCCCTCGGGCGCAGGGAGCCTCCCGGTTCGGCTCCCCTCGGGGCTGCTCCGCTTCGGCGCGCCCGAGGCGGGCGTCCCTATCGTCGCCGGCTGGCCCGCTACTGCCGTCGCCCCTGAGCTTGTCGCGCCACGCCGACCGGGTAGGCCGGTGGCGGCCTCTCCGCGCCGCATGCCCGGACGGGTGGCCGCCGGCGCGTCGCGGGGCGCCGAGCGTCTAGCCCCCACCGGCCGCTTCACCCCCGCCGGCCGTGTCGCCCCCGCCGGCCGCTTCACCCGCACCGGCACACTCAGCCTGGCCGGCCGTTTCACCCCCGCCGATCGCTTCACCCGAGCCGTCGCCCGGCGCCGGCGCGACCCGGACCGGCCGCTCCCGCTGAAGCTCCGCCCGTTGGCGGACATGGTCGTCGGCCCCGCAGCGGCGGCTTCGATCCGGGTTCGCAGCGGGCCGGCGACGGCCGCCGCCCTCGCCGAGGCCGGCCGGCGGGCGGCCACAGTCGACAACGTCGTCCACCTCCCGGCTGCGCCCGACGTCTCTGCGCGCACCGCCGAGGTGGTCGCCCACGAGCTGGTCCACGCCTCGCGGCCCTCGCCCGCCCCCCGCTTCTTCGACGACGACAACGACAGCCCCGAGGAGCGGCAGGCCGCCCACGCCGGGCGCAGGGTCGCCGCGCTGATCCGGGCTTTCGAAGGACGCGTCGAGGCAAGCCGCACCGGCTCGGGCCTCCCGCCCGACACGGCCGGGCTAGCTGTCGCACCCGGGGCCAGCCCGTTGACGGTCGGCGCGCTCGGACGGCTCTTCGCAGACCCGACCGCCAGGGCTGCGAGTGGCCGGGCCGACCGTGAAGCCGCGACCGGCGGGGCCAGCGGCGCCCACCGAGCCCGGCGCACCTTCGCCCGCCATCGCCCAGGCCAGCCGGGGGGCGCCCAGAGCGGCCCGGACGACCTTCTCGCCCAGGTGGAACAGAGACTCGCGGCCGGCGGCGCAGGCGGCCTGGTCTTCCCGTCAGGCGCACCCGTGGCGCCGGTTGTCCACCCCGGCCACGGGGTGACGCCCGTCCCGGGCGCCACCCCCGGGGTGCTCGCAAGCTGGCCGCCGGGCGGCGCAGCCATCCGACCGCCACTCCCGGGAGGTTCAATGCTCACCTCAGGAGCCCAGCAGGGCGCTGCCGGCCAGCCCCTGGTGGACCAGTCCACCAGCGGGATCAGCGCCGAGACCCTCGACTGGATCGTCGAGGCAGTAGAGGAAAGGGTCCTCGCCGAGCTCGAACGGCGGGGCGTCCGCTTCCATCCGGAGGTCTTCTGATGCCCGCCCCGAAGAC
Source organism: Acidimicrobiales bacterium (assembly GCA_035294565.1). Taxonomy (GTDB): domain Bacteria; phylum Actinomycetota; class Acidimicrobiia; order Acidimicrobiales; family Palsa-688; genus DATGKR01. The sequence goes on along the minus strand of DATGKR010000174.1, from coordinate 28,709 downwards.
CAGCTCCAACAAGGCCTACCTGGAGACCGAGGGCGGCGACACCATCCACTGCCTCTTCAACCCCGCTGACCTGGCGCTGAGCCAGGTGAACGGGTGGGCCGGCGACGTCATGCCCGGACGCGGGGTGCCGACCCTGCGCTACACCGGTGCGGCGTCGGGACAGCTGAGGCTGACGCTCTTCTTCGACACCACCGACACAGGCGAAGCCGTCACCCAGTACACGGGCAAGATCGTCAAGCTGATGGAGGTCGACACGAGCCTTCCCGGAAGCGACGAGAAGTCCAACAACACCCGCCCGCCATGGGTCAAGTTCCACTGGGGCGACTTCCACTCGTTCCCCGCCGTCGTCTCCTCACTGGACCTCACCTTCGAGTACTTCAGCTCGACCGGGACCCCGCTGAGGGCACGGGCGGCGATGGTGCTCACCCAGTACAAGCAGGACATGGCCTTCGGCCCGCAGAACCCGACCTCCGGCACTCCCCGCCCCCACCGGGTTCACAGGGTCCAGCCAGGGGAGACGCTCGACCGGATCGCGGCTCTGCACCTAGGCGACTCGACGCGTTGGCGGTCGATCGCCGAGGTCAACAACATCGAGGATCCGCTGGCGCTGAAGCCCGGCCGGCTGCTCGCCATACCGGGGCCGACATGACAGTTGGACTGTCGCCGATCGTTCATCTCGGCGGGTCGCCGCTCGCGGCCTCCTGGCAGGAGGCCCTGGTCGAGGTCCGGGTGGAGCTCGAGTTCCAGCTCCCGGGCCGGGCCACCCTGCGGTTCACCGACCCGGGCTACACGCTCCTCTCGTCGAAGAAGGTGTCGCTCGGCACCACTGTCGAGGTGAGAGACCCCTCGGGCGATCACCTCCTCATCTCGGCGGAGGTGACCACCCTCAGCTGCGAGCAGCGCGCCGGGGAGCAGCCGGAGCTGGTAGCCGTCGCCCTCGACAGGAGCCACCGGCTGGGACGCAAGACGGTGGTGAAGGTCTTCCAGGGCGTCGCCTACTCCGACGTCGTGTCCAGCTTGGCCTCCGGTGCCGGGCTCACGCCCAGTGTCGACGAGTCCGGCGAGCGCTTCGACTACCTGATGCAAGCCGAGACGGACCTGATCCTGGTGACCGAGCTCGCCCGCCGGTGCGGCTTCGACTGGTGGGTGGAGGGCACCACCCTGCACTTCGAAAAACCCAAGTCGCACGGCGAGGTGTCGCTCGCCCTCGGCGCCGAGCTGCGGTCGTTCTCGGCGCGCGCCGCGGGGTTCCAACCGTCCCAGGTGGTCGTCGACGGCTGGGACCGGGACCAGCAGGACCTGATCAGCCACGAGGCCACGACGGTGTCGGCGCCGCTGGCGAGGTCGGACTTCGCCGACCTCGCCAGGCAGGCGCACTCGGCCTTCGGTCCGGCGGGGGTGTTCAGCGGGGGGCTTGCCGCAGGCAGCTCCACCGAAGCCGGCAAGCTCGCCCAGACCGTGCTCGACCGGGCGGCGACGGCGAGCGTCACCGCCAAAGGGGTGGCGGAGGGAAATGGGGGTGTGGCCCTCGGCAAGACGGCCAAGGTGTCCGGCGCCGGGCCTCTCGACGGCGACTATCCGATCACCTTCGTCGAGCACCTGTACCGCCCGGCGGCCGGGTTCGTCACCCGCTTCGCCAGCGGGGAGCGGCGCCCCACCGGCCTGGTGGACAGCCTCGCCGGTGGTGTCGGCGCCGGCGCCTACGCCGGGCCCGCCCACCTGCGCCCGGGGATCACTGTCGGCAAGGTGACCAGCAACAACGACCCCAAGCACTGGGGGCGGGTGAGGGTCAAGTACGCCGGTCTCAGCGCCGACGTGGAGAGCGACTGGGCGCGGGTCGTGACGGTCGGCGGAGGAAAGGAACGGGGGTCGGTGTGGATCCCCGAGGTCGACGACGAGGTGCTCCTCGGCTTCGAGAGCGGCGACGCGCGGCGGCCTGTGGTGATCGGCGGCCTCTTCGGCGAACAGGCCACCATGCCCGCCACCGAGATCGCCGACGGCAAGGTGCAGTCCCGGGCGATGACCTCCCGCCTCGGCCATGTGGTCGCCTTCCTCGACGGCACAGCGGCAGACAAGCAGGCGATAGAACTGGTGCTCGCGGGCAAGCAGCACACGCTGCACCTCGGCCAGGACAAGCTCGCCGTCACGGTGCCCGCCGGGACCCCCGTCGAGATCACCGCCGGCGGGACGGCCATCAAGTTCTCGGGCAGCGGCGACGTCGCCGTTCAGGGGGTGAACGTGACCGTGAAGGCGGACAACGCCCTCAAGCTCCAGGGCACCCAGGTGTCCATCGAGGCCGAGGCCGCCCTGCAGATGAAGGCCAACGCCGAGGCGAAGCTCGGCGGGGCGATCGTCGAGGTGCAGAGCCAGGGCCCCGCCAAGCTCGCCGGCCAGCCGGTGATGATCAACTGATGGCCGCCGACCAGTCCCCGGCCCCCAGAGCACCGGACGGCATCGTCGCCGACCCCGGCTTCGTCGGTCGCGGGTTCCGGTTCCCGATGGGCGTCGACCACCGGGGCGGCATCGCCCTCACCGGCGGGGTCGAGGACCTGGACTCGTCGATCCGGGTGGTCGTGTCCACTGCGCCGGGAGAGCGCGTCATGCGGCCGGCGTTCGGCTGCAAGATCTGGGACCTCCTCTTCGAGCCGATCAACGCCAACACCCTCGGCTACATGGCCCAGGCGGTGCGCGAGGCCATAGCCCAGTGGGAGCCGCGGGTGGAGACCGAAGCGGTGGAGGTCGTCCCCGACGCGCGCGACAGCGGTCTCGTCCACATCCACGTCACCTATCGGGTCCGGTCCACGAACGACCGGCGCAACCTGGTCTACCCCTTCTACGTGATACCCCGAGAGGAAGCCTGACATGGCGCTCCCCGCTCCCAACCTCGACGACCGCACGTTCCAGGACATCGTCGACGAGACCAAGAGGCTGATACCCCGCTACTGCCCGGAATGGACCAATCACAACCTCTCCGATCCCGGGGTGGCGCTGATCGAGCTGTTCGCCTGGATGAGCGAGATGATCCTCTTCAGGCTCAACCAGGTTCCCGACCGTCTCTACACCAAGTTCCTCGACCTGGTCGGGATCCAACCCTTCCCGCCGTCTGTCGCCCGTGCCGACCTGACGTTCTGGCTGTCGGGACCTCGCGACACGCCCGTCGTCGTCCCAGCGGGGACGGAGGTCAGCACGTCCGGCGGCCTGCCCGGCGAGGCGGTCGTCTTCTCCACGTGCGCCGACCTGGTGATGAGCCCCCCGCAGCTCATCTCCGCGAAGACCGGAACGGCAGGCGACGAGGGCCGCCTGGTCGACGCATGGGACGACCTGCGCCTGCCGGGCGCCGAAGTCGTGTGCTTCAACTCCGACCCGATCACCCCCGGCGACGCCGTCTACCTCGGCTTCGCCGAGAGCATCGCCGGAAGCGTGGTACGCCTGTCGGTGTCGGCCAGCATCGAAGGGATCGGCGTCGACCCCGCCGACCCGCCGATCAGCTGGGAGGTCTGGTCGGGGGAGACGTGGCTGACGGCGGCGGTGCAGTCGGACACGACGGGCGGGCTCAACCGCGACGGCCAGCTGGTCCTCGCCCTGCCACCGGCGATGGGGGGCCTGTCTCTCGGCGGCACCCGAGCCTTCTGGCTCCGAGGCAGGCTGCGGGCTGCGCGGGCCGACCAGCCTTCCTACCGGGCGTCGCCTCGCATCTCGGCGCTCAGCGTCGAGACCCTCGGCGGGACCGTCGCCGCCGAGCACGCCGAGGTGATCGGCCAAGAGTCCCTCGGGCGCAGCGACGGCACGCCCGACCAGAGCTTCAAGCTGCGCCGGACCCCCGTGCTCCCGAGACGGGAGGGCGAACGTGTGAGCGTGGTCGGCATCACCGAGACGACCGAATGGACCGAAGTGGAGGACTTCACGGCGTCGGGACCCGACGACCGACACTACGTACTCGACGGGGCGAGCGGCGAGATCCGCTTCGGCCCGACGGTTCGATATGCCGATGGGAGCGTCCGCCAACACGGGGCGATACCCCCTGACGGCGCCGAGATCGTCATGTCCGGCTACCGCCACGGCGGCGGGGCGCGGGGGAACGTCGGGTCCAACACCCTCACCTCCATGCGGGTGAGCATCCCCTACGTGGACCGGGTGACCAACCTTGGAGCCGCCACGGGAGGCGTCGACGGGGAAACGGTGCGCAACGCCAAGCTTCGCGGGCCGTTCAGCCTGCGCACCGGCCAGCGGGCGGTGACGGTCAGGGACTTCGAACGGCTCACCATGGAAGCGTCGTCGGAGGTGGCCAGGGTGCGTTGCCTGGCGCCGGCCGGGCCCGGCGACCCCGTACGCCTATTGGTGGTCCCGCAGGTGAGGACCTCTCCTGAGCAGCACCAGATAGACGACTTCGCCCTGTCCCCGGCGCTGTTCGACGCGATCGGTCGGCATCTCGAGCCGAGGCGGATGCTGGGCACCACCGTTGACATCGGCACCCCCTACTACCAGGGGGTGACGGTCGCCGCGCTGGTGCAGGCGCTCCCCGGACGGCCCAACGCCTTGGTACGGCAGCGGGCGCTGGACGTGCTCTACCGCTACGTCAACCCGCTCACCGGCGGGGCCGACGGGGAGGGATGGCCCTTCGACACCGACTTGAACGCGGCCCCCCTCGCCGAGCTTCTCGAGGCCATCGAAGGCGTCGAGCGGGTCGAGGAGGTGCTTCTCTTCGCCTACGACCTGCGCACCGGCCAGCGGGTGGGTGCCGGGCGGGAGGTGATGCGACTCGACCGTTCCTCCCTATTCCTCTCCGCCCGTCACCAGGTGGTCGTGCGGTGACCCGCCGCGAGAGCTGGCTGGTCGGCCAGCTGCCGATGGGCATGCTGGACGACGATTTCTTCCTGCGGTTCGTCTCCATGTTCGAGGAGGAGGCGGGCACCGTTCTCGACGGGGTGGACAACATCCCCCACGCCTTCGACCCGACGGTCGCCCCCCCGGAGATGGTGCGCTGGCTCGCCTCCTGGATCGGGATGCCGGCGATCGACTCGTCGCTCGACGAGTCCCTTCAGCGCCGCCTGGTGAGGACCGGGAGCGAATGCCTGGCGTGGAGGGGCACCGGGCAGGGTCTCCGGCGCTTCTTGGAGGTGACCACCCAGGGTCCGGCCGAGATCGTCGAGAGCGGCTCCATCAGACCCGACAACGGCGAGCCGGCACCCCCCCCGTCGGTGGTCATGCGGGTGGGGAGCACCGGCGGGATGCCGGTCGGGGAGTTCGTCGGCGTCGTGCGCGACGAGCTGCCCGCGAACGTCGCTTTCGAGATCTGGGTGGCCGGGGAGCGGGTGTGGCCGCCGGCTGTGGAAGCGGCCCGATGAGCATCGAGACGATCGAGGTCGCCTGCCCGTCGTGCGGCACGGTGAGCCACTTCAAGGACCTGGCCCGCGAGGCGTCGGCGTTCTGCCGGCAGTGCGACTACCCCCTGTTCTGGGCCCGGCCGCCCCGGTTGGAGGGGGCGGATGCCCCCGACGTCGACGGAGGGCTGAGGCGCCTCCCGGGCACCGCCGGCCTGGTCTCGCTCGCCACGGCTGACTGCCCCGAGTGCACGGAGCCGAACCCGGTGAGCGCGGCCGTGTGCATCCGTTGCGGGTCGGACCTGCGTCCCCCGCCTCCGACTGTCGTGCTGCCCCCACCCCCGCCGCCCGTGCCGGTGGCCGAGCCCGAGCCGGTGCCCGAACCCCCCGCGACCCGCTCGTGGTGGCCGTGGGTCCTGCTCGCCGTGCTCGCCGTCGGGGCCGTCGTGGCGCTGGTCCTGCTGCTCAGCTGACCGCCCGCCAGTGCTGCGACCCCGACTCTCGGGTCAGGAAACCGTCAGCGAGGCGCCCGTTGTGGTCTGCCCGGCGGTGACCGTCTCCGAGGAGGTGTCCCCGCCGGCGACCGTGCCGGGGCTCGCTGTGCCCTCGACGAAATAGCCGCTGCTTCCCGGAGCCAGGCCGTCGAAGGTGTAGCCGGCGGAGGAGGGGCTGCCTCCCGAGAAGCTGACGGTCTGGCTCTGCAGCACATCCGTGCAGGAGGCCGTGGTGCACAACTCGACGGTGACGCTCCCCGTGTACCCGGAGGCGGGGGTGACGGTGCCGGAGATAGCCCCGGTGCCGGCAGTGACGCTCACATCGACGGTGCCGGTGCCGATCCCGACCTGCACGGCGGACGCGGAGGAGGTGAGGGACTGCCCGGCGGGGCTGGCCAGCGTCACGGCGTAGTCGTGGGCCGGGTCGGGTTCGACGGCGGAGAAGGCGGCGACGCCGGTCGAGCTGGTGGGCTCCGGCCCGTAGGAAGTACCGAGCGACGCGTCCGAGAGCGTGACCTCGTAGCCGGCGCCGACGGGCTTTCCGGTCGCCCCGTCGTCGACGGTGACGTCCACGGTCCGGGGGGCGGGCGCAACCTGCAAGAGGCACGGCGGTGCCGGGTTGGTCGCCGGGCACACCACCGACAACGTGCTGCCGGTGGAGGGGGTCGGCGACGAGGAGGTCACCTGGACGGTCAGGGCCGGGGAGGGGTCGTAGCCGGCGCTGGTCGTGGAGGCCTGAACCGTGTAGGTGCCGGGCGCGAGCAGGTCGCTGCGGAAGGTGCCGGTGGTGCATCCCGAGGCGCTGGAGCAGGCCGCGCTCACCGTGTCGGCCGCCCCGCCGCCGCTCGGGGTGAGGGTCACGGTGAGGTCGCCGGCGGTGAGCGTCCCCGCGTTGGAGGAGACACCGACAGCCCCGGTCACCTGACCGGCGAGCACCTCGAACGACGGGGTGAAGTTCGGCGACCTGCCGGTCTCGGAGACCGAAGGCGTGAGGCTGTACTCGGCGAGGTTGCCCGAGGTGGGGCAGACCACCAGGCCGTCGGCCTGCTGGGCGGGGAGGCCCGAACCGCTGACCGTGAGGTCGTAGAAGTCGGGCACCACGCTGCTGCCCGGGAAGGTGGCGGTGTAGGTCGGGCTGCCGCCTTTGTTGCTGGCCGCGATACCCGCCGAGTAGGTGCTGCCCTGGCCGGTGGTCAAAAGAGGGGGTGAGCCGGAGGCGCAGGTCAGCGACACCCCGGAGGGAGGCGTCGCGGGCATCAACGACACGCTGTAGGAGGTGAGAGGCAGGCCGCTCATGTCGGCGGTGACGTCGACGGTGAAGCCGACGGGGGACGCGACGATCGAAGCGTCCTTCTCGGTGACCGAACCGCTGGAGGTGGCGAAGCTCTCCTGGTAGCCGGGAGCTTCCTGGTACCCGTTGAAGGTGGGGACGAGCAGGTAGGTTCCGTCGGCGATGTTGGTGAACTGGTAGCCGCCGTTGCTGTCGGTCGTGGCGGTGGCGATCGTCTGGTTGTTGTTCGGGTTCTCCAAGGTGACGGTGACACCCTGGACCGGGCAGGGGGTCGTCGCAGCGCAGGTCCCGGGGGTGGTGACGGTGCCCTCCACCGTGTTCTCGTGCTTGGTGAGCGCGACGGTCTCGCTCTGCGGTGCCTCGCCGATCCCGAAGGTGTAGGTCTCGGTGACCGTGTTGTACTGGCTGAGGGAGAACGTGAACGTGTAGGTGGTGGGGTCGACGTTCAGGGTGACCTGACCGGACTTGTCGGTCGTGCCGGTCACCGTTCTCCCGATGACGCTGCTCCCCAGGACCGACACCCCCGGAAGGTCATTGGGGGGGGAGGCGTCGTCGGTGACGGTGAAGGTCACGCTCACCGTGTTCGCCTTTACCTCGAGCGGCGACCCCCCGTTGACGACGTTGTCGCCCGCGGTGAGCGGCCCGACGGTGGACGACGAGGTGACACCGGAGGTCGAGTACCCGGTGGGGGCGCTGACGGAAACGTCGTAGGACGATCCGGGGCAGATGCCTCCGTCGGGGGCGATGGCGAAGGTGCCGTTGGCGCCGGTGGTCGCCGAGAGCGGCGACGGCGTGTCCGAGGTGGTGCAACCAGTGGAACCGAGAGACGAGCGGTTGGCGGTCACGGTCGCGCCCTGCAGGGGGCTGGCGCTCTGGTTGATGACCCCGTCGACCGAGCCGGTCAGGTAACCCTCGAGGGTGAGCGAGGGGGTGAGCGTCGTGTCCGAGCTGATCACCTCGGTGGCCGTGTAGGTCTGGAAGCCGGGCGCCGACACGGTCACGGTGTACCCCGGCTCGGAGCCGGCCGAGGTGTAGTTGCCGGTCACCGAAAGGTCGGGGAAGGTGGCGCTCGGCTGGCTGGCGCTGAGGGTCGCCGAGCCGACCTGGGTGCCGGCGGCGTTGGTGAGGGTCACCGTCGGGTAAGGCAGGCCGCTTTGGGGGGTGAAGGCCGGGGTGACGGTGACGGTGACGTTCGCCGTGAGGCTGATCGCACCGGTGCCGTTCTGGTAGGTGAACGTGTCGGGGGTGACCGCTGGCGATCCTCCTTCGCCGAGGGTCGCCGTGCACGAGGTGTCGCAGAGGCCGACGCTGAAGCCGTCGATGACCGTCGAGTCGTAGCCGGGGTGGGAGAAGGTGACGTCGTACACTCCGGGGAAGGCGTAGCCCGCCGGCTCGCCGCTCTCTTGCCAGACGATGTTGTCGGATCCGCCGGAGGTGGTGGTGACCGACAGGGACGGCTCGGAAGGCGCCACTGCTATCGAGGTGCCCGCCACGGGCGACGTGAGCGTGCCCACCACCGCGCTCATGTTCGGCGTCAGGCCGAACGTCTCGGCCGAGAATCCCGAAGTGGTGGTGGAGGTGGCGAAGCTGAAAGCCTGGAAGGCGCCGCCGGTGACGCGGAAGCTCACCGGGCCGGGGACCAGTCCGGTGAGCGACGCCGAACTGAACGTCCAGGTTCCGGTGGTGCTCGGCGGGGCGGTAAAGGTCTGCTGGGTGGTGGCGCCGCCCGCCTTGGCTACGGTGCCGACGAGCTGGACGGCGGCCGGCAGGTCCGATGTCGCCAGCGCGGGGCAGCCGGCGGCGCCGGAGGTGCTGGCCGGGCAGGTGAGGACGCCGCCGCTGCCGTTGGAGGTGCGCCACGGGAAGGTGAGGCTCACCGAGACGTTCCCCGTCGGGGGGACCAGCAGGGCGGTGTCCACGTTGGGGGAGTTCTCCAGGTCGAGGAACGGCGCGGACTGCGGCGCCGAGTAGTCGACGCCGCCGCTCGAGTAGCTGAAGGAGGCGACGAACTGGTCGCCGAGCATCGAGAGGGGGAGCTCGATCACCTGAGTGGTCAGCGGCTCCTGGCAGGTCACGCTGAAGGATGAGCTCGCCGTGCCGGGAAGCCCGGTGACGGTGACGCTGACGTCCGGCGTGGGCACGGGCGTCCCGCCGCTGGGCGGGACTATCTCGGTGTTCACCCGGTAGTCGGGCAGGACGGTGAGCTCCGGGCTGGCGTTGGGGGTGCCCTGCGGGCCGTTGAGCACCAGGTCCGTGTCGATCTGGAGGGTGACCGACGTGGTCAGCGGCAGGTACTCCCTGACCCCGCTGCAGTCGCCGGTGCCGCTCACCGGCGGGCCCTTGATGGTCAGCGTGTAGGTGCCGTGGGGGATGTTGTCGAACTCGAAGCCTCCCTGGGCGGCGGTCACCCCCGAGAGAGTGGGCGACGTCGCAGGGGCGAACGACTGGCCGGTCTGTGGGTTGGTGAGAGTGACGATCGGATCGGGGACCGGTGCGCCGGTGCGGTCGAGGACCACGCCGGCGAGGCGGTCCAGCTTGGGCATCAGGATCGGAGGGGCGAAGGCGACCGCGCCGAGGGCGACGGTCACCTGCACCGTGGTGGTCTCGAAGTCCTCGGGGGCGAGGGCGTTCGTGTTGAGATCGAGGCTCTCGCACGGGCTCGACTGGGAGCAGCTGGCGGTGACGGTGTGAGTGCCGGGGTTCACCCCCTTCAACACGTACTGACCTTGCGCGTTGGTGGTCGCCGACACAGGCTTGCCGTCAAGGCTGATCTGGGCGCCGATGACCGCTTTGGCGGTGATAAGGGACGCGACGCTCCCCTGGACCGTGGCCGTCGCGAGGCTCTGCTGGCCCACGAAGGGCAGGGTGAGGTCCACCGTCTGGGTCTGGCCCGGCCCGACCGACACCTGCGCCGACTCGGTCGTGTAGCCGAACGCCTCGGCGCTCAGCACGTACTCACCTGGGGGCACCTGGCCGAAGTCGAAGCTCCCCGGCGTGCCCGTGGAGGTGGTCAGGGTCTTGTAGACGTTGGTCTGGTTGGACAGGACCAACCCGGCGCCGGCAAGGCCTTTGCCCGTGTCGCTCGCGGTGACGACGCCCGTGACGTCGGCGCCCGACGGGGTGACGGTCGCGTTGACGGTGGCGTTGTCCGTCGAGGGGTCGGCGGCGAGGGTGACCTGCTCGGTCTGGCTCACATAGCCGTCGCCGGAGATGGTGAGGGCGTAGCTTCCCGGCACCGGGAGGTCCGGCAGGTCGTAGGTGCCGATCTGGGCGACGGTGGTCGTCGTCGTCGTCCGCGTCTCGGCGGCGCTGGTGGCCGTCACGGTCAGGCCCCCCACAGGCTGCCCGGTGACCGACGAGACCACCGTGCCGCTTATCGATCCCTCACCGGGGACCATGGTGAGGTCGATGCCGCTCTGGCTGGCGCCGGCCCCCAGGGTCTCCAAGGTGGTCTGCGTGCTGTAGCCCGGGAGGGTTGCCGTGACCAGGTACGTGTCGGGGGTGGTCAGGCCGGTGACCCTCCAGTCGCCGACCTGGCCTTCGGTGGGAGTGCGGGTGGTCAAGCTGACCGTGCCGTCGGTGATCGTCAGCTGCACCCCGCCGAGCGGGCCGTGGGGGCCCGACACCGTCCCTGACAGGGCGCCGTTGCCGGGGACCAGCCGGGCCTGGAGGGTCACCGCCTTGCCGCCGCCGGGGATGTCGACCACGTAGTCAGCGGTCGCGTAGCCCGGCTTGGAGAACGACACCAGGTAGTAGCCGGGTGCGGTGATGCCGGCGACCGCCCAGAACCCGTCGGGTGAGGTGGTGGTCGTCAGGGCGTCCAGGCGGGCGGTCGGTGACGGCGCGGGAGCGTCGGGCAGGTCGGCCCCGTACAGCTTCGCGAGGGGGGCTGTCGCCGAGACCAGCTCGACCGGTGAGCGCGGCGAGGCGGGCAGCGACGCGACCGTCGCCGCCTGGGACGTCTGGTCTTCGAGGGAGGTGGGAGTGACCCTCACGGTCACCCCTCCGGGCTGGGCGGCGGTCACCTTTCCGCTCAGCCTGCTCGGCGTCGACGCGGCGCCGCCTGCGCCCCCCGGGCCGCCCGTCCCCGCCGATACCCCCGAACCGCCGGGCCCCCCGGCGCCGGGGCCGCTTCCCCCCGAGGGGCCCGACGGGGTCGAGAGCGGCGGAGCGTTGTTCGCTGCGCGCTGGTTGGCCGTGTTGTTCACGTGCTTGCTCAGATCGGTGATCCCCACGGCGGCGACCGCGACCCAAAGGGCGGCGACCGCCGCCAGGGCGACAACCTTGGTCATCCAGGCGGAGAGCACCGCCCTTTGGACGAAAGCGGCTTCCAGCTGAACGGGCGTCCCCCGGGTGCGCACCAGGACCGCGTAGGGCCGTCTGGTGGGACCGCCGGCGAGACGGCGCCGGGCGGAGAGCCGAGTGGGTACCTGGACCTCCTGCCCGGGTTGGAGGAGCTGGGTGGGGCCGTCGAAACGCACCCGCAGGTCCGGTTCCGGCGAGGATGCGTGGAGGTCGACGCGCACAGGCGTCTTGGAACGGTTTCGCAGGACGACCCTCGCCCGGCCCGTCCATCCCCCGCGCGCCTCGGCCGGTTCGACCGCTGCGGACACGACGGAGCCGTCGCGCACGCCGACCACCACGTCGGCCGACGCCGAGCTGCCGCCTGCGTCGGTGGCGGTCACCGACACGGCCAGCTCGCAGGGTGGGTGCCCAACCGGGACGGTGACGGCGATCTCGGCGACCACCGTCGCGCCGGGTGGCAGCGGTCCGAACGGTTCGGGCACGGAGAGCCACGCCGGGTCCATCCCCGCCACCGACAGCGAGACGCTCGTGGGAGCTTCACCGGTGTTGGTGACAGCCACTCTGAGGAGCGACGGGGAGCCCGGTGTCGCCTCGACCGGCGCGGCGCGCGCGGCGAGGCTCACGGGGTGGCCACCTCCAGCGGGTCGGTGGTCGGGTCGCACTGGCCCCCCGCCGTGGTGGTAGTCGGGCTCGGACCGGCGCCCACCTGGCCGGTGGCCTCGCTGCCGCACACGGGGACCGCCTGGCCTTCGACGGTCTGGACCACCACGGTCTCCTGGTTGGAGGAGCCCTGGGGGAAGGCGACGCCGACGACGAAGTTCTGCGGGGCGTCGACGTTCTCGAAGGTGAAGTCGCCGGAGCTGTCGGTGAGGACGGTGGCGACGCTGACCGTCGGGTACTGAGTGGCAAGGTAGAGGGTGACCTGCGCGTCGGGCACGGCCTGGGTCGGGTTGGACTCCTGCACGACCCTCCCGTAGATCGACGCTGCCGGGGTGAGCTGGGGGTTGTACTCGAAGCGCTGACCGCCCACCAGGGAGATGATCGACGACGTCGGCTGACCGCCCTGGCGGGTGAAGCTGATCGTGTACGTGCCGGGGGCGACGCCGTCGATCTCGTAGGCGCCTGGGGTGGGGCTGTCGGCGGAGATCACCTGGTAGGTGGTGGTCCCCGAGCTGAGCTGGACGGTCACTTGGTGGACCGGCTGGCCGTTGGTCTGGGTGATCGTCCCGTAGACCGAGGCGGTGTCGGCCACCAGGTCGGCGTCGACGCCGGTGACGGCCGGCTGGGATGTCGTCAGGCTGACCGCCCGCGTCTGGGAGGTGAGGTCGGGTCTGGAGAACGTCAAGGTGTACGCGCCCGGGCTGACGAGGCCGCTGAGCTGGTAGGTGCCGACGTTGCCGATGCTGAGGGTGACGGTGGACACCGTCTGCTGACCGTTGGTGGCGGTCACGGTGACGCCCCCGGCCGGCTGCCCGGCGGTGGTGACGGTGCCGGAGATGGACCCGCTGCCGGGGACGAGCACCACGGAGAGGCCGGTGAGCTGCTGGTGGGCCGCCAGGGACACCGACAGGGTCTGCGAGGCGTAGCCGGCCGCGGTGACGACCACCGTCAGGGTGTCGGGCGTCGGCAGATTGTCCAGCTGGAAGTCGCCGACCGACCCGGGGGTCGTCTCGCTCACGCTGCTCACGGTGGAGGTGCCATCGGACGCGGCGATGGTCGCCCCGCCAAGAGGGCCCGCGGCGGTGGACACCGTCCCGCTGATCGACCCGTCCCCCTTGTGCAAGGTGATGACCACCCCGGAGCGGCTCTCCCCCCCGGCCAGGTCGACCTCGGCGACCGCCGGGGCGTAGCCCGCTTTGACCACGACGAGGTCGAAGGTGCCCGGTGACGGCACGTTGGCGAGGGTGAAGTCGCCTGTGGAGCTGAGAGTCTGGCTGGTGACGATCGTCGGTCCCGCCCCCTGCGCGGCGGGGGTGGGCGGGGCGGAGGGGTCGGAGGAGGCGGCCGACAGTGACGCCCCCGTCGCGGCTCCGCCAGCTGTCGTCGTGGGGGTGGCCGCAGCGGCTGCCGGGGCCGGCGAGGAGGGGGTCGCCGGGGGGGCCGCGTTGACCGCCGCCGCGGCCGCGGCTTGGGCCCCTCCCGCCCCTGGTATCTCGAGGGTGAGCACCGCTCCGGACGGGTCGGCGCCGACGACCTGGCCCGAGATGGTGCCGGGCAGCCCTCCGAGGGTGATGTCGACGGCCGAGACGGACTGGCCGGACTTGACGGTGACCGCCATGGCCGACGCGGGGGTGAGCGAGTCGGGGTACCACAGGGACGCGAAACCGGCGCCCTGGAACTGCAGCAGGTACGAGCCGGCGGCCAGCCCGCTGAAGTGGTAGGCGCCGCTCGCGCCGGTGGCGGTCGACACGATCGGTGTCGTCGGGTCGTTCGACTGGTATATGTCCACGGTGACCCCGCCGACCGGGGTGCCGGTGGCCTCCTCGGTCACCACCCCGGAGATGCCCGCCGTCCCCGCCTTGGCGTTGCCCGCCTGGGCGGCCTCGGCGACCTGCAGGGCGAGGTTGCGGTCGGCGTTCGAGTTGCTCACCACCTGCGACAGCGCGACGGCTATGACAACGGCGAAGACCGTCGCGGCGGCGAGGAGACCGGTGAGGGCGAGCGCCCCGCGCGACAGACGCGCCTTTTGCAGCCACGTCCCGGCGGCGACGACCGGGGCGCCGGGCGGCCCGGCGACGACCGTGTAGGGCCTCACCTTGGGGCTGCCGAACCACGGTCGCGGAGCCCGTAGCACCGCCGCGCCGACCCGGTGCTCGCCGGGCGCCACGGCCGGCGCGGGGTCGTCGAAGCGGAACTGGACCTCGCCGGTCTCCTCCCGCCCGTCGAGGGCTACGTCGATGGGGGCGTTGCCGGTGTTCTCGACCAGCACGGCGACCGCCGCCGACCGCCCTCCGGTGACGCTCACCGGGTCCACGGCGAGCTTGAGGCCCGGCTCGGCGGGCACGGTCACCTCGACGCTGACGATCTCCCGCTCGTGCGGCGGGGTGAGCTCCGTCACCTCGATGGACACGGTGCGCGGCCCGGCCGGCACGCCCCTCGGCAGGGTGAGCGTGACGACGCACACGCCGGCCGAGTCGGGGAACAGCGACAGCCGGTCCTGGTCCAGGCTGACCCAGCGGGGGTCGACGCCGAGCACCCGCACCCGGTGCCCGCTGATGATCCCGCCGGTGTTGGACACCGAGACGGTGAGCACCGCCGGCTCGCCGGGAACTACCGAGAAGCGGCGCGGGTTGACCTCGACTTTCATGCGGGCGGGTTGGGGGTGAGCGACGCCGAGGCGTTGGCGGTCTGGCCGGGCTGGAGGTGGACGAGGACGGTTTCTGACTGGTAGCCGGACAGGGAGAAGGTGACCGAGTAGCTCTCGGGGGCGAGGCTGCCCAGGCTGTAGCCGCCGGGGGGGCTCGACGTCGTCGTGGTGGTGCGTGTCACCGACCCGTTGGTGGCGGTCACGGTGACACCCGTGAGGGGGTTGCCCGAGGCCGAAGTCACCGTCCCGGTGAGCGCCGCCGCCTCGGGGGGCAGCTGGACCTGCACGCCGCTCGCCGAGCCGCTCGAGGTCAGCGTGACTTCGAGGGTTTGGGGTTGGTAGCCGGCCAGGGAGAAGGTGAGCGTGTAGTCGCCGGGCGTGGCGAGCCCGGACAGGAGGAACGACCCCACGCTGCCGGCGGTGAGCGTCTCGGTGCTCACCGGCGCGGCGAGGTTGTCGACGGTGACCGAGACCCCGCCGAGCGGGGCGCCCGACTGCGAGGTCACCTCCCCGGAGATCTGCCCGGCGCCGCCGGAGAGCGGGATCGTCAAGTCGGTGAGCGACTGGCCCGGTCCGAGGTGCTCGGCGACGGTCACCGAACCGTACCCTGGGTCGCTGAAGGTGAGCAGGTAGGTGGCCGGCGTGGTGAGGTTGGGGATGGAGAAGTGCCCGATCTCGCCGGTCGTCGGCGTCGCCGAGGTGATGGTCTGCCCGTTGGCGTTGGCGGTGATCGTGACCCCGCCGAGCGGCTTGGAGCCGTCGGTGACCACGCCGCCGAGGGTTCCCGGCCCGGCGGAGAGGGTGACGCTGTTGGCGATGTGCGCCTCACCGCCGGCGATCTCCTCGGTGTCGGACGCAACCTGGTAGCCGGGGGCGGTGAAGCTCAGGTCGTAGGTGCCCGGCGCCGGGAGCGACGGGATGGTGTAGTTCCCGGAGCTGTTGGTGGTGACCGTGGCGATCGTCTGGCCGTTGCCCTGTTCGGCGACGACCGTGACCGTCACCGGCGGGGACGGCGTCTCGCCCGTGTAGACGGTGCCGCTGATCGACCCGGGCAGGCCAGTGATCGTCGCGTCTATCCCGTTGGTGTCGGCCAGGGCGGCGACGGCGACCGGTGCCGCCGACGTCTCGTCGGGGGCGTCGGGGTACCACACGGTCCGGTACCCCGGGGCGCTGAACTCGAGCTTGTAGTCGCCGGGCATCAGCCCGACGAGGGAGTAGGTCCCGTCGGAGGCGGTGGCCGCCGAGGACACCAGCACCGGGCCGTTCGGCGAGTCGCGCACCGCCTGGACGGTGATCCTTCCCACCCCGGCGCCGGTGCTCGCCGCGTCGACGGTCCCGTTGACCGTCCCGCCGACGCCTATGACCACGCCCGACTTGGGGACCGCCCCCGCCGGGGTCGACGGGCTCGCCGCCGAGGCGAGCAGGCCGCCCCGGCCGAGGGCGCCGAAGGCGGCCGTGTTGACGCGCCGCGAGGCGACCGACGCGTAGAAGGAGGGAGGCACCTCTTTGGTGAGCGGATCGCTCGAGTTGGCCCTGCTCAACGCGACGAGGAACACCGCGGCCCACATGGCCACGATGACGCCGAGCACGGCTGCGGTCCGTGCCCCGGTCGGCACGAGCGGCGCCTGGCGGAACGAGGCGAAGGCGTCGATCTCGACCTGCTCGGCCCGTGCTTGAACCGCAACCCGCTGGCGGCGCTCGGCGCCGAGGAGGTGTCTCCTGCCCTCGACGGTGAGCTCGGCCCGGGCTTCCTCGCCGGGGGGAACCGTGAGCGAGGGGGGTGAGACCCTCGCCGACAGGATGCGGGCGGGGTCGGCGGCGGCGAGGTCCAGGTCGAGGACGGTGTTGCCCAGGTTGGCGAGGACCAGCTGGTAGCGGGCACGGTGTCGGGCGCGCCGCGCCGGTGGGTCGACCGTCATCGACGCCGACGGCGCGCGGAGCACGTCCAGGGTCAGGGTCAAAGTCACCCGTTCTGCGCTGTCCACGCTCGAGCGCACCTCGAGCGTCACGCGGTGGGCGCCGGCGGGGAGGTGGGGCCCGGCGGTGAACGTCAAAGCGAGCCGCCCGCTCGACCCGGGGAAGAGGGGGAGCAGCGCCGGGGCGGCCGACCACTCCAGGCCAGCCCCGGACGCCGCCGACACCGAGACGCCGTCGATCACGCCGAGCGTGTTGGTCACTTCGATCAGGGCGGTGGCCGGAACGTCCGGCGCCACCTCGATTCGGTCGGTGATCAGCGAGGCGCGCACTGGAACGCCTCAGCCCGGCTGGTCGTCGCCGACCCCCGCGGGCTTCGCGGCCTGGCGGCCCTCGGCGGTCACGACCCCGTTGCGCCGGACGCGGCGCGGGGAGGTCCCGTCTGCGGGCACCCAGCGGGCCGCCGGCGCCGGCACGGCGGCGATCGGCGCCACCCGGTCGACGCCGAGCTCCAACGAGGTCGGCGCCGGCGGGGCGGGGATCCACTCGCGCACCGGGAGGCGCAGGGTGACCTTCAGCTGCAACCCGGGTTTGAGGCGTCCGCCGAGCGCGGACCAGAACTCGCCGGGCACACGGTGCTCGGGCGTGTCGAGGGCGATCCTGCAAGGGCCGTCGACCACTCCTTCGGGCAGCGTGTCCCTGGGTATGACCCCGCGACGGAGGACGGCGGCGAGGACCGAGCCGAGCACCTGGTGCTCGTCGCTCACCGCCGAGGCCCACGCGGTGAGCAGGTAGTGAAGCTCGACCCCGGGGTTCACGGGCCGGCGCTCGGTGCCCTGGTCGGTCCTGCGCTCATCGATCCCGCTGTAGGCCGTCTTGGCTGCGCGCGACACGTCCCACAAGAAGACGTTCACGGTCGGCCGGTTGAGCCCCGCGCACCAGTCCCGGTCCGGCGGGTCGAACGACACGCCTATTGTCGACTCCCGGAGCGGCACCTGCTCACGGAGGTAACGCTCGAGAGCCCGGTCGACGACATTGATCACCCCGTAAGCTCCTTCGCAGCTCGATAATAGCCACGCGACAGGCAGGCCGAGGCGCGCCGCTTGCCCACAATTTCGCCAACTTCTGCCCTTCGTTTTTATGCCTATTTGGCAAGGTTCAACCGTTTAATTCCCTGAGACTGGTTGCGTTAGCCGTGATGTCGGGAGACTCCATCTGCTTCACTTGCGGGCATGGTCGGAGGGGGCCCCGACTCCTCGTGGGCTGACCTCGGGGACGTGCTGGTTTGGAGGGCGGTCCTCGTCGCGCGCGCGGCCCGCGGCAGGCCGCCGGACCCGCTCGCCGGGCTGAAGGTCGACGACTCGGACCTGTCCGCCCTGCTCGGCGAGCTGCCCGGCTCGGAGGAGGCGGACCGGCGCGCCGGCGAGCTGGAGGAAGCGACCGCCGAGGCCGCCGAGGCCGCCGTCAAGGCCTTCGCCGACTCCCTCGACGGTGACGGCAGCTTCGCCCGCCTGGCCCGGCGGGCCCGTCTCGAGCTGGACGCCGCGGCCGTCCTGGCGGTGCTCTGCTCCGTGGAGGCCGACCCGCAGCTCCAGCGCCTCGTCGGCTACTTGAACGACGACGTCACCGCCAGACGCCCCAACCTCTGGACGCTGCGCTTGATCTGCGGAGACCTCGACGGCGGAGCCGCCGTCGCGCCCGGCGGGCCTCTCCGGAGGGCTTGCCTGCTCGAAGAGGTCGCCGAGGGACCGTGGTCGTCGGCGCCGATCGCCGTGGCGCCCCCGGTGCTTTGGTGGCTGCACGGTGCTGCGGGCACCGAATCAGGCGTGCCGGCGGGAACCCGGTGGGTGGTGGCCGAAGGCGGCCGGGTCCGCACCGTGGCGGTCCCCCCGCAGGAGGTGGCCTGCGGGCCGGCCGGGGTGGTCGCCGTCGCGGCGGGACCCGACCGGATCCGCCGCCTGCAGGCCCTGGCGGAGGCGCTGGCACCCGCCTCGCTGCTGCTCGTTGTCGCCGGGGAGCCGTCGGCCCCCGCCGGTTGGGAGTCGGTGGTGAGGCAGGCCACGCTGCACGGCGCCGCCGTCGTGGTCGAGGTCGACGACGAGCTCGCGTCGGGCTCGGCCGACACGATCGAGGCCGCCGGCCATCTCGCCTGGGGATTGTCGAGCCGGCGCGAGCTGCCGGTGGCCACCCTTCCCAGGGGATGGGTGTCGGCCCGGGTGCAGCCTCCGGCGGCGACGGGCGTCGAGTGGGAAGAGGCGTTCGGGCCGCTGGAGGAGCCTCCTCTGCCCCTGACCGCCGAGCAGGTCGACCTGGCCGGCCGGGCGGCCGCCGCCCTGGGGGGCGACGTCGCTGCGGCCGTTCGCAGGCTAGCCGCCGGGCACATCGACGCCACCGCCACCCGCATCCGCCCGGTCCGGGGCTGGGACGACCTGGTCCTCGACTCCGACCGGGAGGAGCTGGTCCGCTCGGTGGCGGTGCGCTGCCGGCAGAAACGCACCGTGTTCGGGAGCTGGGGGTTCTCCGGCTCGCCGTCGACGGGGGTGGTCGCCCTCTTCGCCGGGCCGTCGGGCACCGGCAAGACCCTCGCCGCCGAAGTCGTCGCCGGCGAGCTGGGGGTCGACCTCTACGCCGTCGACCTGGCGAACCTGGTCAGCAAGTACATAGGAGAGACGGAGAAGAACCTCGCCCGGGTATTCGACGCGGCGGAGGCGAGCAACGTTGCCCTGTTCTTCGACGAGGCCGACGCCCTGCTCGGCAGGCGCTCGGCGGTGTCCGACGCCCACGACCGCTACGCCAACATCGAGGTCGCCTACCTGCTGCAGCGGTTGGAGCGCTACGAGGGCCTGGCGGTCCTGGCCACCAACCTGGTGAACAACATCGACCCGGCCTTCGTTCGCCGCCTCCACGTGGTGGTCGAGTTCCCCGTTCCCGGGCCCGCCGAACGTCGGGGTATCTGGCGCCGATGCCTGCCGGGCAAGGCGCCGCTCGGCGAGGACCTCGACCTCGACGAGCTGGCCGACCGCTTCGAGATGACCGGCGGGACCATCCGCAACGCCGCGCTCGCCGCCGCCTTCGTCGCCGCCGAAGCCGGCAGCCCGATCACCATGGCCGTGGCGTTGAAGGGGGTGCAGATGGAGCTGCGCAAGATCGGCCGGCTCGTCTCCGACGCCGACATGCTCTCCGGCGGAGGTCGGAACTGACGTCGGCCGGCCGGGCCGGATCGTCAGCTGGCCTTTCGCGCCTTCCCTCCGCGGAACAGCTCCCGCCAGTCGGACTCGGAAAGGTGCACGTCGAATCGCCTTGCGGCCGCCTGGATGCGCCGCCACGCCTCGTCGCGCTCGGCGTCGGTCACGCCTTCGACCTGGTCGAAGCGGGCGACGGCGTTCCGCACGTGGGCGGCGTCGACGAGAGGCTCCTTGCGCTCGGCGGGGAAGGCGAAGCTGCTGTCGGGCAGCCTGTTCTCCTCGGCGGTCCGCAGACCCCCAGAATGCCTCGGCGCCTTCCTCCCCTCCCGCCTGGCCGCCTGGGCGGCGCGGGCCTTCTCCAGGTTCCGCCGGGCCGCTGCCTTCTGTCTCTCGGTAGCCATGTGAATTTCACTACCCGGTCCGCGTGCTGGCAACCCCCGTCGGGGTGGGCAGGGGAGCCGTCGTCATCTCCTCGACGACGTCGCGCGGTCCCGCCACGACGACGTACTCCACGTTGCGCAGCCGTGAGACCTTCCCCACCTTCTCCCCGCTCGGGTTGTAGATGCCGATGCGGGCGCCGACATAACGCGCCGAGTCGAACGCCAGCACGGCCACGTGGCCCCGAAGAGAGCACATCTCGACCAGGTCGGCCAGGGAAACCCAGGACTCGTCGTTGTAGGAGAGGATCACTGTCTCGGCGCGCACCTCGGCGACCAGCCGGCGCAGGGCGGCGGGCATCTCCCGAGCGGAGTTGAGCACGCTCCTAGTCGAGGGATCCCGGCAGTCGGCCCTCTTGCAGGCGACGCCGTAGTGGGCGGGGGAGTCCCACGCGACCAGCGTCTCCCACACGTGGTAGTTCGTGTAGTAGCGGTGCTGGTTGTAGGGAGGGTCGAGGTAGGCGAGGTCCACCGCGGGCAGCTCCCTTGCCAGTTCGCAGGCGTCACCGCGAACCGCCCGCCCCCCGCCGGGCAGCAGTGCCGGCGTGCGGAGCTCGAGGGGCTTGTACGAGCGCGGCGCCCACCCTTTGACATAAGCCATTTGAACACCGGTCGTCGAGTCGACCCGGTCGGCGGCGTAGATCAGGCTGGCGAGCAGGATGGGGTAGAGGCTGCTGTGCTTGTAGTCGGATTCGATGGCGTCGCGGATGGCGTCGACGCGCCGGCCGTTGAACGGCTGGAAGAAGCGGGAGCGGACGCAGAACGTCTCGGTGAAATAACCGTGGCGGCCGGGGAGGCTCGAGAGGCGGGCGAGCGCCTCCTGAACGGCGGCAGGGTCCACGGCGGCCGCGTCGGTCTCTATGTGGCAGCGGGCAAAGACGTGTGAGTAGCGGGCCGAGTCCACCGCGGTGACCTGCGCTCCGCGGCGCTTGAACTCCTGTGCCACGCGCGTCGTGCCCGTGAAGAGGTCCAGGGCGCTGGTCGCCCCCGATCGGGCCAGCAGCTCTCCCAGCACCGGCACGAGCCTGCGCTTCGAGCCGATGTACTTGATCAACTTGCCTCCACGGGCGCGCGACGCTAACGCGGCCGGCGGAGCCCGCAGGGGACCCCGCCGGGGTTCAGGGGCAGGGCGGGTGGTAGGGGGCCTGGATGTAGCGGGCCCATTCAGCGGGGGTGATCGGGTCCCCGGCGAGCGAGCACACCAGCTTCTCCGCGTCGGCCGGGCGGTACTGCCAGAGGTGCAGCGTGTCGTCGCTGCCGCTGGCGACGAGGCTGCGCCCGTCGGGGCTGAAAGCCACCGCGAAGGCCTCCGCCTGACCAGCGGTGAGGGTGTCCTCGAGCCGGGGATGGGCGGGGTCGGAGATGTTCCACAGCCACACGGCGTGGGTGGTGATCGCCGCGGCGAGGGTCTTTCCGTCGGGGCTCACCGATATGGCGTAGACGTAGCCGGTCGGCCCGGTCAGGGGACGCCCGAGCGGCTCGGGATGGCGGGGGTTGGCTATGTCCCAGATGCGGATCGTGCCGTCGGCGCTGCAGCCGATGAGGGTCCGCCCGTCGGGCGTGAAGGCGGTGTCGTAGGCGTAGTCGGTGAAGCCGCCGAGGGTGGCCAGCAAGGAGGGGTGGGAAAGGTGGGAGATGTCGTAGAGGCGTACCTTGTCGTCGGTGCTGGCGGTGGCGATGAGCCGCCCGTTGTTGCTGAAGGCGAAGCCGAGCACCTCGCCGGTGGTGCCGGTCAGGGTCGGCAGGGGACGTGGGTGCGACGGGTCGGCGACGTTCCACATGCGCACCTGCCCGCTGTCGTCGCTGGCGGCGAGGGTCCGCCCGTCGGGGCTGAAGCCCAGCTGTTCGATGAACGGTTTGTTGCCGCTGAGCGGCGGGCCGAGAGCTTTCGGCGCGGAGGGGTCGGACGTGTCGAAGATCTGGATCTGCGCCTGGGCGTTGGCGACCGCGACGAGCCTGCCGTCGGGGCTCGACGCTACGGCGCCGGCGACGGGCCCGAAAGCCGAGTTGGGCACCACGTTGCCGGCGTCGGACAGGCGGATGGGCCCTTCCACGTCCCAGACGGTCGCGTCCCCCTGCGGCCCGCTGCTGCCCGCGATGAGACGGGCGCTGCCTTCCGCGTAGCCGAGGTAGTAGACGCGGCCCGGTTCGCTGTAGGTGGCCGGGTCGGGCAGGGACCAGACCCTGGTGACGCCGCCGGAGTCGGCGGTGAGGAGATGGTTGCCTCCCGGTGCGAAGGCGACGCTGGTGACCGGGTTGGGCGCCCCGAAGCCGCCGGCGGGCGCCCAGGTGCCGGTGTCGTAGAGGTGGATCGACCCGTCGGCGGAGCCGACGGCGAGGAAGCGGCCGTGGGGGCTGAAGGCGACGCTGAACAACTGCGAGGTGGCCGGGCTGAGGGCCGGCCGCGCCGGTCGCGGCGAGCCGGCGGCCGACACGTCCCACACCCGCAGGGCCAGGTCGTCGCCTCCGGTCACGATCGTCGAGCCGTCCGGGCTGAAGGCGAGCGTCTCGATGGCCGCGGTACCCGAGCCGGGGGCCAGCCGGGGGCTCGTGGCGCCCGACGGCCAGACGGCGAGGACGCCGTTGCCCCCGGCGGCCGCCAGGAGCCGACCGTCGGGGCTGTAGGCGACGGTCTTCAGCGGCGCGCCGCCCGGGGAGTGCAGGACGGCCAGGGCGACCGGACGGGCGGGGTGGGAGACGTCCCAGCGCCGGAGGGTGCCGTCCGCCCCCGCAGCCGCCAGCACCTGACCGTCTGGGGAGAACGCGGCCGCGTAGACGGTGCTCGAGAAACCGCGCAGGACGGTTTTCTGGAGGGGGCGGCCGGACGCTCCCAGCTGCCAGAGGACGAGGGCGTGGCCGGTGCCGCCGGCGGCGAGGAGCCGCCCGTCGGGGCTCAACGCCACGGCGAAGTCCTGGTCGGCGGGCGGCCCGGCGCTCACCACAGCCACCTTGGTGGGGGTGGACGTGCCCATCCGGTACACGGCGACGGTGTCGGTGGCCGACTGGGCGACGGCGAGAAGGTGGCCGGAGGGGGAGAGGGACACGAACTCCGGCCCGACGGGGCCGAGCAGGCGCGTGGGGATCTCCCCCGAGGTGGCGTCCACGAGGGTCGAGCGCGCCTGCACGGTGGGGGAGATGCGGTAGGCGGCGAGGGCCAGCTGGGCGGCCAGGGAGGGGTCGGTCGGCTGGAGCTGCTGGGCTTCGATGGCCACCTGGCGGGAGAGCGCCTGGTTGCGGGCGGTGGTGGCGGCGTGGTCGGCGTCTACGGCGACCACGGCGAAGACGATCGACGCCACGGCCAGGAGGGTCACCGCGCCGAGGAGGCGGTGGGTGAGGCGGGTGCGCCGGCGCGCCGCCCGCGCCTGCTGGTCGCGGTGGGAGACGCAGGCGTCGACGAAGTCGGCTTCGCTGCGGTTGAGCTGGCGGCGGTGCTCCCCGTCGCCCAACTGCTCGAGGGCCGCTTCGAGGCGGGTGCCGCGCATGAGCAGCGACTCGTCGCGCCCTGCTTCGACCCACGCCTGGGCCGCGTCTGCCAGCTGGGTGTGCAGCCGCAGCCAGTCGCGGTCGGCGTCGATCCACTCGGCCAGGCGGGGCCACGCCAGGAGGAGGGCGTCGTGGCTGATCTGGACGCTGTCGGCGTCGACCGTCAGGAGCCGGGCGGCGACGAAGCGCTCCAGCACCCCGGCGCTCGGGGGGGAGCCGGAAGGCGCCTCCAGGTCGGCGAGCTCGGCGCGAGGCGCCCGGCGGCGGGTGGGCGGTCCTGCGGCGTCGAGGCGGACCAGGCGGGAGAAGATCCGCCGGGCTAGCTCCTGCTGGCTCCCGTCGAGCTCCCCGTAGAGCTCCTCGGCGGCCTGGCGGACAGCGCCGCGTATCCCCCCGACCGCCCGGTAGTCGGCGATGGTCAGGTGGTTCCGCCCTCCGCGCTGCCAGGTCGCCAGCAGGGCGTAGGAGAGGAGCGGCAGTGCGCCGGGAGGGTGGGCGAACCCGGGGGGGCTTCCCGGAGCGAGGTCGGCGAGGATCAGGTCGACCAGCCCGTCCTCGACCGCAGCGCCGGTCTGCGCGGCGGGCCCCTCGACCGCGTCGCGCAGCTCCTCGGCGGTCATCGGCCCGAGGAGCACCTGGTGGCTGCGGAGCGCCCCCAGCAGGGCGGGCTCCGCTGCGGCCGCCTGGTAGAAGTCCGCCCGCAGCCCTAGGACCGCCATCGCCCCGCGGGCGTACAGCCGGTCGAGGGCCTGGAAGACCCCGACGCGGGCGTCGCCGTCGAGGGACAGGGCGTCTTCGAACTGGTCGACGACGACCACCAGACGCTCCCAGTTCCCACCGCCGTTCGCACCGGCGCCGGCCGCCACAGCGGCCAGCCCTTCGGGGCGCGTGGCGATGCAGTCCCAGAGGTGCTCCCCCGCGGCGGGAGGGGGACCGTTTTGGCCCGGTTCGAGGATCCCGGCGCTCACCGCCGGGAGGAGGCCGGCCATGAGCAGCGACGTCTTGCCGGAACCGGACGGCCCGACGAGCACCACCGCCCGGGGCCGTTGTTCGGGGTCGTCGACCAGTCGGCTGAGCGCGCCGACGAGGTCGTCGAGGGCGGACTGGCGTCCGAAGAACAGCTCGGCGTCCTGCTCCCCGAAGGGGTCGAGACCCGGGTAGGGCGGCGCCCCCTTGGCGGCGCGCCCGTCGGAGGTGAACCGGGCCCGGTTGAGCGCCGCGACCCACTCCTCCTGCTCGGCGGACCCGGCGACGCCGCATGCGGCGAGGATCGAGCGGTAGAGGCCGAACTGCCTCGGGCCGGGCAGGTGCCGGCCGGCGAAGTAGTCGCCGAGGGTGGCGGCAGGGGCGTCGACGCGCCGGGCCAGGTCCCGCACGGTGAGCCCGCAGGCGTGGCGGAGGACCGTCAGGGCGTGGGCGAGGTCCTCGCGGGTCTGCACGGTCGTCGGGTCCAGACCGTCGAGAGCCACCCTTTCGCCCCTTTTCACCCAGGTTCTGACTGTCAGTAGGGATGCTAACCGGCGGCAGCGGCCCTGTCACGTGGCAAATGCGCGTACGAGGTTGTACGAGGTTGCTCCGAGCTGCTGTTTTTCGCGGGCCGGGCTGCTTGGCTTTCACCAGGCCGGCGGCGCGCTGCAGGGCAGGGAGTCGCCGGGGCTTCCGAAAGGGGTTGAACGAGATGGGTATCCGCAAGGGTTCCGCAGTCGCCGCAGCGGTGGCGCTGGTCACGCTCTGGTTGGGGCTGGCGCCCCAGGCTTCTGCTACTGCCGGTTACACGTGGACGGGTGGGGAGTCGACAGCGACCGGCCCTGGCACCTGGAGCTCGGGCTCCAACTGGAGCGGCGGGACGGCGCCGTCGGGGACGGTGGGCACCCTCACCTTCCCCGATCTCAGCTCCTGCGACAGCCTGAGCTCGCCGCCGTCAACCGCTTGCTACAACGCCACCGACGACGTCGCCGGGCTCTCCGCTTCGGGCCTGTCTTTCAGCGGCGGGCCGTACAACTTCGCAGCGGACACGAACAATGACTCGTTGACGGTGGGCTCGGGCGGGATCACCGTCAACCCGTCCACCTCGGCGTCATTCCCCTCCGTCGAGAACCTGTCGATGCCCCTCTCGCTCAGCGCGGCCCAGACGTGGGCCCTCAACGGTACGACCAACGGCCCCGTCGGCCTGAACACGCAGGGAGGGATCTCCGGGGGCACCGGTGACACTCTCGGCGTCACTCTCGCCGGAGGCGCCTCGCTCACCCTTTCCGGCACCAACGAGGTGCCCTTGTTCAGCGCGACTGGGGCCGACAGCTCCGACACGGGGCTCGCCGGCGGTGGGACAGGGCCGGGCGCCTACGCCAACGGGTCGGTCAATCTCGCCGGGGACCTAGACGGCATCAACGGAGACGCGGTGGACCTCACTGACGTCGGGGCCTTCGGGGCCGCCGCCCTGGGAGACCTGCAGTCCAAGGGCTCCGCCGTCTTCGTGGGCAACGGGACCCAGACGCCGGGGTCGCTCTCGACCGGCGCGGCCAGCTTCGACTCGCAGAGCGCCCTGGGGTTCAGCATCGACGGCCCCAGCAGCGGCGCGAGCGCCACCGCCGGCACCGACAATTCCGAGCTCACCGCAACCCCCAACAACAGCAACGCCTCGGTCGACACCGGCGCGGTCAGTCTGGACGGGGCGGAGCTGAACATCCAGAACTCCTACTACGACACCTCGACGCAGACGCAAGGCTGCTTCACGCCCAACTTGGGGACCGTTTACACGCTGGTCTCGGCGTCCTCGATCAGCGGGAGCTTCTCCGTGCCTACCCCCGGGATCTTCTACGGGACCGCGCCCCTCGCCAACGGGGGCACCGTGGAGCTGGCGCCGTGCAACGGGGCCACCAACTCCCCGGTCGCCCTCAACGTCTCCTACAACACCAGTTCGACTCCGAACACAGTCACTGCCGCAGCGGTGACGGCAACGACTACCACCCTGACGAGCTCGTCTGGTGGCCAGGCAAACTACGGGGCAAACCTCACCTACACCGCGACCGTCGCCCCCAACTCGGGGACCGGGACTCCCACCGGGACGGTCACCTTCTACGCCTACCCCGAGAACCTGCCCGGCCCCACCGGCCAGCCCACCAATCCCTTCGGGTCACCGACGACGCTGTGCAGCGCGACTCTCTCCTCGGGGAGCGCCAACTGCCCCTCGACGGCGGCGCCGGCGGGAGACGACGACATCGTCGCCGTCTACAGCCCCGACCAGGCCAGCGAGTCCACCTTCGGCGGGTCGGCCGGGTCGACCTTCGAGTTCGTGGGCTACACGACGACGACGACGGTGGCCGCCACTCCCACCACCGCAGGCGCCGGCCAGCCGGTCACCTACACGGCGACGGTTGACAACACCAGCAGCACGTCGAGCTCCACGCCGCCGACCGGCTATGTCGACTTCACCGTCGGCCCCGCCCCGCTCTGCGAGGCGGCGCTGTTCCCCACGGGCACCCCCAACCAGTCGCAGGCGTTGTGCACGTCGACCGCCGCGCCCGCCGGCTCGCCCACGATCCAAGCGCTCTACCAACCCGACCAGGGGCCCTTCCAGCCCTCCCAGGGATCGGCCACGCTGGACGCGACCGGCGCTTCCTCGACGGTGGGGATCACCACTTCGGCCGGGACTGGCTCGGTCACCGGCGGTGCGTCCGTCACCTACACCGCCACGGTGAGCGGGGGAAGCGGCACCGCGACCGGCACCGTCGCCGTCGACGTCGGGAACCCAGGGCAGATGGTGCCCGTCTGCACGATCACCCTCGCCTCCGGCACCGGTACCTGCTCGGCGAGCGACGCCCCGTCCGACCCACCTGGCCAGTCGAGCGAGCCGGTGTACGCGGTCTACTCGGGCGACTCCACTTACGCCGGGTCGCAGGGCCAGACGACCCTCACCGTGAGCGGCTCGTCCGTCCTGGTCGCGGCCGGCACCAACCCGACGTCCACCCCATTCGGGCAGAGCGTCACCTACGAAGCATCCGTGCAGCCCATCAACGTCGGCGGCACCGGCGTCACCGTGCCCACCGGGACCGTGACCTTCAGCGCCGGCGGCACGACGCTCTGCACCGGAACCCTCGCCCAGCAGCCCAACTTCTCCGACGCCGTCACCACATGCACTGCGACGAACGCGCCGTCCGGCGAGGACACGGTCACCGCCGTCTACTCGGGGGGCTCCCCGTACGGTGGGGCGGCAGACTTCGCCTCTCTCAACGTGACCGCCAACCCGACGACAACCACGCTGTCGGCGTCGCCTTCACCGGCGACCTACGGGCAGTTGATCGGCTACACGGCGACCATCTCCAGCAGCGCCGGCACGCCCAACGCGGGGACAGTGTCGTTCAGCGCGGGGCAGACCGTGCTCTGCGCAGCCAGACCGGTTAGCAGCGGCCAGGCCACGTGCGACACGTCCGCCACGCCCGCCGGCACCTCCGAGACGATCACCGCCGTCTACAGCGGCAGCCCCGCCGAGGGCTTCGCCGGCTCGCAGGGCACGACCACCGTGACTGTGGCGCAGGCGTCGAGCAGCACCGCGGTGAGCGTCTCGCCGACCAGCGCCACCTACGGCCAGTCGGTGACCTATTCGGCGACGGTTACGGGCACGAGCGGAGGGGCGACGCCCACGGGCAGCGTCGCTTTCAGCGTCGGGTCGACGGCGCTTTGCACCGCGATTCTCACTGGTGGCAGCGGGTCGTGCGCTTCGAAGGCGGCGCCTGCTGGTACCGACACGGTGACCGGCACGTACTCGGGGGACCCCAACTACGCGACGTCGAGCGGCAACGCAAGCCTGGTGGTCAAGGCGTCGAGCAGCACCTCGGTGAGCGTCTCGCCGACCAGCGCCACCTACGGCCAGTCGGTGACCTATTCGGCGACGGTTACGGGCACGAGCGGAGGGGCGACGCCCACGCGCAGCGTCGCTTTCAGCGTCGGGTCGACGGCGCTTTGCACCGCGACT
>DATGKR010000173.1:0-54018 GCA_035294565.1 Acidimicrobiales bacterium | reverse complement strand
GGTGGGCCAGAAGAAGCTCACCCAGGTCACCCGCTACCTGACGATCGCCCTCGCCATCATGCAGTCCACCGGCCTGGCCTACGTGTTCCACAACGGCGGCGGCGGCCTGCTCGGCAACGGCGGCAGCCTGAACATCGACCTTATCCCCGACTTCACCGTCCCCCGGGTGCTGCTCTTGGTCCTCACCATGACCGCCGGGACCGTCGTCGTCATGTGGCTGGGCGAGCTGATCACCCAGCGGGGCGTCGGCCAGGGCATGTCGGTGCTGATCTTCACCAACGTGGTCGCCACCATGCCGAGCGGCGGCGCTGCGGTGAAGGCCGAAGCCGGCTGGTTCAAATTCGGGATCATCCTCGCCGTGTCGCTGTTCCTCTTGGTGTGCATCGTCTTCATCGAGCAGGGCCAGCGACGGATCCCCGTGACCTTCGCCAAGCGGGTGGTCGGCAGGCGCATGTACGGCGGTCAGAGCACCTACATCCCGATGAAGGTGAACACCGGCGGCGTGGTGCCGATCATCTTCGCCAGCTCGGTGCTGTACTTCCCGATCCTGATCTCCAACGTCCTGCCCAGCACCGGGGGGTGGAAGTCGGTGCAGGACTGGATCAGCCTCCACCTCGCCCAGCCGTCGAACTGGGTGTACATAGTCCTCTACGGGCTCCTGATCGTCGGCTTCGCCTACTTCTACGCGGCGGTCACCTTCGACCCCGCCCAGCAGGCGGACATCATCCGCAAGCAGGGCGGCTACATCCCGGGCATCCGCCCGGGGCCGAACACCGAGCGGCACCTGCAGCAGATCCTCAACCGGATCAACCTGCCCGGCTCCCTGTGGCTGGCGTTCGTCGCCCTCCTGCCGTCGCTGATGCTCGCCTGGTGGGGGATCCAGAACTACCCCTTCGCCGGTACCAGTCTTCTCATCGCCGTGGGGGTCGCTCTGGAGACCATGAAACAGGTCGACAGCCAGCTGATGCTGCGCAACTACGAGGGCTTCCTGCGGTAGTGGCGAGATGTCGTCGCCCCGGGAAAAGGGGCCCTCGTAGGTGAACCCCGGCGCCCGGATCGTCGTCCTGGGCAAGCAAGGAGCGGGCAAGGGGACACAGGCGGTCCGCCTGTCGCGCCACTACGTCGTGCCGCACGTCGCTACCGGCGACACGTTCCGGGCGGCCGTGAGGGCGGGGTCGGAGTTCGGTCGGGCCGCCCGACGCTACCTCGACGCCGGCGAGTTGGTGCCCGACGAGATCGTCATCGGCGTGGTACGCGAGCGGCTGACCAAGGACGACACCACCCACCGCGGCTTCATCTTGGACGGGTTCCCCCGAACCGTCCCCCAAGCGGAGGCGCTGATGGACATGGTCGCCCCGCGGGCGCTCGACGTGGTGCTCAACCTCGAGATCGCCACCACCGAGGTCCTGTCGCGCCTCGCCAGTCGGCGGGTGTGCACCGACTGCGGGGCCAACTACAGCGTCGCCGACAACCCGCCTCGGGTGCCGGGAATCTGCGACGTGTGCGGAGGGGATGTCGTGCAGCGCGACGACGACACCGAAGCTGCGATAAGGCGGAGGCTCGAGCTCTACGAGCGCGAGACCGCCCCCCTGATCGAGTGGTTCGACAAGAAAGGGTTGCTGGCAACCGTCTCGGGCACCGGCTCGCCGGACGAGGTGACCGAACGGCTCGTCGCCGAGGTCAACCGGCGCAAGCAGAGGGCGCTGTCGGGGTAGCCGACGCGTAGGGCGAAAACGCGGGTACCGCGGGGTGGAAACGCCATTCTCGCAGCTGGTAGGATGAGACGACCTGTCAGAGCTGAGTTTGGGGAGGCCCCGCCGTGCCGTCACGAGATCTCGACTTCCCGGTCTGCGACGCCGACAACCACCTGTACGAGACGACCGACGCCTTCACCCGCCACCTGCCGCGCGAGTACGAGGGCCTGATCCGCTACGTGGAGGTCGAGGGGCGGACCAAGATCGCCGTTCGCAACGTGATCTCCGACTACATCCCCAACCCGACCTTCGACGTGGTCGCCGCCCCGGGCGCCCAGGAGGAGTACTTCAAGGTTGGCAACCCGGAGGGCAAGAGCCGCCGCGAGATCATGGGCAAGCCGATCCGCTCCATCCCGGCCTTCCGCGAGCCGGGGGCCCGCCTGAAG
Source organism: Acidimicrobiales bacterium (assembly GCA_035294565.1). Lineage (GTDB taxonomy): Bacteria > Actinomycetota > Acidimicrobiia > Acidimicrobiales > Palsa-688 > DATGKR01. Next base: position 51,878 of record DATGKR010000173.1, on the reverse strand, counting down.
CTGATGGACGAGCTGGGGCTCGACCGTGCCCTCATGTGGCCGACGCTCGCCAGCCTGCTCGAGGAGCGCCTGGCCGACGACCCGCTCGCCACCCACGCCGTCATCCACTCGCTCAACCAGTGGATGCACGAGCAGTGGACGTTCAACTACGAGGACCGGATCTTCCCGACGCCGGTGATAACCCTCCCCATCGTCGAACGGGCCATCGAGGAGCTCGAATGGGTGCTCGAGCGGGGGGCCAAGGTGATCCTCGTTCGGCCTGCCCCGGTCCCCGGGTTCATGGGCCGGCGGTCCCCAGCGCTGCCCGAGTTCGACCCGTTCTGGAAGATCGTCGCCGAGGAGGGAGTCCTCGTCGGGATGCACGCCTCCGACAGCGGCTACCAGCGGTACATGAACGAGTGGGAAGGGGTCCGCGGAGGCGAGTTCCTCCCGTTCAAGAACAAGTCGGGCTTCGCCACGATCATGCACCACTTCTCCCGGCCGATCGTCGACACCGTCGCCTCGCTCGTCACCCACGGGCTTTGCACCCGCTTCCCCGAGCTGCGCTTCGCCCCGGTGGAGAACGGCAGCGGCTGGGTGCGGCCCCTGCTCGAGGCGTTCGAGCACGGCTGGGAGTTCTCGCCGAAAGACTTCGACGAGAACCCGGTGGAGGTCTTCAAGCGGAACATATACGTCCACCCATTCCACGAGGAGGACCCCGTCGGCCTCGTCTCGCTGATCGGAGCGGACCGCGTGCTGTTCGGGTCCGACTACCCCCACCCCGAGGGGCTCGCCGACCCGCTCACCTTCGTCGACGACCTCGAGGGACTTTCCGACGAGGACGTGCGCAAGGTGATGGGCGGCAACCTCAACCACCTGCTCCACTACGACCAGGTGGCGGCCTAGTCCCGTCTCCGGGCGCCGAACTGCGACCGTCCCAGGCAGGAGAGCGCCTCGGTCGCATCGAAATTCCCGCGCATCAAAATTGTTTTCGTGCCGCCTCGGCGACCCGAGTATGACGTTCCCGTCAGCAACCGGAGGGAAGTGGTTGGGTAAGCTGATAAGCGTTCCGCCCTGCAGCGTGGGGGCCGCGCCGAGCCATGGGGGGTCCGTCCATGCGGCTGCTCGCTAGGCGTGCCGACCCGGGGGTGCCGGCGGGAGCGGGTCGCCGGCGGAGGAGCCGTTCCGTCCCCTCGGTGGCGGTGCTCGTCGCCGTGGCTCTCGTCGCGGCGTCCTGTGGTGCGAGGGTGCCCCCCTACTTCCCGGCGGCGGTCGCCAGCGGCGCGCAGAGCGGGACAGGCGCAACCCAGGCCTCCGGTCCCAGCGGCGGGTCGAGCCAGGTGGCCAGCCCCGCCGCCGGCGCGAGCGCGGCCACAGGCTCCGGCCAGGCAGCCTCGGGCGGCGGTTCCCAGGGCGGCCAGGTCGCATCGAAGGGGCCTTCGAGCGCGTCGGGCGGCGGTCAGTCCCAGGTGGCGTCGGGCGGCGTCGCAGCGCTCACCCCGGCCAACTTCAGCTACGACCCGCAGACCCAGGCGTCCTATTGCACGGGCACCGCGGGCAACACGGCGTCGGCTCCGGGGGTGACCGCTTCGACGATCACCGTGGGCAACGTGAGCGGCCTCACCGGAGCGGTTTCCGACAGCTTCACCGCCGGCGCGCAGGCGGTCACCGCCGTGTTCGACGCCATCAACCGCTTCGGCGGGATCTGCGGGCGGCAGCTCAAGGTCCAAGTCGAGGACGACCAGCAGTCGTCGAGCAACAACGCCGCCGACGTGCAGTACCTGATCCCTCACGTGCTCGCCTTCGTCGGTTCCCTCTCCGACGCCGACAACGGGGGAGTCAACGCCATGGTCGCCGCAGGCACCCCTGACCTCGGCCCGGCCATCAACATCAACCGGTCCAACTCCCCGGTGTACTGGTCAGCCGACGGCGGCAGCGTCACCGTCAAAGGCGGACAGGCCTACGTCGGCGACGCGTGGATCAACGGCATGAAGCAGTACGGGGCGGCGCCGAGCAACATCTGCGTGCTCGCCTACAACATCCCCATCAGCGCCCAGGCCGGCCAGGAGTACACGACCCTGTTCGAGAAGGAGGGCATCCCCTCCCCCTACCAGGACTACAACGTGCCGCCCGCCGGGGCGGGCACGGTGATGAGCTCGGTCGTGAGCACGATGCAGCAGAAGGGCTGCACCGGGGTGTTCACCACCATGGACGTGGTCGGCAACGACGCCATGATGCAGGCGATGCAGAACCAGCAGTACCAGCCGAAGCTGGTCGGCACCACCTACGAGGGTTACACCCCCGACCAGATCTCGACCTCCCAGGGTGCCGCCGCCTACACCCACCTCGACGTGTTCCTCTCCTCCGTGCCCCTCTCCGACCCCGTCCCCGGCGTGCAGGAGTACCAGCAGGAGATGTCCACCTACGAGCCGGGCCAGCCGCCCAGCGAGTTCGGCCTCGAAGCGTGGGACGACGCCGAGCTGTTCGTCTACGCCCTCCTCAAGTCGGGCCGCAACCCGACCCGCCAGTCGCTCACCTCCGCGCTCGAACAGGTGACCAACTGGACCAGCGACGGGGCTTTCGGACCCTACACGCCGAGCAACCGAACCGGCCCGCCGTGCGTCACCAATGTGGTCGTGCAGGGCAACAACTTCGTGGAGACGTGGCCCCCGTCTGGCCTGTACTGCAACAACACCTACGTCGACGTCGGTCCGGCCAGCGGGTGACGGGGGGGTAGGCGCATGGCCGTGTACATCATCCTCGGGCTCTTCGGCGGCGCCATCTACGCCCTGGCGTCGATGGGCATCGTCCTCACCTACAAGACGTCGGGGATCTTCAACTTCGCCTACGGCGGCATAGCCATGTTCTGCGCCTACACGTTCTGGCAGTTCCGCGACCGGTGGGGGTGGTCCCAGTGGATCTCCCTGCCGCTGCTGGTGGTCGTGGTCGCTCCGCTGCTGGGGCTGGTGCTGGAGGCGGTGTTCCGGCCGCTGGCGACCGCCGCGGTGGAGGTGCAGGTCGTCGTCTCGCTCGGCATCCTCGCCTTCTTCATAGCCCTCGTCCCCCACCTGTTCGGCGGCACCACCCGGGACCTGCCCACCATCTTCCCCCACGGCAGCGTCCGCCTCGTCGGGGCGATAGTCACCTGGAACGAGCTCGGCACGATGATCGTCGCCGTTGGCTCTGCCTTGGCCCTGTACCTGCTCCTGCGGCGGACCAGGCTCGGCACTGCCACGAGGGCGGTCGTGGACAACAGGGAGCTGGCCGGGCTGATCGCCGTCAACGCCGGGACGGTCGGGCGGGTCGCATGGATCACCTCCACCGTGTTCGCGGCGATCTCGGGCATCCTGCTCAGCACCCAGGTGGGGCTGGTCAGCTACGTCCTGCCGGCGCTGGTCATCTACGCCTTCGCCCCAGCGGTTCTCGGAAGGCTGACGAGCCTCCCGCTCGCCTTCGTGGGGGCCATCGTCCTCGGCCTCATCCAGAACATCCTGGCCAAGTGGAACAGCACCGGCTTCGTGGCCAAGCTCGAAGGGTCGATCCCCTACCTGGCGCTGTTCCTCCTCCTCGTCGTCTACGGGTCGCGCCTCAAGGAGGTGCGCTCCTCGCTCACGTCCAACCGGGGCAGGCAGGCCGGGCGGGAACGCTTCGGGCTGGGCTCCGGGCTCGTCGCAGCGATCGCCGCGGGCGTCGTCCTGCCGCTCGTGTTCAGCTCTTCGATCCAGCACGACATCGCCGAGACGATGGCCTTCTCGGTGGTGGCGCTGACCCTCGTCGTGCTCACCGGCTGGACCGGCCAGATCTCGATCGCCCAGATGAGCTTCGCCGGCGTCGGGGCGTTCGCGGTGGCCCACATCGCCGGCACCCACGGCGGCCTGTTCCCCCTCGGGGTGCTGGTGGGCGCCCTCATCGCCGTACCCCTCGGGCTGCTCGTGGGGCTTCCGTCGCTGCGGCTGTCAGGACTGTTCCTCGCGCTCGCCACCATGGCCTTCGCCCTGCTCATGGACAACCTGGTGTTCAACGACAACGCCATCAGCGGCGGCCTTACCGGCCTCAGCATCACCGCCGCGTCGATCGGCCCGCTGTCTTTCAAGTCCTACACCGCCCAGTTCTACCTGTGCCTGGCCGTGCTCACCGTCGTCGGCGCCGGCGTTTACCTCCTGCGGAAAGGTCCCGTCGGGCGGCGCCTCAACATGGTGCGCGACTCGCCGGCGGCCGCCTCCACCCTGGGTGCGAACCTCACGCTGACCAAGCTGGCCGTCTTCGCCGCTGCGGCGGTCGTCGCCGCCATCGGCGGGAGCCTGCTGGCCATGACCCAGCAGACCGTCGACCCGTCCAACTTCGCCTTCAACAACTCGCTGGAGCTTCTCCTGCTGGTCGTCGTCGGCGGGCGGAACCTCGTCAGCGGGGCGCTCGTCGCCGGCGCCCTCAACCTGCTCAACCTGCTCCCCGGCATCCCCGCCTCGGTGCATTCGTACATGCCGCTCGGCGTGGCGCTCGTCGTGATCGGGATCGCCAAGGGATCCGAGGGCCTGCCCGAGAACATCGCCGCCCAGACCAGGTACACCACGGCCGTCCTCTACCGCCTGCCCCGGCCGTGGGCGTCGGGCGTTCAAAGCCCGGTCGCGGCTGAGCCCGCCCCTAGCGGCTCTCTCGCCGCCGTGACCACCGAGATGCCCGCCCTCGCCCCCTCCAGAAGCCATGGCTGAGTCGCTGCTGTCGGTGCAGGACGTGACCGTCCGCTTCGGGGGTCTCACCGCCTTGGACCACGTGGACCTGGAGGTGCAGCCGGGGAGCATCACCGGCCTCATAGGGCCCAACGGCGCTGGCAAGACGACCCTCTTCAACGTGATCACCGGTTTGCAGGCTCCGACCAGCGGCCACGTCAGCTTCGGCGGCGAGCTGATCGACCGCTGGCCTCCCCAGCGCAGGGCCAGGGCCGGTCTCGCCCGGACGTTCCAGAAGCTCGAGCTGTTCGTCGGCCTCACCGTTCGGGACAACCTGCTCTCGGCTTGGGAGGCGAGCGTTCCCGGCGGGGTGTTCGGCCGGCGATCGGCGGAGGGCAGGGAGCTCGTCCAGCACGTCCTCGAGCGGCTCGGCCTCGACCACATCGCCGGACGCCGAGCAGGGGAGCTGCCCACCGGTTTGGGGCGCATGGTGGAGCTCGGCCGGGCGCTGTGCACCGAGCCGAAGCTGCTGCTCCTCGACGAGCCGAGCTCCGGGCTCGACGCGGTCGAGACGGACGCCTTCAGGCAGGTGCTGGAGGAAGTCACCGGGGCCGGCCCCGACGCGCCCGCCGTGCTTCTGGTCGAGCACGACATGCGGCTGGTGATGGAGTGCTGCCACGCGATCACGGTGCTCGAATTCGGCCGGCGCATCGCTTGCGGCACGCCGGGACAGATCCGGCGCGACCCGAAGGTGATCGCCGCCTACCTGGGGGAGCCGGCGGCATGAGCGCCCTACTGTCGGTCGAGTCGGTGTCGGTCTCCTACGGTGGTCTGCGGGCACTCTCCGAAGTGAGCCTCGTCGTCCCCGACGGCAGCGTGGTGGCGCTGCTCGGGGCCAACGGGGCGGGCAAGACCACAACACTGCGGGCCATTTCGGGCCTGGTGAGACCCGACAAGGGCAGGATCGTCTTCGCCGGGGCCGACATCACCCGCTGGCCCCCGCACGGCATCGCCGCGGCCGGCGTGGTCCACGTTCCCGAGGGGCGGGGCATCTTCCGAAGCCTGACGGTGGCGGAGAACCTGTCGATGGCCTCCTACGCCCGGGTGGCGGGCCAGTCCGGTTCGATCATCGACCAGGCGGTCGAGCTGTTCCCCGTGCTCGGGCAACGGCTTTCCCAGCAGGCCGGCACCCTTTCGGGCGGGGAGCAGCAGATGCTGGCCCTCGCCCGGGCGCTGGTCACCAGGCCGCGCCTTCTCATGCTCGACGAGATCTCCATGGGCCTGGCCCCGCTCGTCACCGCCGAGCTGTTCGAGCGGATCCGTTCAAGTGCCGCGGCCGGGACGTCGATGCTGCTCGTCGAGCAGTACGTCGACGCCGCCCTCGAGCTCGCCGACTACGCCTACGTCCTGGAAAAAGGGAGGATCGTCGACATGGGCGAACCAGCGGACCTGCAGAGCTCCGCGGCCCTCACGGACGCCTACTTGGGGGCTGCCAGATGATCAAGCTCGACGCTCGCCGCGCCGCCGCCGCTGTGGCCGTGTCGATGTTCGTCGCCTTCCCGCTGGCCGCCTTCGAGATGGCCCCAGCCGCCCACGCCGACGGCTCGCCCGGCGCCAACCTGGCAGGGGAGAACGCCACCGCCGTCGCCACCGGCGTCGAGCTCGCTCCGCTCACCCCCGGCATCGTCGGCGCCGGCAACATCAGCCAGGGGAACCTGATCGACGCTTCGGTCCCGTACGCAGCGGCGAGTACGTCGACTGGGTCGAGCACGGCCACCGCCAGCCCCGCCTACCCAGGGTCCACGGCCGCCCAGGCCGGGACCGACATCCAGACGTTCAGCTCCCAGTTCCCGAGCGCCCTCGCCAACGCCCTCAACGACCCGGTCCAGGCCCAGGCTGACTACCCGCCGCAGGTGAGCGTGGGAAGCTCCTCCTCCTACACCCCGCCGGGGGGCTCCACCACGGGCGTCGGCACCGCCAAGGCGGACGCCACCGACAGCGGGGCGTCGGCCAGCTCACAGGCGAGCGCCGAGACCATCAGCTCCGCTCTGAGCGTCGCGTCGGGGGTCACCTCGGCGACCACCGAGTTGCGGTCCTCGTCGGTCACCTCGACGGCCCACAGCGAGATCGGCACCATCAAGCTGCTCGGGGGCCTCGTCACCATCTCCGGCCTGACTAGCGACGCCACCGCCACCTCGGACGGCTCCTCGGGCCAGCCGACCACCGACTTCAAGATCGGCTCGGTCACAGTCGGCGGGCAGGCCGCCTACATCGGCCCCGACGGGATCCACCTCGGCCCGGCCAGCCAGGGGTCTCTGCTGGTGCCCAGTGCCAACGCCGCGCTCAGCGCTCTCGCCCAGGCGGGGATCGAGGTCCGCACGATCAGCCCCCAAACCCAATACGACGGTGCGCAGGCGACGGCCACGAGCGGCGCCCTGCAGATCACCTTCTTGGACCAGCACATCCCCAACCCGCAGGGGGCCGTGCCGGTCAGCGCCATCGGCCTCGACGTCTACCTGGGCCTCAGCCAGGCCAGCGCCGACGCCAGCGCCCTGCCGCCGTTCGCCCCTGTTGGCGGCCTCGGCTCCACGGGCGGCGCGCCGGCCGGCGCCTCCACGTCGGCCGCGGTGGGATCCTCGGCGCCCCTGGGAGGTGCCGTCCCGAGCGTGGGGGCCCTGCCGTCGCCGGGCCAGGCCCTCGCCACTGGGCAGACCGCCGCCCCGACATCGTCGGCGACGGCCTCGCCTTCCGCCCCCCAGCAGGTGACCCTGCTCGGCCTTCCCGTCAAGGTCGCGTGGGTGGTGGTAGCCATACTTCTGTCCATCGTCGCCTCCGGGCCGCTGCTCGGCTTCGCCAACTGGCAGCTGCTGAGAGGCCGGAGAACCTGACCAGTGCGGGAGAACCCATGACCAACGAACCAGCTCCTGAGCAGGCCGCCGCCCCCTCCCGACGACGGGCGCGGCTGCGCAGCCTGCTGCCCCAGGACCTCGACCTGCGCAACACGGCGCCGATCATGGCCGGGGCCATCCTGCTGCCTTTGGGGGTGGCGGTGATCGTCCTCGGCTGGAATGGGGCCGCCCACGGCCGAGTCGACCAACAACAGATCCCCTACATCATCAGCGGCGGCATCCTCGGCCTGGCCGGCGTCATGGTGGGATGCTTCTTCTACTGGGCGCACTGGTTGTACCGCATCTACGACCAGGCGGACCTGCACCACCAGCAGGCGCTGCGCGAGCAGCGGGAGATGATGCGCGAGCTGCTGGAGACCCTCGGGTCGCGCGTCCGCCCCGAGGCCGCCTCGGCGGGGCGCTCGCCGAACGGAGCGGGGCGCACCTTCGTCGCCACCCGTTCGGGTACCAACTTCCACACGGCGGGCTGCCCGATGGTCGCCAACCGGGTCGGAGAGCTGCGCGTCGTGGGCGAGGAGGAGGCGCGGGGCATGAAAGCGTGCCGCGTGTGCGAGCCGCTCGCCCACGCCAACAACTAGGGGCACGATGGACCTCCAACCCGACGACGACCAGGAGGAGCTTCGCGGCAGCGTCCGGGCCGTCCTGCGCCAGGCCTGCCCAGCGTCTTTGGTGCGCCAGGTCTTCGAAGCCGAACAGCCCGACGAGGGCGCCGCGGTCGCGCGGCTGTGGGCGCAGATGGTCGAGCTCGACTGGCCGGCGCTGTCGATACCCGAGAAGTTCGGCGGCTTGGGGCTCGGATTCGTGGAGCTGGCACTCGTCGCCGAGGAGCTGGGCCGCGTCGTGGCCCCCGGGCCTTTCCTGACGACGGTTACCCAGTTCGCTCCGATGGTCCGTGAAACGGCGCCCGACTACGTGGCCGAGGCGTTCCTCCGTCCGCTCGCCGAGGGGCGCCTGACAGGCGCCTTGGCGATCGCCGAGCCGGCCGGGCGCTGGGAGCCCGCGGCGGTCGCCGCCTCCGCCCGCCAGGGACGTTCCGGGTGGATCCTCGAGGGGACCAAGTCCTGGGTGGCGGGGGGCTTGGCGGCCGACGAGATAGCGGTCGTCGCCCGTTCGCGCGACGGCCTCGGCGTCTTCGTCGTTGCCGGGCGCGACGCCCAGCTGCGCCCGCTCAGGGTGACCGACCCGACGCTTCCCCTCGCCGAAGTGACGCTCGACGGGATCGCCGTTCCGCCCGAACGGGTGCTGGTCGAGCCCGGCGACCCAGCCGCCGGCGAGTCGATCGCACGGGCGCTCGAGGAGGCGACGGCCTGCATGGCCGCGGCGACCAACGGGACCACCCGGGCGATCTTCGACACGACCCTGCAGTACGCCAAGGACCGCCACCAGTATGGTCGGCCGATCGGATCCTTCCAGGCCCTCAAGCACCGCCTCGTCGACATGTACACCCTGCTCGAACGGGCGGCAGCGCTCGGCTCGTTCGCCGCGGCGACGATCGCCGAGGACGATCCCCGCCGGCGCCTTGCCGTCTCCATGGCCAAAGCGGCCGCCGGCGACTGCCAGCGGCTGATGGTCCAAGACGGCCTCCAGCTGCACGGCGGCATCGGCTTCACGTGGGAGAACGACCTCCACATGTTCTTGAAGAGGGCCAAGACAGGCGACTTCCTCTTCGGCACGGCGGCGGCCCACCGGGCGAACGTCGCCCGCCTGGTGGGGGTGGCGGCGTGAGGCTGGCCTTCGAACCGGCCGTCGAGGAGTTCCGGGAGGAGCTCGTCGAATGGCTCTCCGCCAACCGGCCCTCCGCCGAGGAGATGGAGGCCGAGCCGGCGCTCTCGTCGGGGCACGCCCCCGGCTGGGCCAGGCGCTGGACGCGCCGGATGTTCGACGCCGGCTGGCTGGTGCCGGGCTGGCCGCCCGAGCGCGGCGGGCGCAACGCGACGCCCACCGAGCAGCTCGTCTACCTGGAGGAGATGGCCAGGGCGGGGGTGCCCCGCACGACCAACCCCCAGGGGCTCGGGATAGTCGCCCCCTCCATCCTCGACTACGGGACCCCCGAGCAGGTGGAGCGCTACGCCATGGCCGTGCTGAGGGGGGAGAAGACGGCGTGTCTGGGCATGAGCGAGCCGGGGGCGGGCAGCGACCTCGCATCGTTGTCCACCAGAGTGGTCCGCGACGGTGAGAATTTCGTCGTCAACGGCCAGAAGCTGTGGACCTCCGGGGCGAGCCACGCCGACTTCTGCTTCCTCTTCTGCCGGACCGACCCCGACGCGCCCAAGCACAGGGGCATCAGCGTCCTGCTCGTCGACATGGACACCCCGGGGGTCGCCGTGCGACCCGTGCCGGAGATCGTCAACCCGAAGGCGGCGGAGCTGAACGAGGTGTTCCTCACCGACGTGGTCGTGCCGGCGTCGAACCTCGTCGGAAGGTTGAACGACGGGTGGGCGATGGCCAACGGCTCCCTCGCCCACGAACGGGGGATGGTGTGGGTGCAGAGCGTGATCGAGCTGGAGAACGCCACCCGCCGCCTCCTGGAGGAGGCCCCGGCCTGGATGGCCGCCCTGCCCGAGCCGGAGCGGGGGGCGGCGGCCGACGCTGTCGCGGGGCTCTGCGTCGACGCCCAGGCGGCCCGCTGCCTCGGCTACCTCGGCTTCGGGAAGCTGCTGCGGGGCGGTTCGGCCCCCGAGCAGGCGCTGATGAAGATGTTCTCCAGCGAGACCCGCCAGCGCCTGGCGCTCGTCGCCGCCGAGATCCAGGGCAGCCCGGCGCTGTCACCGAGCGAGGACACCGGCGCGGTGGTCCTGCCCCTCTCCACGTTCGACCCGACCTCCTGGCTGGAGCAGTACTTCCGTTCCTTCGGCGTCACCATCTCCGCCGGCTCGTCCGAGATCCAAAGGAACATCGTCGCCGAGAAGGTGCTGGGACTACCAAGATGAGGGCACGATGAAGTTGCGCATAGACCCCGACGCGTGCACCGGCCATGGCCGCTGCTACTCCCTCGCCCCGGAGCTCTTCGACGCCGACGAGTACGGCCACGGCCAGGTGAAGGTGGCCGAGGTCGGCGAAGGCGAGCTCGAGGCGGCCCGCCTCGCCGAGGCGAACTGCCCCGAGCGGGCGATCAGCCTGGAGCCTTGAGCTTCCCTGCCACGCCGCCGGTGCAGAAGTCCCACAGCTGCTCGGCGGTCAGCCCGTCGCCGACCAGGTGCGCTCCGAGCGCCTTCATCTCCACCGCCGACATCACCGTCTGCGTCACGAGCAGCGTCAAAGCACCCGGCGGGATGTCGCCGCGGAGGCTCCCGGCGGCCACGCCCGCCTCGACGATCTCGGAGAGCAGGGCGATCTGCGGTTCGAGCACCCGTGCCAGCTGGGCGGGCTCGTCCTGGGTGAGCATGAGCATGTAGCGCGACAGGGCGCTGCTCGCCGGCCGGTTCCCCGAGTCGGCCGCCGCGTAGAAGGAGGTCACGTACAGGCGGAGCTTCTCCAGAGGGTCGTCGATCTCGCCTGTCGCCTCTCGGAGCCCCTCCACGAACTTGCCGACCGCCTCCTCGAAAACGGCGAGGAGCAGCTCGTCTTTGCTGGCGAAATGCTGGTAGAAGGACCTGAGCGACATCTGGGAGCGCTCGACCAGCTCCTGCACGGTGAAGTCGAGGCTGCCGGTCTCGAAGAGCAGCTCGGTCGCCACCGCTATAAACCTCTCGGACCTCGACACGGCCCTCTCGCGCGCCGAGCGCAACGAGCGGGCGACCGCCCGGTCCCTCCACGTCTGAGGGGTCGTCCCTTGGCCGACGCTCACCCGCGTCATCCTAACCGCCGGCGGAGAATGGCGTTATCGCCAAGTGATAGTGTTGTTCTGTGAACGTCGACGACCTGATCATGGTGAGCGTGGACGACCACGTGGTCGAACCCGCCGGTCTGTTCGAAGGCCGTGTGCCTGCCAAGTACAAAGATGCGGCTCCCAAGTTCATCACCCGCGAGGACGGCACCAACGCATGGTCCTACGAGGGTGCCGAGGTCAGCAACGTGGCGTTGAACGCGGTGGCCGGGCGGCCCCCGGAGGAGTACGGCATCGAGCCGACATCCCTCGACGAGCTTCGGCCCGGCACCTACGACATCCACCAGCGCATCAAGGACATGGACGCCAACGGCCAGCTCGGCTCGTTGTGCTTCCCGTCGTTCCCGCAGTTCTGCGGCCAGCTCTTCGCCCGGACCGCCGACAAGGATCAGGCGCTGGCGATGGTCAGGGCTTACAACGACTGGCACATAGAGGAGTGGTGCGGAACCTACCCGGGGCGTTTCATCCCCTGCTCCCTTCCGGCCATCTGGGACCCGGAGGTCCTCGCCGCCGAGGTACGCCGAACGGCGGCCAAGGGGGCCCACGCCGTCACCTTCTCCGAGAACCCCTCCAAGCTCGGCTGGCCGAGCCTGCACTCCGATCACTGGGACCCGTTCTGGACGGCCTGCTGCGACGAGTCCGTCGTCGTCTGCATGCACATCGGCTCCTCCTCGCAGCTGGTCATCACCGCGCCGGACGCGCCCATCGACGTGCTGATCACCCTCAGCCCCATCAACATCGTGCAGGCCGCCGCCGACCTCATCTGGTCGCCGGTGCTGCGGAAGTTCCCGTCGATCAAGTTCGCCCTCTCCGAGGGGGGTATCGGCTGGATCCCCTACTTCTTGGAGCGGATCGACTACAACTACCAGCGCCACAGGGCCTGGACCCACCAGGATTTCGGCGACCGCCTGCCGAGCGACGTGTTCAACGAGCACGTCGTCACCTGCTTCATCGACGACCACTTCGGCGTAGCCAGCCGCGCTTGGCTCAACATGGACAACGTCTGCTGGGAGTGCGACTACCCCCACTCCGACTCCACCTGGCCCACAGCGCCCGAGACGTTCATGAAGCAGATGGACGGAGTCGAGCGGGCGGACATCGACCGGATCAGCCACCTCAACGCCATGAGGCACTTCGGCTATGACCCCTTCTCGGTGATCCCCAGGGAGGAGTGCACCGTCGGCGCCCTCCGTCGGCGCGCCGCCGGACACGACGTCTCGGTGCAGTCGAAGTCCAAGAGGGTGAAAGCGGCGGGCGCCATGGCGGCCAGCCTGGGACGCATGGCGGAGAGCAGGTGAGCGCGGCGGCCGCGTCCAACGGCGACGGGTACCGCTACGTCTCCTACGAGGAGATCGACGACGGCTCGATAGTCCGTGTCCTGCTCAACCGGCCCGAGCGGCGCAACGCGCAGAACAGAGGCCTGCTCGTCGAGCTCGACGAGGCGTTCCGGCGCGCGGAGGCCGACGACCGGGTTCGGGTGGTCATCCTGGGAGGAGCCGGCCCGATGTTCTCCTCGGGCCATGACATGGGCACCCCCGAGTCGCGCGCCGAGATGGCGCCCGGTCCCGACCAGCACCCCACCGCCCGCTCCGACGGCGGGACCCGCCAAGGTGCGGAGAGGCTCATGCTGCAGGAATGGCACTATTTTTTCCAGAACACCCTCCGCTGGCGGAACCTGCGCAAGATCACCATCGCCTCGGTGCACGGACCCGTCTACGCCGCCGGGCTGATGCTCATGTGGGCGTGTGACCTGATCGTCGCCGCCGAGGGAACCACCTTCGCCGACGTGGTAGGCACCCGCCTCGGCATGTGCGGCGTCGAGTACTTCGGCCACCCCTGGGAGTTCGGGCCGCGCAAAGCCAAGGAGCTGCTGCTCACCGGCGACTCGATCGACGTCGACGAGGCCCATCGGCTGGGGATGGTTTCCAAGGTGTTCCCCGCCGACGGGCTGGAGGCGGGGACCGTCGAGCTCGCCCGGCGGATCGCCCGGCTCCCCACGGTCACCGCGCTTTTGATCAAGGAGTCGGTCAACCAGAGCGTCGACAACATGGGCTTCTACAACGCCCTCAACGCCTGCTTCACCCTCCACGAGCTGAACCACTCGCACTGGGCGCAGGTCCACGAGTCGAAGTACCCGGTGGCCGAACCGGCCGACGGGATCCCCGACTGGCGGAGCGCGCCACCGGTGCTTCCCGCCGTGAAGGACCGCGCCCAGGCGCCTCACCCCGCCGGCTAGGTGGAGCTTCCCTCCGGGGTCTTCGACGTCCTGCGGCGGGCGGTGGGGGAGGATCCCGGCCGCGAGGCGTTGGTCAGCGCGTCGGGCCGGCTCACCTACGGCGATCTCGACGCCCTCGCCGACCGTGCCGCCGGTGCGTTTTACGCCCTCGGGGTCCGCCCAGGGGACCGGGTGGCGGTGTCCCTGCCCAACGACCAGGAGATCGTCGTCGCCTTCCACGGGGCGATGCGTCTCGGTGCCGTGTGGGTTGGCGTCAACCAGGCGCTCGCCCCCCCCGAGAAGGCGTACATGCTCGCCGACTCGGGCGCCACGTTGTACCTGTCCGCCGACCCGCCGGGCTGCCTGCCTCCCCGCGGCGACGCCTCCTGGCGCGCCTTGGCGTCCGCGGAGTTCCTCGCCGCCTTGGACGCCTCCGAGGGGCTCCCCGCCGTCCCCACGCCCGACCCCGAAGCCCCGGCGGCGATCGCCTACACCAGCGGCACCACCGGGAGGCCCAAGGGGGCCGTCCACTGCCAGGCCGGCCTCGTCCTGCCGGGGGCGGCGACCGTGGCCCGCAGGGGCTGGGGTCCGGGACTGCGCAAGGGCGACTCCCTGCCGCTCACCATCTTGAACATGTTCAGCCTCACCACCCTGCTCACCGCCCAGGCGGGCGGCACGGCCGTCATCATCGACCGCCCCGACGTCCGGTCCGTCGTGGGCTGGATCCGCGACGAGCAGGTGTCGGTGTGGAACGGCCCTCCCGCCCAGCTCTGGACGATGGTGAGGGACCCCGGGATCGAACCCGCCGACCTGGCAAGCCTGAAGGAGGTGTGGGTCGGCGGCGCAGACTGCCCCGACAGCCTCCGGTCCGACTTCGAAGCACGCTTCGGGATGCCCGTGGTCCGCACCTACGGGTTGACCGAGGCTCCCGCCTTGGTTTGCCTCGACGACATCGACGGGCCGCGGCCGTCGGGGACCAGCGGCCGTCCCCTGGACCACATCGAGGTCGAGGCCGACGGTGGGGAGATCGTGCTCGTTCCCCGGCGCGACGGGCCGTGGGCCGGGGTGTACCGGCCGGCCCTGGGGTACTGGAACCGTTCCGAGCGGCCCGCCGAAGGGCGGGTGTTGCGCACCGGCGACCTCGGGAGGCTCGAAGGCGGCCACCTACGGGTTCTCGGCCGCAAGAGCACGGTCATAATCCGCGGCGGCGCCAACGTTTACCCCGCCGAGGTCGAACGCGTCCTCGCCGAGGCCCCCGGCGTGGGCGCCTCGTCGGTGGTCGGCGTCGCCGACGAGCGGCTCGGCGAGAGGGTCGGCGCAGCGCTGGAGCCCAAGGCGGGCGAGGTCCTCGACGTCGACTCCGTGCTCGAGCACTGCCGGCGCAACCTGGCGGCATACAAGGTGCCCGAGCGGGTCGTCGTCGTCGAAAGACTGCCCCGCAACCAGATGGGCAAGGTGCCCCGCACCGAGGTGGTCAAACTTCTCGAAGCCGTACCCGACTGGAGGTAGAACCGATGACCAGCATCGCCCAGGGAGAGCACCGCATCCTCCTCGACGGCAAGCTCGTGGAGGCGGCCGGTGGGCGCACCTTCGACAACGTCAACCCCGCCACCGAGGAGGTCCTCGGCTTCACCGCCGACGCGGCACCCGAGGACATGGACGCGGCGATCGCCGCGGCGCGCCGCGCCTTCGACGAGACGAGCTGGGCGACCGACCGCAAGTTCCGGCAGCGTTGCCTGCTGCAACTCCAGGAGGCCCTCGAATCGGAGAAGGAGGAGCTGCGCGCCGAGCTGGTCGCCGAGGTCGGCACGCCGGTGCTCATCACCTACGGCCCGCAGCTGGACGCCCCGCTGGCCGACGCGCTCACCTGGCCGGCCCAGTTCATCGACCAGTTCCACTGGGAGCGCGACCTGCCCGAAGGCCATGCGTTCGGCCAGAACAGCTGGCGCAAGGTGTACAAGGAGGCGACCGGGGTGGTGGCGGCCATCGTGCCGTGGAACTTCCCGCTCGAGGTGACCCTCAACAAGCTGGGTCCGGCGCTGGCGACGGGCAACACCGTGATCCTCAAGCCCGCCCCGGACACCCCCTGGAACGCGACGCGCATCGGACGCCTCGCCGCCGAGCGGACCGACATCCCACCCGGAGTCCTGCAGGTGGTGCCCACCTCCGACAACGCTGTAGCCGAGCGGCTGGTCGTGGACCCCCGGGTGGACCTGGTGTCGTTCACCGGGTCGACGGCGGTGGGCCGGAGGATCATGGAGAAGGCGGCGCCGACGCTCAAGCGGCTGTTCCTCGAGCTCGGCGGCAAGTCGGCCCACGTCGTGCTCGACGACGCCGACCTGGAGGCCAGCCTGGCGATGGGCTCGATGGTCTGCGTCCACGGCGGCCAGGGGTGCGCCATGCTCACCCGCACCCTGCTGCCCCGCTCCCGCTACGACGAGGGGGTGGCGATCCTCGAAGCCGCCTTCCGCAACGTCTCCTACGGGGATCCCACCGACCCGTCGAACATCCAGGGTCCCCAGATCAACGCCCGCCAGCGGGACCGGATCCTCTCCTACGTCGAGTCGGCCCGACGGGAAGGCGCCCGCGTCGTCGTCGGGGGGGGACGGCCGTCCCACCTCGAGCGCGGGTTCTACGTCGAGCCGACGCTCATCGCCGACGTCGACAACTCGATGACCGTGGCCCGGGAGGAGATCTTCGGCCCGGTGCTCGTCGTGATCCCCTACGAGGACGACGACGACGCGGTGCGCATCGCCAACGACAGCGAGTACGGGCTGAGCTGCGGGGTGACGTCGGGATCGGAGGAGCGGGCGCTGCGAGTCGCCCAGCGGATCCGGGCCGGCACGGCGATGGTCAACGGCGGGGTTTGGTACGGCGCCGACGCCCCCTTCGGCGGCTACAAGGCGAGCGGCGTCGGCCGCCAGAACGGCCTGGAGGGCTTCGAGCAGTACACCGAGACAAAGACCGTCGCCGGGCCGGCGCCCCGGGGCTGAGCGCCCGAGCCCGCCTCGTCGGGCGCCTGGGTTCAGGCCGGGCGCCGCTTCGTCGCCCGCCGCGGCGGGCCGGCCGTGGCGAGCCGGAGGAAGCTGTCGAGCGTCCCCTCCAGCGCGCCGACTGTGGCGGCCCCGCTCTCGCCGGGCACGAGGAACACCGACAGCACGACGCGCATCAGCAGGTCGTTGAGCTCGGTGACGGTCACCCAGCCCTCTCGTACCGGCCGGGTGCGCGACATCACCGACCCGAGCAGCTCCTCGGTTATGCGGTGGAAGAACGGCATCTGCCGGCGCATGAAGGCCAGGACGAACTCCGGTTCCACGTCGATCATCAACGGCAGGGCCGGGTGCTGGCGCAGGTAGCCGATGATGTACTCGACCACCGCCTCGACCGACGCCTCCTCGGGCGCCGAGGAGGCCAGGGTCCTGCGCAGCCCCTCTGCGAAGCGGTCCTGCTCGTACTCGGCGAGCACGGCTAGCAGGTCCTCCTTGGTCGGGAAGTACCGGTAGACGGTCCCGCGCGACAGCCCCGCCTTCTCGCTGACGTCGCTCATCGTCAAGCGGCGCGGACCGACCCGGCCGAGGGCTGCGAGGGCCCCTTCGAGGATGCGGTCGCGCGTTGCGGGGACGAAGTCGGCCATCTCCCCCCGACGCTAGTGCCTCCCGGGCGCGGGGCCGGCGCCCGGCTGGTCAGCCGAAGCTGAGGGGCAGCTCGGTGACCGAGCGCAGCATCGGGGTCCAGGCCAGTTCCGTTCCGTCCGGCACCGTGTAGTCAGGGATGCGACGGTGCCACTCCCGCAGCGCGACGCGCAGCTCCTGGCGGGCCAGGTGGGACCCGAGGCAGCGGTGGATCCCCCCGCCGAACGCCCAATGACGGTTCGTCTCGCGGTGGAAGTCCACCGAGCCCGCGTCGGGGATGCCGTCGGGGTCGGTGTTGGCCGCCCCGACGAAGACCAGGACGTTCTCCCCCTTGTGCACGGGGCAGCCGCCGATCTCGGTGTCCTCGGCGGCGATGCGCGCCACGGTGCTGACCGGCGACTCGAAGCGCAGCATCTCCTCGACGGCGGCGGGTATCCGCTCCGGCGCCTCGACGATCGTGCGGCGGTGCTCCGGATGGGTCGCCAGGAAGGCCCAGAAGCAGCAGAGGCTGTCGGTGACCGTGTCGAGGCCGGCGATGATGAACAGGTAGCAGATGTCCATGATCTCGTCGCGGCTCAGTCTCTGGCCGTCGACTTCGGCGTCGAGGAGGTCCAGAAGCAGGCCTGGCCGGCGCTCGGCGGCGATCCTGTTCAGGGCCGACTCGAAGTAGGCGTAGCACTCGCGTCCGGCCGCCGTCCGCACCGCCTGCTGCTTGGCGAGGGAGAGCTCCCCGTTGCCCCTGATGATGCCCTCCTTGATCCTGAGGAAGAAGTCGAGATCCTCCAGGGGCAGGCCGAGCAGGCGGAGGAAGACCGTGCACGGCAGCGGCACGGCGAACTCGGAGGTGAACTCGCACGAGCCGCGCTCCTCGAAGCCGTCGATCAACTGGTTGACCAGCGCGGTGATGTCCGGCTCGAGCCTGGCCACCTGGCGGGGCGCCAGGTAGGGGTCGAGGAGCACCCGGTACTTCTTGTGCTCGGGCGGGTCGATCTGGAGCGGGATGAGGGGCCGTTCGTTGCCGATGCCTTGCATCCCCTCGCCGAACTTGGAGGAGAAGACCTTCGAGTTGCGCAGCGTCGCCTCGACCTGGTCGTACCGGGTGACCAGCACGGAGCGCCGACGGCCTTCCATCTCGAAGTCGTCCCTCGCCGGCCCGTTGCGCCGGAGGGCCTCGAAGTACGGTCTCGGGTCCCGGGCGTAGGCGGGGTCGAGCATCATGGCCAGCGACCAGCCAGGCTTGCTGAAGTCGAGGTCGGGCAGCGTGCCGATGTCGGTCATGTCTCCTCCCGGTCTTTCGACGGCGCCCTGCGACGGGAGCAGCCTCAGGCGACTCATAGTACAAGATTTGTCAAGGGTGTCGCATGGTCCTGCTCGCAGGAGCCGCTTCTCCTAGGAGGCCGGCAGCTCCACGTCGACCGTCCCCCGCGCCAGCACCGCCCCCTCCTGGTTGGTCAGCTCCACTTCCACCTGGGCGATGTGGCGCCGCCGCTCGACCCGGGTGCCGGACACCTGGCCGCGCACGAACGTGGCGTCGCCGGTGAAGGCGGGACTGCGGTACTGGGCGACCGAATGGGTGATGAACCCCCACTCGCCGGCCCAGGCGGCGACGTAGTCGAGCACCCACGCCCCCATCGACGCGCCGTAGCCGTAGCCGCGGGCCATGCCCACGTGGCGCGCCCAGCGGGGTTGGAGGTGGCCCCTCGAGGGCCCGTAGTAGGCGCCGTCGGTGAGCTCCGGGTTGACCCGCTCCATGCGCCGGTCCCCCTCGAAGCCGGCCATCTCCTTCGTGTAGCCGAGCTCCTCCGCGCGTACGGTGGTGGGGCCTTTCAGCGTCGCCCCCCAGACGGTCATCGGGTACGCCCGCCACTCGGTTGCGAAGCTAGCCAGGCTGTGCGGGCCGAGGACGTTGGTGGCCAGCTCGTCGCCCACCGACACCGACTCGAACGGTCGCGGCTCGTGCCCGAGCTTCTGGATCTGCTCGATGAAACCGGACTTGACCTTCTCCAGCTCGAGCAGCTGCTCGTCGGTCCACTCAGGGTCGAGCTCCTCCTCGAAGAGCTTCTTCTCCTTCGCCTCGCGCACCTGGTAGCGGATGGACGTCGAGCGTTGCTGCGCCACTCGCTCGCCGCGCTGGTTGATGTAGAGGGTGTCTCCCCGCTGGAAGCAGGTTGGCCCGGCGAACCGGGTTTCGGTCACCCGGTAGTCGTAGGGCATGCGGTGGCACACGAGGCGGTCGCCGGGTTGGACCAGTGGTCCGAAGAACCACCACTCGTCGCCGCCGAAAATCAGATGGGAGTTCGGGATCCTGCCCACCTGGGCGGGCGAGGCGCCGTGGCTCGTGTCGCAGGCGACCGTGAAGGACTGGGGGGCGACGATCCGCCCGTGGCGGCTCTCCGCCGCCCATCGCTCGTCGTAGTGGAGCGGGTTGGGGTAGTGCATCGCCTGCACCCAGCGGCGGATGTCGTTGACGGCGACCGGCTCCTTCAGCTCGCCGGGCTCCATGGGGACCCCCATGTAGCGGTCCAGGTCGGAGGTGTCCAGGGTGCTCAAGTCGCTCCTTCCTCGAGTTTGCCCGACGCCGACCGGGGGAGGCGCTCGCCGACCATGGCGAGCAGCTCAGCGTCGCGGACCTTGATGTCGCTGCCGGTCATCGGCATCTCGCCGTCGGCGAAGAACAGGACGTGTCTGGGGACTTTGTAGGCGGACAGCCGTTCCTTGAGGAACGCCTGGATGTCGGCGGCGCTGGCGGAGGCCCCCTCCTTCAGCACGACGCAGAGGACCACCACCTGGCCGAGCCGCTCGTCCGGCCAGCCGACCACCCGGGCCAGCTTGACCGGGGGGCAGGCGCGCAGGGCCACTTCGATCTCCGCCGGCGAGACGCTCGCCCCGGCGGTCTTGATCATCTCCGAGCGCCGTCCCGTCCAGTGCAGGTATCCGTCGGCGTCGTAGAAGCCGACGTCTCCCGTGTGAAAGAACCCGTGGTTGTCGAAGCACTCCCGCCACTCGGATCCCACGTAGCCGATCATCAG
Source organism: Acidimicrobiales bacterium (assembly GCA_035294565.1). GTDB lineage: Bacteria > Actinomycetota > Acidimicrobiia > Acidimicrobiales > Palsa-688 > DATGKR01. Next base: position 31,621 of record DATGKR010000173.1, on the reverse strand, counting down.
CGTCGGTCCGGCGATGGTCAGCTCTCCCACCTCGCCCGGCCCGAGCTCACGCCCGTCGTCGGGGTCGACGACGCGCAGCCGGTTGCCGGGCAGGAGCCGGCCCGAGCTGGACCTGAGGAGCTCCCGCGGGGTGTCGAAGCGGTGGCTTGCAAAGCTGGTGCAGGTCTCCGACAGGCCGTAGGCGACCGGCATGTTCCAGCCCTTGTCGCCCTTCACGCTCGGGTGGCGGGCGAAGGCCGACTTTCCATAGACGCAGCGCAGGGAGGAGAGGTCGGCTTCCGGCCAGTCGGGGTGCTCCTCCAGGGCGGCGGTCTGGTGCGGCATGCTGTAGGGCTCCGTCACCTGCTCTCGCTGCATCAGCCTGAGGGCTGCACCCGCTTCGAAGTGCTCCTGCATGACCCAGCACGCCCCGGCGGCCAGCGTGGAGCCCATGGCGGTGTTGAGCCCCGCCGTCCAGAACATGGGGAGGCTGGTCCACATACGCGTGTCCTGCGTGCGGCCGAAGATGCGTGCCTGCAGCCAGAACTGCAACGTCGGGGACCGGTGGCAGTGCAGTACTCCCTTGGGGTGGCTCGTGGTGCCGGAGCTGTAGATGATCAGGCCCTCGTCGAGCGGCGAGGCGGCGTCGACGCGACCGTCGACCACCGAGGGATCGACGATCTCGCCCGAGGCGAGGAACTCCTCCCAGTCGCGTCCCACCGCCGCCACTCGGCGCAAGAAGGGGAGGTTCTTGCGCATCGCGTCCACCTCGTCGGCGAAGCGCCGCTTGAGCATCGACGCCTGGGTGAGCAGCGTGTCGGCGCCGCAGTGCGCCAGCAGCCACTCGAGCTCCGCCGGGGGGGCGAAGGTGGACAGCGGAACCACGACGGCGCCCGCCATCGCCGCGCCGAAGAAGGAGGCGACCGCCTCGGGGCGGTTGCCCATCAGCACCCCGACGCGGCTGTAGCGCGACGTCCCCCCCGCGACGAGGGCCGCCGCCACGCCTCTCGCCCGGCGTTCGAGCTCCCCGTATGTCCAGCGGACGGTACGGCCCCCTTCGAGGGGGTCGTCGAAGACGAGAGCCTCGTTGGCAGCATGGCGGGCGCAGACCTGGCGCAAGAAGGCGCCGATGGTCAGCTCTCCCACCCCTTCGGCGGAGGCGAGCGGGGGACCTTCGAGGATCTTGCTCATCGGATAGGTGCGACAATACTTGTGTTATCTGCGCGGGTCCGCCCGCCGAGAGGAGGTGCCTCGAAAAAGTGCTCGACCTGTTGATCTCCGCCGGCCGCGTCCTCGACGGTACGGGGGCGCCTTCGACGGTGGCCGACGTGGGCGTACGCGACGGGACGATCGTCGCCGTCGGGACGATCGACGAGCCGGCGAGGTGTGTGCTCGACGCGACGGGGCTGATGGTCGCCCCCGGCTTCGTCGACCTGCACACCCACTACGACGCGCAGCTCTCCTGGGACCCGTCGGCCGCCCCGTCGCCGCTGCACGGAGTGACGACGGTGCTCGGCGGCAACTGCGGCTTCGGTCTCGCCCCAGCCGGCCCCGCTGACACTGGCTACCTGACTCGCCTCATGTCGAGGGTGGAGGGCATACCCCTCGCCACCCTCGAGTCGACCCTGTCTTGGGAGTGGAGCTCCTTCGGCGAATGGCTCGACCGCTTCGAGGGGCGGCTCGGGGTCAACGCAGGCTTCCTCGCCGGCCACTCCACGCTGCGGCGCGTGGCGATGGGCGACAGGGCGGTCGGCGAGGCGGCCGGGCCGCGCGACCTCGAGGCGATGGTCGGGCTCCTCCACGACGCCCTCGAAGCGGGGGCGCTCGGCTTCTCCACCTCCCAGGCCCCCACCCATCGCGACGGGGAGGGCCAGCCGGTCCCGTCGCGCTTCGCCGGCCACGACGAGATCCTCGCCCTCGCCCGCGCGGTTCGCGAACACGAGGGGAGCACCGTCGAGTTCATCCTGCCGGGCTGCCTGTCGGGATTCACCGACGAGGAGGTGGAGTTGATGACGGGCCTGTCGCTCGCCGCGGGCCGCCCTGCGAACTGGAACGTGCTGGGAGTGTCGGCGGCGAACCCCTCGGGGCACCTCGGCCAGCTGGAGGCGTCCACCCGTGCCGCCCGGCGCGGGGCAAGAATAGTGGCGCTCACATTGCCGCATTCCATGGGCGTCAGGTTGTCGTTCCTGACGGGCGCGGTGCTCTCCGGGTTCCCCGGCTGGGCTGAGGTGCTCGGCCTGGCGCCCCACGAGCGCAAGGCGGCCCTCGCCTCTCCGGAGGTGCGGCGCCGCATGGCCGAGGGGGCCCGCTCGGAGGAGGCCGGCGTGCTGCGCCACCTCGCCGAGTGGCATCGCCTGCGGATCCTCGAGACGTTCGCCGCGGTCAACGATGGTCTCGCCGGGCGCAGCGTCGGCTCGGTGGCGAAAGAACGCGGCCAGGAGCCCTTCGACGCCCTGCTCGACGTGGTGATCGCCGACGACCTGCGCACCGGTCTCAGCCCCCCGATGCCCGAACCCTCCGAGGAGGACTGGCGTCTGCGCGCCGAGGCGTGGCTCGACGAGAGGACGGTGGTGGGGGGAAGCGACGCCGGCGCGCACCTGGACATGATGTGCGGGGCGGTCTACACGACGAGCCTTCTCGCCAGCGTGCGAGACCACGCGACGATCAGCTGGGAGGAGGCCGCCCGCCAGCTGAGCGACGTCCCCGCCTCGCTGTACGGTCTGCGCTGCCGGGGCCGCTTGGCGCCGGGCTTTCGCGCCGACATCACCGTCTTCGACCCCGAGACCGTCGGGCCCGAGCCGGAGAGGACCGTCGACGACCTCCCGGGCGGAGCGTCGCGGCTTTGGGCGGGAGCCCGGGGCATCCAGCACGTCTATGTGAACGGCACGGCCGTGGTCGCCGACGGGCGCCTCACCGGCGCCCTGCCCGGGGCCGTCCTGCGCTCTGGACGCGACACCCGAACCGTCGCGGTCCCCGGTCCGCTCACCTAGGGGTCGCGGGGGAGGCCGAGGAGCCGTTCGGCTATCACGTTGCGCTGCACCTCGCTGGTCCCCCCGGCGATGGTGAGGCACCGGTTGGCGAGGAATCCGAAGGCCCACTGGGCGGCCGCGCCATCGGTCGTGGCCCCCTCGGGGCCGAGGAGCGACAGGCCGAACTCCTGGGTGCGCTGGTCGTGCTCGGCGCCGAGCAGCTTTCGGACGCTCGATTCGGCCCCCGGGGGTGCGCCGGCGACGGCCCGCACGGCTGCCCGCCTGCCCATCATGGAAAGGCAGTGCGCCTCGGCGAGGAGCCGGCCCAGCTCGTCGCGGTCGGCTTCCCCAGCGGCCGTCGCGGCGAGGGCCAGGAGGGCCTCGACGCCGCCCCCGAACGACGACCCGCTGCCCATCGCCACCCGCTCGTTGGCGAGGGTCGTTCTTGCCAGGGGCCAGCCCCCGTCGACAGGGCCGACAACGTCGGAGTCGGGGACGAACACGTCGGTGAGGAACACCTCGTTGAACATCGCGTGGCCGGTGAGCTCGCGAAGCGGCCGCACCTCGATCCCGGGGCGGGACATGTCCACCACGAAGTAGGTGATGCCCAGGTGCTTGGGCGCGTCGGGGTTGGTCCGGGCGAGGCAGATCCCGTACTGGGCCTCGGCGGCCATCGTCGTCCACACCTTCTGGCCGTTGAGCAGCCAACCCCCCTCGCACCTCGTCGCCCGGGTGGAAAGCGACGCCAGGTCCGAACCGGCCCCCGGTTCGCTGAACAGCTGGCACCACACGATCTGGCCGAGGAGGGTGGGCCGCACCCAGCGTTGCTTCTGCTCGGCCGTGCCGTGGGCGGCGATGGTCGGCGCCGCCCAGGCGCCGACCATGAGGTTCTCGCGCCTGAGCCCGGCGCGCTCCAGCTCCTCGTCGATGACGATCTGCTCTGCCGCCCCCGCCCCGCGTCCCCACGGAGGCGGCCAGTGGGGGACGAACAGGCCTGCGTCGACCAGCGCCTCGCGCCTTTTCTCCCGGGGCAGGGCGGAGATCGCCTCGACCTCCCTGCGGACCGACCGGCGCAGCTCGTCGTGGCCCGACACCAAAGGGGACGCCCCTGTCCGCCTGGCCCCCGACAGGGCCAGCTCCGCCAGGCGCCGTCGCCAGGGGCCCGGGCCGCCGGTGAGCGCCGCGAGGGTCGTTGCTCGCCGCAGGTAGCGGTGGGCGTCGTGCTCCCAGGTGAAACCGATGCCACCCAGGACCTGGATGCAGTCCTCGGCGACCTGCTGGAAGAAACGGGGAGCGACCGCACCGGCCGCCGAGCAAGAGAGGGAGGCCTCGTCACCGCCCGCCGTCGCCACCGCGGCCGCCGCGTCCCAGGCCGCTGCGCGGATCTGCTCTGCGAGGATGAGCATCCCGGCGCAGCGGTGCTTCACCGCCTGGAACTGGCCGATGGGCCGGCCGAACTGCTCGCGGACCTTGGCGTAGTCCGCGGCCGTGTCGACGCACCACCCCGCCCCCCCGGCGCACTCGGCGGCGACGAGAGCCGCGATGATGTCCGCCGCCCTGGAACCTCGCAGGTCCAGCTGGTCGGCCCTTTTGGCCGGGACCGAGCGAAAGGTGACCGCCGCCACCCTCCTCGTCGGGTCCAGGCTGGGCAGCACCTCGACGCTCGCCTCGGCGAGGTCCAGGGCGCACCAGGTGACCCCGCCAGGATGCTCCACGGGGGCGACCAGCACGGAGGCCAACCCGGCGGATAGCACCGGGCGGATGGTCCCCGAGACGGTGAGCGTGCCGGTTCCGTCGGCCTCGGGTGCAGCGAGGCGCCCCGCGCCGGGCAGGGCGGCCGCTCCCACGATCGTTCCCGCAGCCAGACCGGGGAGCCACCTCTTCGCGGCGTCCGCCGAGCCCCCGGCGCCGAGCAGCGCCGAGGCGAGGATCGTCGCCAGGAACGGCCCCGGCGCGGCGGCCCTGCCCAACTCTTCCAGGACCACAGCGACCTCGGGTAGCCCGAAGCCCTCCCCGCCGTGGGACTGCTCGACGTGCAGGCCGAGCCAGCCCATCCCGGCCGCCTCGGCCCAGAAGGGCGGCATGACCTCCTCGGGTGCGTCGAGGCCGGCGCGGGCCACGGCCGGCGGGCAGCGGCTGTCGAGGAAACGCCGCACGGTGGCGGCGAGCTCGACGTGCTCGTCGCTTATAGCCAGGCTCACGCCGGCGCCTCGGCGATCGGCTGGGGGCGCGACGGCGGCCCCGACAGCTCGAGGAACCGCTGGTAGCGCAGGTTGGCGTGGTTGGACCAGGTGGGGTCGGGTTCGACCACCCTCCCGGTGGAGGCCCACCGCCTGGCGTCGTCGAAATTGGTTTCGAGACCGGCGGCGTGGCGGGCGACGAAGGCCGCTCCGCGCGCGGCACCCTCGGGGTCGGAGGCGACGTGGACGGGCAGCCCGGTCGTGTAGGCCAAGGCCTCTACCAGCCCGGCCACCTGTGTGCCGCCTCCGGTGGCGACGATCCGCTTGGCGGGCGCCGCCGAGAGGTCGAGGTGGTGGCGCACCACGAAGCCGGTGGCCTCCCACGCCGCCCGCTCGATCGCCGCCGGGCCATGACCCAGGTTGATCTCGTGCAGGGCGGCGCGCCGGTAGGGGTCGTGGTAGGGGGTCCGCTCCCCGCGGGGGTAGGGCACCCACACCGGCACGTCGGCGGGATCCACCCTCTCCGCTTCGCGACGCCGGCCCCTGCTGCCGACCAGCCGGCCGGCCCAGTCGAGGAAGAGCCCTCCCGCGTTGCTGGCGCCGCCCACCATCTTGAGGTTCGGGTCGCCGAGCGGCACGCTCCAAAGTCCCGGGTGCGGCTCGCCGGTCGCGGCAGCGTTGTCGATGGCCCAGACGATCAGGGTGCTTCCGAGCACGACGTGCACGTCCCCGGCTGCTCCCACGCCCGCGACGAGATGCTCGCACCACACGTCGGCGGTGCCAGCGGCGACGATCGGCCCCTCTGCGCCACCGCCGAGGCGTCCCACCGGCGCCCCGGGGGCGTCCACGGTGGGCAGCTGATCCGGCCTGACCCCGCAGGCGGCGCACAGGTCGGGGTCCCACCCGTCGGGGCCGTAGATGGGCGCGGCGATGAAAGCCACGATCATGTCCACCGCCGGGGCGGCGCCCAGAGCCCGGTTGGCCACGGCCTGCGCCGGCCAGTAGCCGTGCGCGTCGGGCACCTGGCTCGCCGCCCACGAGAGGAAGCCGGCGACCTCCGCCCCGCTGGTCCCGGGGCCACCCTCGGCGAGAGCGCTGATCGCCGGTCCGGAACGGCCCCGGCTGTCACCGTAGATCAGGCCCGCGGTCATGGGCCGGCCCTTGGCGTCGACGGCCGTCACCGACGGCATCATCGACGTCACCGCGAGCGCCACGGGCTGCACGTCGCCGAGCGCCGCCAGGGCCCGCAGCGGGCCCCTCCTCCAAGCCCGGTCGGCGTCGTGCTCCATCCGGTCGGGGGCGGGCACGACCACGCCGTGGGTGATCCGAGCCCGGCGCAGCACGGTCCCGGCGGCGTCGACCGCGACGGCCTTGGTGGAGGTGGTGCCGATGTCCAGTCCAACGGTGACCTGATCCATGTAGGATCACCAGACTATGACACGCGCGTCACACTTCGCAGGCCGACCCCGGGTGCTGGTCACCGCCCCCCTGCGCGGCGAGGGACTGGACCGCCTGAGGGAGATGGCAGACGTTGTGTACGACCCGTGGATCGACCAGAAACCGCTCAGGATCTACGACTCGGCCAAGCTCGCCGAGCGGCTCGCCGGCGAGGAGGCCGACGGGCTGGTCGTCGAGTCCGACCTCGTCGGGCGGGAGGTTTTCGAGCGCCCGCTGCGGTTCGTGGCGGCCACCCGGGCTGACCCGGTCAACGTCGACGTCGGCGCCGCCACCGAAGCGGGGGTGCCGGTGATCCGCTGCCCGGGCCGCAACGCCGACGCCGTGGCCGAGCTCGCGGTCGCCCTGCTGTTCTGCCTCGCCCGCAGGGTGCTGCCCGCCGACTCCGACGTGAGGGCAGGGGAGGTCTACCGGGACGGCACGATCCCTTACCAGCGCTTCCGGGCGTGGGAGCTGGCCGGGCGCACCGCTGGGCTGGTCGGGCTGGGGGCGGTCGGCAGGGCCCTGAAGTGGCGCCTCGAGGGTCTCGGGATGTGCGTCGTCGCCTGCGACCCCTACGCCGACGTCCCCACCGTCGGCCTGGAGCAGCTCATCGAGATCTCCGACATCGTGTCGATGCACGCACCGGTGACCGAGGAGACCGCGGGCATGATGGGCGCTTCACAGTTCGCGGCGATGAAGCCCACCGCCTGGTACCTGAACACGGCCCGGGCTCGGCTCCACGACACCGACGCCCTCGTCGAGGCCCTCCGAGCGGGGAGCATCGCCGGCGCCGGCCTGGACCACTTCGAGGGCGAGAGCCTTCCCACCGACCATCCCCTTGTGTCGATGCCCAACGTGGTGCTGACCCCCCACATAGGGGGCGCCACCTGGGACACCGAGTGCCGTCAGGCGACGATGGTCGCCGACGACGTCGCCGCCCTCCTGGCCGGCGAGGCCCCCCGATACGCCGTGAACCCCGAGGTGCTCAAGTGAGATTCGTCGAGAACGCCCCCAACGCCGTCCTCTCCACAGCCAAGGAGATGCTGCGCCGAGGTCTGGTCGAAGGGACCGCCGGCAACATTTCCGCCCGCCAGGAGGACGGGACGGTCGTGATCACCCCTTCGTCGGTGGACTACGCCGAGATGGGGCTCGACGACCTCGTGGTCGTCGACCTCGACGGGAACACCCTCCGCGCCAAGGAGGGGCGCTCGCCGTCGTCGGAGAAGCTGCTGCATCTCGCTTGCTACCAGGCCTTCGACGACGTCGGGTCGGTCATCCACTCCCACCCGGTCCACGCCACGATGTTCGCCGTCACCCACCAGGACATCCCCGCCTGCATCGACGAGTTCTCCATCTACGTGGGCGGCAACGTCCGCTGCAGCCGTTACGCACCGAGCGGCACCGCCGACGTCGGTGCCGAGGCGGTCGAGGCGTTGAAGGACCGGGGGGCCGCGCTGATCGCCAACCATGGGATGGTCGCCGTCGGCCCCAACCCCGACAAGGCTCTGCACATCACCGCCCTGGTCGAGCGGAGCGCCCAGATCGTGTGGGGAGCGCGCGCCCTCGGGGCCGTCGTGCCGCTACCCGACGACGTCGACGCGGGCTTCGCGTCGATCTACGCCCTGATGAGAGGAGCTTGAGATGTCAGGACGCGAAGCTGTCATAGTCGACGTGGTCAGAACCGCCTTCGGAAAACGAAACGGCGCCCTGTCGGGATGGCACCCCGCGGACCTGCTCGGCTTCACCTTGAAGTCGATCGTCGAAAGAAACGGGGTGGATCCCGAGCGCATCGACGACGTCGTCTGCGGCTGCGTCACCCAGACCGGTGAGCAGGGCTGCAACGTTGCGCGCAACGCGGTCGTCGCGGGGGGACTGCCCTGGACGGTGCCGGCCACGACGGTCGACCGCCAATGCGGGTCGTCGCAGCAGGCGATGCACTTCGTCGCCGCGAGCGTCATGAGCGGCATGTACGACCTGGCGGTGGCCTGCGGCGTCGAGTCGATGTCGAGGGCGCCGATGGCCTCCAACGCCAAAGGCGGTACCGGGCCCTTCCCGCCGTCCTACCTGGAGGCCATCGACGGGCGGCTGTGGATGCAGTTCCGAGTGGCTCAGGTCCTGGCCGACGAGCACGGCATAACCCGCGAGGAGATGGACGCCTATTCGCTGGAAAGCCACCGCCGGGCGGCCGAGGCGACGAGGAGCGGCCACTTCACCAAGGAGATCCTCCCCGTCCCGGTCAAAGCGGAGGACGGCTCGCTCACCGGGGAGGTGCTCTCGGCCGACGAGGGCATCCGCTTCGACGCCAGCGCCGAGGCGCTGGCGTCCCTTCCGCCGGCGCAGTCGTGGGAGCCGGAGACAGCTCCGGACATCACCGCCGGCAACTCCTCGCAGATGACCGATGGCGCCTCGGCGATGATCGTCGCCGAGAGGTCATTCGCCGAGAAGCTCGGTCTGCCCGTGCGGGCCAGGTTCAGCGCCTTCGCCGTCGGCGCCGAGGACGCCGTGCTCGTGCTGTCCGCCCCCAACCGGGTGACCCGCAAGCTGTTCGAACGCACCGGGATGAAAGTCGGCGAGCTCGACGCCATCGAGTGCAACGAGGCTTTCGCGGCGATCGCGCTGCGCTGGGCGCGGGAGTTCAAGCCCGACCCGGCAGTCTTCAACCCCCGCGGCGGGGCCATTGCCATTGGCCACCCGCTCGGCGCCACCGGCGTCCGCATGACCGCCACCCTGCTCAACCAGCTCGAGTCGACCGGCGGCAGGTTCGGCCTGCAGACCATGTGCGAGGGGGGCGGCCAGGCCAACTGCACCGTCATCGAACGGCTCGGCTGACCCCCTACGCTCACGGCGACCAGGGGCGCATGCTCGCCGCCAAGGAGGCGGCCGCGGTCAGGCTCTGCGCGGAGCGCGTCTGATAGACGGCCGAGCCCTGTTCCCACACCAGCGACGATGCCCGCGGCGTCACCGCGCTGAGCAGCCCGGCGGACGCAGCCGGCAGCGGATGGGCGCCGATCCACGACTCGACCTCGGCGGCCTGCGAGGTGGGCGCCGCGGAGCCGCCGAAGGCCAGCACCTGCACCTTCCAGGCGCCGTCGGACCAGGTGATCGCCTCGCCCCGGGCGGTGGGGCAGGACCGGGCCGTGAACCCGCCCACCGTGGTCGGCGTTGAGGGCCCGCTGCAGGTGGCAAGCGTGCTGGCCTCCGCCGATGCGAGGAACCGCGTCGCCGCCTCCTCGGTCGCGGTGACCGTCGAGGTGAAGGTGCCCAGGTCGGTAGACGGCTGGTAGGAGAGAGACGGGTCGTTGACCGGAAGCGCCGTAGGTGTGGCGACGAGAGTCACAGAATCGCTTCCGCCGAGGTCCGTCGTCTGGGCTGACACTGCGGCAGGTGCGGAAGGGATGCTGATGGGGGCCTCCAGGCCGGGCTCCGCTTTGAACGTCCTCATCGCCGCGTCTACGACCTGCGGGAAGGCCGGTCTCGCCGGCAGCGTGGGAGGCGGCAGTGTCGTCGTGGTCTCCGCAGGTGCCCGTGCTGCAGGAGCCGTCGTGGGCGACGTCGAGGCTGGCGTTACGGGAGGGGTCGTGGTCGTTGTAGTCGCCGGCAGGGCGTGCGCCGCGGCCGGGCGGGGGGAGTGGGAACCCGTTCCGCATCCCGCCGCGATCACGGCGGCGGCACCGAGGGGAAGGGCCTTGACGAGGGCTGCCCGTACGCTCAGCACGAGTAGTCCCCGTCGTAGCTGCCGGCCGCGTCCTGCACCAGCTTGACCGGGCCCCCGGCGAAGCTGGTCGCGCTGCACCACGCTCCAGGATTGGAGGTGGACGTTCCGGTGGGGTACCACACGGGGACGCCTGGCACGTACGCGCCAGCGATCTGGCCCCACTGGTAGCCGGTCGAGTAGATCGACACGGTGAGCCCGTCGGCTCGAAGGGCTGCGATCGCGCCGGCGACCACCTGGTCGTTGGCGGCGGTGCTCGGGCTCCAGTAGTTGCCGGTTTCGACGTCCAGCCACCACATGGACGCCTTCAGGTGGTCTCCCGTCGCTGTGGCGACAGACGACTGCGCCGCGTTGTAACCCCAGTTGTAGCTCTCGCATTCGAGGTCGCCGGCGGCGCAGGTGCCGGCCGGTCCGTTAGACCAGGCCGATGAATCGGACCCCTCGGGGGAGTCGAGGTTGATGTACAGGCTCAGGCTCTGACCGCCCCACGACGCCTCGCTTGCCATGCAGGGGTTGGTGGAGAAGGAGAACCCGTCGTTGACGCCGACCACCGCCACCTGCGACGGCGGAGGGTACGCACCGCCGCACTGCGGCCAGCTGATGTCGTAGCCGGTGGCGCCCGCCGGGTAGGAGGCGGCGCCTATGGTGGGCGCCGGGACGTCGGGGAAGGAGCCTCCCGGCGTGCCGGTCCCCGTGCCGACCGCTGCGCCGACGACGCTCTGGCCGGCGGGCAGGCTGGCGGTGCCCGAACCCCGCGGTGTGGCGTCGCCGAAGGCGTAGACCGAGCCATCCGACCCGTAGAGCCAGTACCCGCCTCCGCCGGGCGCCGCCATCATGCCAGTCACGGGGCTCGCCGGCGGCGAGCCGCCGGTGGAGCCGTAGAAGCCGGCGTCGCCGAAGCTGAACACTCCGCCGTCTGCGGCGACGAGCCAGTAGCCGTGCCCGTCGGGTGTGGGGGCCATGCCGACGACCGGCTTGTTCAAGGTGAGGTTGCCGGTGGAGCCGTAGAAGCCGGCGTCGCCCATGGTGAACACGCCCCCGTCGGAGGCCACCTCCCAGTAGCCGTGGCCGTCGGGGGTGCCGGCCATGCCTACGACCGGGTGGGCCGGCACCACCGGCAGCTCACCGTAGGACCCTGTCCCCCCGAAGCTGCCCACCAGGCCCGAAGGGGTCGCCATCCAGTAGCCGGCGTCGGAGAGCGTCGGCGCGCCGGGGGGGACGTTCGCCTCCGAAAGCGTGGTCGCCGAGGCGGTCCCCGCTCCGCCGATCAGCCCGGCGACCGACAACGCCGCCCCGGCGAGGCCGGCCAGCGCCCTGCGGCGAAGTCGGGGGGACCGTTTGGCCGCCGCGCGCCTCGCAGCGCGGTTCGGCCGGGGTGCGGTCGTGGTCATGGGAACTCCTTGAAGACGTCGAGTCGGCTGCCCAGGGCGGGCGTTCCCGAATGACCAGTTCCGCCTGATCCGCCGGTTCGTGCCCGCCCCTAACTCATCGGCGCCTCCGACCGTAGCCGTTTAGGCCTTTCCCCGCGATGTGACCGATGTCACCACATGGGCGTGAAGTGCCTGCCCGGCGTCGAAACACCAGGTCGCCGGCGGGGACTAGACCGGAATGACGGCCGGGAAAATGATCCCCGCCGAGGCGGTCAACGATGGTCGAAGGCGACCTTCACCGCGCCGCTCTCACCCTGCGTGGCGATGGCGAAGAGCGCCTGGCGCCAATCCTCGAGGCGGAAAGTGTGGGTGAGCATGGGCCTCAGGTCCACCCGGCCGGACCCCACCAGGTCGAAGTAGTGCTCGAAGGCGTGGCGCCGGCTCCCTCCGACCTCCTCCACTCCGAACGCGTTGGAGCCCACCCAGGAGATCTCCTTGAAGTAGAGGGGGCTCCACTCCCAGCGCCCGGGGGCATGGAAGCCCGATTTGACCAGCGTCCCCCTGGCTCTCAGGACGCGAACTCCCACCTCGAGGGTCTCGGGCTTGCCGACCGTGTCGTAGACGACGTCGATGCCTCCCGGGTGGCACATCGGCAGACCCGTCGTGCCGGTCACCAGCTTCCCGCCGGACCACCGGGCGAGCTGTTCTATCACCGCCATTCGATCGTCGGGGCTGAGCACCAGCGAGGCGCCGAACTTGCGGGCCAGGGCGGCCTGGGCGTCGAAGCGGGCGACGACCGCCACCTCGACGCCGGGGTACAGGGCTTTCAGGATGGCCACGGCGGTGCTGCCGAGGGCCCCGGCGCCGTACACGAGGACTTTGCCGTCCTGCGGCGGGGGGTGGCGCACGACGGCGTGCAGCGAGACAGAGAACGGGTCGGCGAGGACGGCATCCTCGTCGGTGATGCCGTCGGGGACCGCGACGAGCATCTGGGTGTGCGCCGGCATGAGATCGGCCCACCCGCCGGTCGCGTCGCTCGACAGGCCGGTGTGCAGCCCGGGGGCGATCGGCGGGGCGGTGAAATTCCAGCACAGGCTGTAGTCGCCCGCCTGGCAGGCCGGGCAGGGGGGCTCGACGCCGCGGGGGGCGCACGAAAGCCACGGGTTGAGGACGACCCTCTGACCGACCTCGAAGCCCCGCGCCTCCGGTCCGAGGGAATGGACCCTCGCCACGACCTCGTGGCCCATCACCTGGGGGAACGAGCAGAGCCCGGCCATGGCGTTGTCGGTGTCCTCGTCGCCGAAGTCGAGGAGAGACATCTTCGAGTCCGAGCCGCAGATCCCGGCGAGGATCGGCTCGAGCACCACCCAGTCGGGCCTGAGGAAGCCGGGGTCGGGTACGTCCATCAGCCGCATGGGCGTCGCCGCCAGGTTGGCGACCAGCTGGTTGGCCTCGTACCCGGCGGGCGGTGTCCACGGCTCGGGGTCCACCCCCCAAAGCAGCGCTCTCACCTCGTCCCCTCCTTCCCCGCCGCGGCCATGGCGGCGTTGGTGGCTATGTAACCGTCGATGTCGGACTGCTTGAAGTCGACGACCGCTTTGAGGTCCGGCACGTAATGCTCGAAGCGATCTCCGCCGATCGCCTCGATGATGGCCCTGGCCACCACCTCGGGCGGCTCCTTGGGCACGTCTATGAGCGGCCGGCGGTTGCCCGGGCGGTCCCAGATGTCGGTGGCTATCGGACCGGGATGGATGAGCCGCACAGAGACGCCGGTGCCGTGCAGGTCGATGGCCGTCGCCTCGCTCCAGCCGGTGAGGGCGAACTTGCTCGCGCAGTAGGCGGCCTCCTGGGGGATGCCGACCCTGCCGCCCATGCTGGCGACGTTGACGACGGTGCCCGTCCCCCGGGCGAGCATGCGCGGGAGGATCCTGAGCGTCATCCGCACCGGTGAGAAGAAGTTGACCCTCATGGCCTCCTCGACCATCGCCGGGCTGAGCGCGTCGACGGGCTGGCGCAGCGGGATGGCGGCGTTGTTCACGAGGACGTCGAGGTCCCCGAACGCGGCGACGGCCTCGTCGACGATCGACTCGGCTCGTTCCAGGTCGCCGAGGTCGGCCACCCACGACCGGCAGGCGGGTTGGAACGCCCGGCACTCTTCGAGAACCGCGCCGAGCTGTTCGGCCCGCCGCCCCACGATACCCACCGTCGCCCCCGAGCGGGCCATGAGACGGGCCGTCGCGGCCCCGATGCCCGACGAGCCGCCGGTCAGGAGGACCCGCGCCCCGGCGATCATCGGCGGGGGAGCTGGATGGCGCGGTCGGCGATGATGTTCTTCTGCACCTCTGTGGCTCCCGCTCCTATGGAGGTGTAGCGCTGCCAGGGGTAGTTGTGGGCGGCGTGGCCCCCGTCGACCGCGTCGGGCGCCCCTTTGTCCAAAAGTCCCAGCGGGCCGAGGACGTCCACGTTGAGCTCCGCCAGAGACTGGGAGAGGAAGCTCCACTGCAGCTTGGCCAGAGGCACCTCCGGCCAGGTCTTCTCGCCCTTCAGGATCTTCGACAGGGCACGGGCGTTGAGGAGGCGGGTCAGCTCGATCTGGGTCCAAAGGCGGGCCACCCGGTCGCGCACGTCGGGGTCGGCGAGGGCGCCGGGGTTGTGCTTGCGCGCCGAGGCGATCAGGTTGTCCAGCTCGATCTTCATGCCGATGGACATGCCAGCCGTGCCCACGCGCTCGTGGCCGAGGGTCCCCATCGCCACCAGCCATCCCGCTCCCTCGTCGCCGAGGCGGTATGCGACTGGAACCGGCGCGTCGGTGAAGGTCACCTCGTTGAACATCCTGTCACCTGTTATGTCACGTATCGGGGTGCACTCGATGCCGGGGGCCTCCATGTCCACGATCAGGGCGGTGATCCCCTCGTGTTTGGCGCCCCTGGCGATGGCGTCAGGGTCGGTGCGGACCAGGAAGAGCCCCCATTTGGCCAGATGAGCCGTGGAGATCCAGATCTTCCGACCGTTGACGACGTAGCGCTCCCCGTCGCGCAGGGCCTGCGTGCGGAGGTTGGCGAGGTCACTGCCTGCTTCGGGCTCGCTGAAACCCTGGCACCAGTGGGCGTCGGCGTTGAGGATCCCCGGCAGCCACATCCGCTTCTGCTCCTCGGTCCCCCAGCGGATGATCATCGGGCCAATCTGCCAGATGCCGTTGGTGTTGTATATCCCCGGGGCCTTGGCCCTCGCCATCTCCTCGGAGTAGATGAAGTTCTGCATGATGGTGGCCTCCCGGCCGCCCCACTCCACCGGCCAGTTGATGGCCGCCCACCGGCCTTCGTTGAGGCGTCGCTGCCACGCCTGGCGCCTCTGCATGGTGCGCAGCGTGGCGTCGCTCTGCGCCGGGCCGATCTCGCCCCGCTCCCGGAAGTCGGGAAGGTTGGCGTCCAGCCAGGCGCGCAGCTCGGATCGGAAGTCCTCGTCCTCGGGCGCATACGAGAAGTCCACGCCCGAAAGGCTAGCCCGTTTTGCTGACGCGCGTGTCAGGGTTAGTAATCTGGCGCCGTGGACTTCACGTTCAGCCCCGAGCAGGACTCCCTGCGAGACGCCGTGCGCTCCTTCCTGTCCCGGCCCGGCTACGCCAGGCAGGTCCTCGAGGACGAGCGGGGCTTCACCGACGAGTGGTGGTCTGCACTCGTCGACATGGGGTGGACCTCCGCCCTGGTCCCCGAGGACGCCGGTGGGCTGGGCCTCGGCATGGTCGACGCCGTCGTCATCCAGGAGGAGATGGGCAGGGCCGCCATGCCCGGCCCGTTCTTCTCGTCGGCCGTCGCCGCGACGATCGCGGCGGTTCGCCTCGGCGCGCCCGAACTCCTGGCTGCACTCGCCTCGGGCCGGCGGGGCACCGTCGCCATAGAGGAGGCGGGCTGGGGAGATCCCCTCGGGTCGGTCTCGGCGCGGGCCGTGCCCGACGGAGACGGGTGGGTGCTCGAAGGTTTCAAGGAAGTGGTCATAGACGGCCACACCGCCGACTTCGCCGTCGTCGCCGCGCGCACGCCGGAGGGCCTCGCCTCCTTTGTCCTCGACTCGCCGGGCGGTCTTCTCACGCCGTCGCTCGACGTGACCCGCAGGGTGGCCAGGCTGGAGCTCGCCGGCAGGCGGGCGAGGCGCATCGGGCCCCCGGGAGACCAGTCGAAGGTGCTGGCGCTGATCGGCGACGACATCGCCGTCGCCCTTTGCGCCGAGACGGTCGGCGCCGCCGAACGCGCCCTGCAGATGGCGGTGGACTACGCCAAGCAGCGCGTCCAGTTCGGCCGTCCCATCGCCAGCTTCCAGGCGATCAAGCACAAGATCGTGGACATGCTCCACCAGGTCGAGCTGGCGAGGGTCGGCACCCACTGGGCGGCATGGGCGTCCCAGGTGGACGACCCCTTGCGCGAGCACGCAGCGGCGGCCTGCAAAGCTTTCGTCGCCGAGGCGGCGGTGATGGTCACTTCCGAGAACATCCAGGTGCACGGCGGCGTGGGCTTCACCTGGGACCTGGACTGCCACCTCCTGTTCAGGCGGGTGAAAGCGAACGACGTGCTCTTCGGCAACCAGGCCTGGAACCGCCATCGGCTGGCAGACCTGGTGCTCGGCCCCGCCTGACCAGAGCCGCTAGATGCGGTAGATGCGCTCGGCGTTGGCGGCGAACAGCTTCGCCCGCTCCTCCTCGCCCAGGTGGGCGGTGAGCTCCGAGAAGGTCCCGTAGAGCTCGTCGAAGGTGCCATGGACCGAGTCGACCGGGAAGTTGCTGGCGAACATGCAGCGGTCGACCCCGAACGCCTCGAGGGCGTATTCCAGCCACGGCCCCTGGACTTCGAGGCTCATCGACTCGAAGGGCATGGTGAGCCCGGACAGCTTGCACGCCACGTTCTCCCCCAGCCCGGCGAGGGCGTCGATCCCCGCTTCCCAGAGCGCTCGTTCCTCCCCCGACCCGTTGCGGGGCCAGCCGGTGTGCTCCACCACCACCTGCAGCCCGTCGAAGCCGTCCAGGCTGCGGGCGGCGTCGGCGAGGCGGTCGGGGTGGACCATCAGCTCGAAGACGAGACCCCTCTCGGAGAGCGCCGCCAGCACCTCTGGTTCGGGGACCGGCCTGTCGAGACCGCCCATCGGACGCACCCCGCGAAAACGGGACGCCGTCATCTGGCGGTCGATCAGCTCGACCGCCTCGGCGGTGGATCCGGCTGGGGGGAGACCGCCGATGATCCCGTGCGGCCCCCCGGCGGCCTCGGCGCGCCGGTCCAGCTCGATGGTCTCCTCCACGGAATACCTGCCGGTGGCGGCGGCCACGTTCACGAACTTCTCGACGTTCCAACCGGCTGTCTCGGCGCGATAGGCGGCGGTGTCGAACCGCCGGCTCATCCGCGACGTGTCGACCCCCCCCACCCGCGACGGGCTCGCGAGGTAGGGGTACCAGTCCGCGCGCGCCGGGTCCCACAGGTGCACGTGGGCGTCGACCACCCGGCCGGGTCGGGCTGTCACGTCCCGGCCGCCTCGCGCAGGACCCCGTCCAGCCAGGTGGGCACTTCGGGCCCGCCGTAGACCACCCCGGCGTAGGGCCGCGGGTGGCTCCGCACGCCGACCCAGCCGTCTCCGGCGACCAGCTCGGCCCCGCCCAGAGCGGCGCCGTCGGGGTGGCAGGCCAGGTGGGCGGCCAGGTCGGCGGCGGCCTGGGCACAACGCTCTGTCGCCGACTCCATCGCGACCGAGAAGGCGGCGACCCGGCCGCCGGTGGCACCCGCGGCGGCCCGGGCGAGCTGGGCCGCCGCCTGCGCCCGCGAGCGCCCTCCCGACGTCGCCGCGTCGGCGACGGTGACCAGGCGCAGCTCCCGCCCCCTCGAGGTTGCGTGGTCGGCCGCCGCGCGGGCCCACGCCGCGTCGGCGTGGACGCCCTCCACCGCCCCGCGGTGCTCGTCGAGGACCCCCTGCCAACCTCCCGCGCCTGACGGCCGGGGACCGGCCAGGGCGACGATCACCGAGTCGAGCGGCCCCGAGCGGTCCTCCGCCGCGCCAAGGGCCCGGGCGGCTCCGTCGAAACCTCCGGGAGGGGCAATGCTGCGGCAGGCGACCGAGCGGGCTTCGAGGGCGCTCGCCAGAACCCTCGCAACGTCGGGCCTGTCGCTGACGATCGCACAGCTTCGCGCCCGTCCAGGTCCCGGCGGGGGGGCCGGCTCGGAGAAGAGACGGGCGAAGCGGGGGTTGGCCGCGCCGGTGCTCGCCTGGGCGGCCTCGGCGGCGGCGAAGGAGGAGGGCACGACCGACTCGAGCAGCGCCGCCGGCGAGGCGACTCCGGCGGTGCGGACCGCTTCCAGGAGGCGGGGCCGTTCGACGAGGGCCACCTCGGACCCGTTGGCGAAGACGATCTGGCCGTTGCACCAGCCGAAGCCGTCGCCGGCGAGCGCCGCTCCCAGGGGACCCAGCTCGGCAGGGTCGGGCATCGCCTGCAGGGACAGTCCGCCGCGGCTGGCTGCCCCAGAAGTCGGCGCAGCGCGCGACAGGGCGGCGGCGATCATCCGGGTCGCGGCGATGGGGGACAGGGCGTTCACCCTCACCCCCGGCGGCGCGCAGGGCCCCAGCTGCCAGGTGAGCGCCGCCACCGCCCGCTTGGCGCAGGCGTAGGCGCCGGCGTCGGCTGCCCGCCACCCCGACCCGGAGGTGACGCCGACGACGTGGCCGCCGCCCGCCTCCGCCATCAGCGGCAGGGCCGCCCGCAAGACGTTGAGGTAGCCGCCGAGGTGGACCTCGAGGAGCGCCAGCCAGTCCTCAGCGGAGCCGCGGGCGAACCCGGTCTGGCGGGTGATCCCCGCGGCGTTGATGACGGCATCGATGCCTCCGTGCTCGGCCGCGAGCTGGCCGAACAGCGCATCGAGAGCCTCCGGGTCGGTCACCGAAGCGCTGGATGGGCGGGCCGATCCGCCGGCCGCCTCTATGCGGGCGGCGGTGGGTTCGGGTGGTTCGGGCAGCCGGGAGGCGCCGTCCACGCTGACCATCGGGTCGACGGTGACGACGAACCAGCCGGCGCGACCGAGCTCCTCTGCGATCGCCGCGCCGATCCCCCCGGCGGCTCCTGTCACGACGGCGACCCGCCGACGGCCGTTCATCGGGGCGTCATCGGGGCGTCGTCGGCGTCGTCGGGCGAAGGACGCCCATGGGTTGGCTCGTCGAGGTCGCTCACGGCGCCGGTGTGCGGGCGCTGACCTCGAGCCCGTCGAAGGAGCCGTCGCGCAGCCAGGCTTCGAGCCGCTCGCGGTAGGCGAACCAGTCGCCGAAGCCGCGCCCGTAGTTCCCGTTGCGGGGGTTGAGCAGCTCGGGATGCCCCTCGTTGTTGATCCTCGACGGCGTGCAGGCAGACATGACCGCGCTCGAGTCGACGAAGGAGTCCACCACCTTGGCCGTCCAGGCCTCCTCGGCCTCGGGGCTCACGTCGAAAACCTCGACACCGTTGTCCTCCATCAGCCGCACCGCCCGGCCGATGAACTCGGCGCCGAGCACTGCGAGCTGCGTGTAGTTGACGGTCACCACGGCCTGCTGGCCGGGCGCCGGCATGACGAACATGTTCGGGAAGCCCCGGGTCATCATGCCGAACAGGGTGGCCGCACCATCGGCCCACTTGGTCGCCAGGCTCACCCCTCCCCGCCCGACTATGTCGTGGCCGGCTCGCCGGTAGAGCGGCGTCAGCTCCGGCTCGAACCCGGTGCAATAGACGATCAGGTCCACCTCGTACTGCCTGCCGGCGACCACGGGTCCCCGCGCCGTGATCCGCTCGACGCCCGAGGGGCAGTCGACGAGGGTCACGTTCGGGCGGTTGAACGCCAGCAGGTACTCGTCGTGGAAGCAGGGGCGCTTGCACAGGTACCGGTAGTAGGGCTTGAGGATCTCCGCTTTGGAACTGTCGGAGACAAGCTGCTCGACCCGTCTGCGGTGCTCCTCCATTATCGAGAAGTCCAGTTCCTCGGCGGCGCGCATGTACTCGGCGAGGCTCATCCCCTCCTTGCGCGGGGGGTGGTGAACCGCCGCGTAGTGGCGGGTCCAGCCGTCGTCGACGAGGTCGGCGTCGACGGGTCTGCCCAACATGATCGCCTGGAAATTGTCCATCCGCTCCTTCTGCCAGCCCGGCGCCAGGCGTCGGGCGAAGTCCGGGTCGGTCGGCCTGTTCCCCCGCTCGCCGACAGCGGAGGGGGTGCGCTGGAAGACGTAGACGTGCCTCGCCGACTCGGCGACGGGAGGCAGGCACTGGATGCCACTCGCCCCTGTTCCGATCAGGGCGACCGCCTTGTCGGCGAGGCGGTCGAGCGGCTCGCCCGGGCCGCCCCCGGTGTAGGCGTAGTCCCAGCGGGCGGAGTGAAAAGAGTGCCCGGCGAACTCGTCCATCCCCGGGATGGCGGGCAGCTTGAGCAGGTTGAGTATGCCGACGGCGAGCACGTACCACCGGCAGGAGATGCGGTCACCCCGGTCGGTCTCCACCCTCCAGCGAGCCGAGGTGTCGTCCCACCGGGCGCGGGTCACCTCGGTGTGGAACAGCGAGTCGCTCACCAGGTCGAACCTCGCCGCTATCTCCTCCAGGTGGCGGAGGATCTCCTCGCCGAAGGCGTAGCGGTGCCTGGGGACGTAGCCGAGCTCCTCGAGCATCGGCAGGTACATGTACGACTCGACGTCGCACATGACGCCCGGGTAGCGGTTCCAGTACCAGGTGCCGCCGACCCCCCCAGCGGCGTCGACGAGGCGGATCCGCCGCAGGCCCGCCTTGCGCAGTTCGGCGCCGGCGAGGAGGCCGGCGATCCCGGCTCCGACGATCACCACGTCCACCTCGTCCGAAACCGGGTCGCGCCTGCGGTAGGGCGTGAACGGGTCGGCACGGTATCGGGCGAAGCGCTCGTCGTGGCGCAGGTCGAGGATGTCGGTGCGGCCGGGCACCAGGCGCTTGTCGCGTTCTCGGAGGTACTTGGCGCGCACGGCCGCGGGGTCGTAGCTCATCGCTCCCCAGATTCTATGACGCTCATGTCAGGTATGGCGACAGGCTAGCCCCGAGGCTCCGGCCGGCGGGAGCATCCCGGGTGGCGGGCCGGGGGCCGTCGGCTGGGCCGGCGGGACCTCGTAGAAGGAGGCGGCGCCGCCGGGACGTCGTAGAAGGATGCGGGGGCCGGTGGGAACAACACAGAACGAGGCTGACGCCGGCGTCATATAACGTTGGGCCGCCTATGGGCGATCCGCTGCCGAACCTACCTCCCCCCACGTTCCCGCCTTACTCCCCGACTGTCCCCAACCTGCTCGCCGACGGGGCGGCGCGCTTCGGCGGGCGCGAGTGCGTGGTCACCCCCGAGCGACGTCTCACCTATTCCGAGCTGGACGAGCTGTCGCGCCGTCTCGCCGCACGACTCGTCGAGCTTGGGGTCGGCAAGTCCACGAGGGTGGGGCTGTTGTTCCCCAACGGCGCACCGTGGGTGCTCTGCTGGGCAGCCGCCGCCAGGATCGGTGCCGTGGTAGTACCGGTCAACACCTTCTACAAGCCGCCGGAGCTGCGCGCCTTCCTCCGCCACTCCGACGTCCAGGTGATCCTCGGCGTGGGGTCGTTCATCCGCCACGACTACCTGGGGCGCCTGGAGGAGATCGCACCGGAGATCGCCTCAGCAGGCGAAAGCAGCCTGCACCTGCCGTCGCTGCCCCAGCTGCGTAGGGTCGTCCTGTGGGGCGACGCTGGACGCCCGTGGGCGACCGGGCGCCTCGAGGCCGCCATCGACGAGCCTGCCGGCGAGGGCCTGGCGGCCGTGGTCGCCGGCCTCGAAGAGGACGTCCATCCAGGCGATGACATGCTCGTCACCTACACGTCGGGCTCCACCGGCGAGCCGAAGGGGGTCGTCCACTCGCACGGCGCCCTCGTCCGCCACGCCAGGAACCTTGCCGCCCTGTCCTGCCTCGACGAGACCGCCAGGCTGTGGACCCCCATGCCGTTGTGCTGGGTGGGCGGCTTCGCCTTCACCCTGCTGCGGGCGCTCAGCGTCGGAGGCTGCTTCATCACCCAGGAGGTCTTCGAGGCGGGCGCAGCCCTGCGAACCATAGAGGCCGAGAAGGCGACCAACGTCTCGGCGTGGCCGGGAATCGCAAAGGCTCTGACCGAGCACCCCGATTACGCCGAGCGGGACCTGAGCTCGCTGCGCGGCGGATCGTTCTACGACGCCCTGCCCCCCGACCGCCGCCCGCCGGACCCCGGCCTGGTGGTCACGTCCCTCGGCATGTCGGAGACCTGCGGGCCCCACACCTTCTGGTTCCCGGGGGAGGAGATCACCGGCTCGCCGGAAGAGTACAGGGGTTCGTTCGGCCACGAGGTGCCCGGCACCGAGCACCGCATCGTCGACCCCGACAGCGGCACCGACCTGCCAGAGGGGGAGGAGGGCGAGGTCCTCGTCCGCGGCTACAACCTGATGAAGGGCCTGTACAAGCGGGAACGGTCCGAGGTGTTCGACGCCGACGGCTGGTACCACACCGGAGACCGCGGCTACTTCCGGGACGGCTGGTTCTTCTTCACCGGCCGCCAGTCGGACCTGATCAAGACGTCAGGCTCGAACGTGGCGCCCGCCGAGGTGGAGGGGGAGCTCTTGAAGATGCCGGAGGTGAAACTGGCTTTCGTCGTCGGCATCCCGCACCCAGACCGGGGTGAGGACGTCGCCGCCCTCGTCGTGCCATGGAAGGGCGGGGACCTCGACGCGGCCACGGTCGGCCAGCGCCTGAAGGGGGTGCTGTCCTCCTACAAGGTGCCCCGCCACGTCCTGTTCCTCGCCGACGAGGAGGTGCCCTGGCTGGTCAGCCAGAAGGTGGATCGGCGTGCGCTCGCCGTACTCGCCTCGAAGCTGGTCTCCGGGTGAAGGAGAAAGCCGCCGGTCCCAACGGTTCCAGACGCAGGGCGGGGCCGGTCGGCGGCGCGCCGGCGCAGAGCCGGGAGCTACGCCGCCAGGGGAGGGAGACGCTGCGCAAGCTGTGCGAGGCGGCGATCACCGTCTTCGACGAACGCGGCTACAACGCCGCCCGGGTCGACGACATCGTCAAAGCTGCCAAGACCTCCCACGGCACGTTCTACCTGTACTTCTCCAACAAAGAGGACCTCTTCCAGGCGCTGGTCTCCGGCGTTACGGAGGAGATGAGGGAGCTGGCCGGGGAGCTGCCCTCCGTCGACGCCAACCGTAGCGGCTACGAGGAGCTTCGAAGCTGGGTGGGTCGTTTCTATGATCTCTACGAGCACTACCACCCGGTCATCCGGGCCTGGACGGAGCTCAACGCGCAGAACGCCGAGATGGCCCGCCGGGGGGCGGTCGTGCTCAGACGGTTCATCGAGCAGCTGGTCATGAGGGTGAAGGAGGTCGATCCGGCTCCCGTCACCGACCCCGAGACGGCGGCGCTGGCGATGGTCTCCATGGTCGAAAGAGCGACGTTCTACGCCATAGGAGGTCTCGTGCACGTCGAGAGGGACGTGCTCGTCGAGCAGCTCGCCACGATCCTGCACGTCGGCATGTTCGGCGGCACCCGCCGGCGGTGGGCGGCGAGAAAGTGAGGACTGATGGGCGGCGAGACGGCGGTGGGGCTTGCCAAGGTTTCTGACATCGGCGTCAGGGAGTACGATCGGGACCGTGTTGGGGACACCGGTCATCTCCGTCGATGATCACCTGATCGAACCGCCCGACCTCTTCGAGGGCAGGATGCCTTCCTCGCTGGCCGAGCGTGCCCCGAGGGTGATCGAGTTCGAAGACGGACGCCAAGCGTGGGCGTACGAGGACCAGCTGTACCCCAACGTGGGCCTCAACGCGGTGGTCGGCCGCCCCAAGGACGAGTGGAGCATGGACCCGGCACGCTTCGACGAGATGCGGCCCGGGTGCTTCGACATCCACGAGCGGGTCAAGGACATGGACGCCGGCGGCGTCTGGTCGTCGCTGTGCTTCCCGTCTTTGATAGCGGGCTTCTGCGGGTCGGTGTTCTCCCGCAGCAAAGACCCAGCGCTCGGCCTCGCCTGCGTGAGAGCTTGGAACGACTGGCATCTGGAAGTCTGGGCTGGCAGCTACCCGGGCCGGATCATCCCGCTGCAGATCCCCTGGCTGAACGACCCCGCCGTGGCGGCCGCCGATGTGCGGGCCAACGCCGAGCGGGGCTTCAAGGCCGTCAGCTTCGCCGAGATGCCGTCCAAACTGAACCTGCCTTCCCTCCACAGCGGCCACTGGGACCCCTTCCTCGGGGCCTGCGAGGAAACGGGGACCGTTGTCTGCCTGCACACCGGTTCGTCGGGCTGGGCTCCGCTGCCGTCGCCCGACCCTCCCTTCGAGCTGTTCCCCACCCTGTTCCCCGCTTGCGCCCTGGTGGCGGCGACGGACTGGCTCTGGTCGGGTGTGTGCCAGCGCTTTCCCGGCCTGCGGATCGCCTTCTCCGAAGGGGGCATCGGCTGGGTGGCGATGCTGGCGGACCGCGCCGACTACGTGCTCGACCATTCGGCGTCGGGCACCGAGTCGGTCAGCTGGAAGGGTGATCTCAAGCCGAGCGAGGTGATGGCCCGCAACTTCTGGTTCTGCTCAATAGACGATCCGAGCTCGGTGGACGCCGTGGTGGCGAGGATGGGGCCGGACCACCTGACCGTGGAGAGCGACTACCCCCACGCCGACTCGACCTGGCCGCACACCCAGAAGGCGGTCGAGGAGAACTTCGGCCACCTCGGGCCCGAAGTGTTGCGCAAGGTCAGCTTCGAGAACGCCGCCGGGCTCTTCGGGGTCCCGCTCCCCCCGGGGTTCTGATGCTCTTCGAGGAGATCGAAGTGGGAGACGAGGCGCCCGTCCTCGACCACACGCTGAGCCGCAACGACCTGGTCCAGTACGCCGGGGCGTCGGGCGACTTCAATCCAATGCACACCGACGAGGTGGCCGCCCGGGAAGCGGGGATGCAAAGCGTCTTCGGCCACGGGATGTTCTCGGCGGGCCTGCTGGCAACGGCCCTGACGAACTGGTCCGGAGTCGGCAGCCTCGTCCGCTACAACGTCCGCTTCGTCAAGCAGACCTGGCCCGGCGAGCGGCTGTCCACCCGCATCCGGGTGGAGCGCAAGAGGGTCGAAGGCGGCCGGCACCTCATCGACGTTTCGTGCTCGCTTGCAAACGAGGAAGGTCAGGAAAAAGTGTCAGGCGAGGCGACGGTCACGGTTCCTTCCGCCGGGAACGGTGGATCAGGTTGAAGCGCATCGTCAACACCGGCTCGCCCGACGAGCGTTCGCTCCACTCGGTAGTGGTGACCACGAAGGTCATCACGTGGGTGTCCGTCGTCTTCTCGTAGACGTCGGATAGGACGTCCTCGCCGTAGAGGACGTCGCCCACGACGAGAGGGCGGTGGTACACGAACTCCTGCTCGCCGTGGAGTATGAGGCCTGGTCCGAGGCCGGCCATCACCTCGAAGAGGGGGTTGCCCTCGACCGGCTCGAGCCCTTCCTGCAGCTCCTCGAAGGAGCCCCAGAACCCCATGGCGAAGGGGAACGTCGGCGGCACCGGCACGTCGGCGAAGCCCGCTGCCGTCGCCGCCCGGCGGTCCCGGTAGAGGGGGCTGGTGTCCTTCACCGCCTGGGCGAACACCGAAACCGGGCCCCGCTCGATGGTGACCACCTTGCGGCCGCTCACCCGTCCCAGCAGGCTTCTGTCGACTTGCACGGGCCCAAGCTAGTCTGACATTGGCGTCACATTCACGAGGAGGTGGCCAATGGCCGATGGCGAGCTGGTCATCCGGGGCGGGACGGTCATAGACGGCACGGGGTCGCCCGGTTTCGCGGCGGACGTGGCGGTAGCCGGCGGACGGATCACCGCCGTCGGGGAGCGCCTGTCGGGGCAGCGGGAGATCGACGCGTCCGGGTGCGTAGTGGCCCCCGGGTTCGTGGACATCCACACCCACTACGACGCCCAGGTCTTCTGGGACCCGGGTCTCACCCCCTCCTCCTACCACGGGGTGACCACCGTCGTCGCCGGCAACTGCGGGTTCTCCATCGCCCCCGTGCGCTCCGAGTGCGTCCCCCTGCTGGCCCGCACGCTCCAGCACGTGGAGGACATGAGCTTCGACACCCTCCAGGCCGGGGTGCCGTGGGGCGAGTTCGAGACCTTCCCCGAGTACCTGGAGGCGGTGGCCCGAAGGGGCGTGTCGCTCAACTACGCCTGCTACGTGGGTCACACCGCCGTGCGCCTCTACGTGATGGGCGACGACGCCTACGAGCGCCAGCCGACCGACGTGGAGCTGAAGGCGATGCAGTCTGCCGTGGCCGACGCCCTAGCCGCCGGGGCGATCGGGTTCGCGTCCAGTTCCTCCCCCACCCACAACGGCGACCGGGGGCGCCCGGTGCCCTCCCGTCTGGCCGGCCGCGACGAGCTGCGGGCCTTGCTGGAGCCCCTCCGCGAAGCCGGGAAAGGGGTCGTCGCCCTCCTGCCGGCGGGCGTGTTCCGCAACGAGGACGTCTTCGCCCTCCAGAAGGAGGTGGGAAGGCCGTTCACCTGGACGGCGCTGCTCACCGTCAAGGGCTACCCCTACCACGAGAAGGTCGTGGCCGAGCACGACCGCGCCTGGGAGCAGGGCGTGGAGGTGTGGCCGCAGGTGTCGTGCCGGCCGCTCGTGTTCCAGATGAACCTGGCGGAACCCTTCACCTTGAACATGCAGCCGGCGTTCGCCAAGCTGATGGGCACGAGCCGGGAGGAGCGTGAGGCCGCCTATCGCGACCCGGCGTGGAGGGCCGCTGCCTGGGCTGAGCTCGAGACGAAGTTCAACTGGAAGTCGCTCTCGGTCGCCGAGTCTGATTCGCGGCCCGACCTGGTCGGCAGGTCCGTGACAGCGATGGCCGAGGAGCAGGGCTGCACGCCTCTCGACGTGGTGCTCGACATCTCCTTGGCCGACGGGCTGCGCACCCGTTTCTGGTCGGTGCTCGCCAACGACGACCCCGAGGCGATCGCCTGGCTTTTGCCCCGCGACCACGTCCTGCTCGGTCTCGCCGACTCGGGCGCCCACGTTTCGCAGCTCTGCGACGCCTGCTTCGCCACCGACCTGCTCGGCAACTGGGTGCGCGAGAAGCAGGTCATGACCCTGGAACGGGCGGTGCACAAGCTGACCGGCGAGCCGGCGGGCGTGTACGGCCTTGCCGGCCGGGGTCGCCTCGCCGAGGGCCACGTGGCCGACATCTGCGTGTTCGACCCCGCCACCGTGGGCCCCGGGCCTCTGCGGCGGGTGCGCGACTTCCCGGCTGACGGTGAGCGCCTGACCGCCGACGCCCCGACGGGCGTGGTGCATGTCTTGGTCGGCGGGGTGCCCATACGGCTCGACGGGTCTCAGTCCGCCGAGGGGATGGAAGCCCGGCCGGGGGTGCTGATCCGCTCCTGAGCGCGCCTATGCGGTGATCGCGAAGCCCGGCACGCCGACCGGCCGGCCGGCGAAGAGCTCGGCTTGGCGCTCGGCGAGCTCCGCAACCGTCCAACGTCCCGGCTTGGAGATCGATGACACGTCGCGGTGGCCCTCGATCAGGTGGACCCGGCCGCCGAAGACCATGAACACGTGCCCGCTGACGCCGGCGGCTGCTTCGGAAGCGAGCCATGCCACCGCGGGGGCGACGTTGTCAGGGTCCCACTCGTCGAAGGGCGCGTCGGGGTCGCCGATCTGAGCGCCGATCGACTCGGTCATCCGGGTGCGCGCCCGCGGTGCGATGGCGTTGACGGTGACACCGAAACGTTCCATTTCCCGGGCGAGGGTCAGCGTCATCGAGGCGATGGCCCCCTTGGCTGCCGCGTAGTTCGCCTGCCCGGGGGTGCCCCACAGGCCCGCTTCGCTCGTCGTGTTGACGATCCGCCCGTAGACCGGCTCGCCGGCCTTGGAGCGTCCCCTCCAGTAGGCGGCCGCGAAGCGGGCGGTGGCGAAGTGGCCCTTGACGTGAACCCTGATGACCGTGTCGAAGTCGTCCTCGTCCATGTTGAAGCTCATCCGGTCGCGAACCACGCCGGCGTTGTTGACGACGATGTTCAGGTCGCCGAAGGTCCCGACCGCCTGGTCTACGAGGCGCTTCGCCCCCTCCCAGGTGGACACGTCGTCAGTGTTCGCTGCCGCTCTGCCTCCCGCCGAGCGGATCTGCTGGGCGACCTCCTCGGCGACCGCGGCCCCCTCGGCGCCGCCGTCGAGGGCGGCCCCGACGTCGTTGACGACCACCGCCGCCCCCTCGGCGGCCAGGAGCAGCGCCTCGCCCCGGCCGATGCCCCGCCCGGCCCCAGTGACCACGGCGACCTTGCCGTCGAGATGACCCATCAACCGTCCTTTCGCTCGCGTCGGCGCTCTCGCCATCCACCCGCAGCCCTTCGCGCGTGGGCGCCCGAACCCTACAGCCCTCCCGGCTCGACGGGAGGTGCTTCGGGCCCGCCGGTTCGTAGGATGAACGGGTGATCCGCAGCGCCGGCGAGATAGCCAAGATGCGCCGGGCGGGTCTCGTGGTCGCCGAGATGCACGAGGCGACGAGGGCAGCGGCCCGGCCGGGGGTGACGACCGCCGATCTCGACCGCGTCGCCCGCGAGGTCCTCGAGCGGCGGGGTGCCCGGTCGAACTTCCTCGGCTACCACGGTTTCCCCGCGGTCATCTGCACCTCGCCCAACGACGTCGTGGTACACGGCATCCCCGGGGGGTACCGGCTCGAAGAAGGCGACCTCCTCTCGGTCGACTGCGGCGCCGTCGTCGAGGGCTACCACGCCGACGCCGCCTTCACCATGGGCGTGGGCGGCGTGGTCAGCCCGCTAGCCGAGCGGTTGATGCGGACGACCGAGGAGAGCCTCTGGGCGGGGATCGCCCAGATGCGCCGGGGGCGGCGCCTCCACGAGATCGGGCGCGCAGTCTCGGAGGTGGCCGAGAGGGCGGGCTTCTCGGTGGTCAGGGACTACACCGGCCACGGGATCGGCACCCGCATGCACGAGGACCCCGACGTCCCGAACTTCTGGCCCGGCAGGCCCGGACCGACGCTAAAGGCTGGCATGGCGCTAGCCGTGGAGCCGATGCTCAACGCCGGGGGGGCCGAGACGCGCCAGCTCGACGACGGCTGGACGGTCGTCACCGCCGACGGGAGCCTCTCCGCCCACTTCGAGCACACGGTCGTCGTCACCGAAGACGGCCCGGAAGTCCTCACCGTCCCCTAGTACAGGGGGCCGAAGGGGGGCTCTGCTCCTCCGCCGAACGCTGGGGCGCCCCGATGGACGAAACGGCTGCCGGGGTACTAAGATGTCCGCCCGGCCTGGTGCGGGTCACGCGCGCCGTGGCCCCCCTGCTCCCCGCCGGTCCTCCAACTGGAGTAACACGTGAAAGTCCGCCCCAGCGTCAAACCGATCTGCGAGCACTGCAAGGTCATCCGCAGGCACGGCCGCATCATGGTCATCTGCACCAACCCCCGCCACAAGCAGCGTCAGGGCTGATGGCACGCATCGCCGGCGTCGACATACCCCGCGAGAAGCGCCTGGGGACCTCCCTCACCTACATCTACGGCATCGGAGACACCGCGGCCCAGAAGGTGTGCGAGGGAACGGGCATCGACCCGGCCACGCGCGTCCGCGACCTCACCGACGAGGAGGTCGTCCGGCTGCGCAGCTGGATCGACGCCAACCTCAAGGTCGAGGGTGACCTGCGCCGGGACGTGTCGCAGGACATCAAGCGCAAGATGGAGATCGGCTCCTACCAAGGGATCCGCCACCGCCGGGGGCTCCCCGTGCACGGCCAGCGGACCCACACCAACGCCCGGACCCGCAAGGGCCCGAAGAAGACCGTCGCCGGGAAGAAGAAGGTACGCAAGCACTGATGAGAGAGCAGCACCGCTAGATGGCGAAACCCAAGCCTGGCGGCCGGCGTCCCCGCCGGCGCGAACGAAAGAACGTCACCTACGGGGTGGCGCACATCAAGAGCTCGTTCAACAACACGATCGTCTCGATCAGCGACCCGGAGGGCAACGTCCTCGCTTGGGCGTCGGCGGGCAACGTGGGCTTCAAGGGCTCCCGCAAGTCGACGCCTTTCGCCGCGCAGCTCGCTGCCGAGGCCTGCGCCCGCAAGGCGATGGAGCACGGAGTGAGGAAGGTCGAGGTGCTGGTCAAAGGCCCGGGCTCCGGACGCGAGACGGCGATCCGCAGTCTCATGAACACCGGCATCGAGGTGGCGGGCATCAAGGACGTGACCCCCATCCCGCACAACGGCTGCCGGCCGAAGAAGAGGCGCCGTGTCTGACCAGCGGCCAACCACGGAACGCGCCCCACAGCAGGGCGACCACGCAGACGAGGAGGCGGCCTGATGGCGCGATACACCGGCCCCACCTGCCGCCTGTGCCGGCGGGAGAAGATGAAGCTGTTCCTCAAAGGACCCAAGTGCGACTCGATGAAGTGCCCCATCGAGCGCCGTCCGTACCCGCCGGGCGAGCACGGCCGCGACCGGATGCGCCAGGGGTCGGAGTACCTGACCCAGCTCAGAGAGAAGCAGAAAGCCCGCCGCATCTACGGCGTTCTCGAGAAGCAGTTCCACAACCTCTACGAGGAGGCCAACCGCCAGCAGGGCATCACCGGTGAGAACCTGCTGCGCATGCTCGAGCTACGCCTGGACAACGTCGCCTTCCGCGCCGGCTGGGGCTCCAGCCGAGCGCAGGCGCGCCAGTTCGTGCGCCACGGCCATGTCCTGGTCAACGGCAAGCGGGTGACCATCCCGAGCTACCGGCTGCGCAAAGGTGACGTGGTGTCGCTCAAGGCCAGGTCGCGGGAGATGATCGTCGTCCGCCACAACCTCGATACCCTGGACAGGCAGGTGCCGCCGTGGCTGGAAGCCGGCGAAGGCGGCTACGAGGTGACCGTGAGGGACCTTCCCCTGCGGGACCACATCGACGTGCCGGTGCGCGAATCGCTGATAGTCGAGCTCTACTCGAAGTAGGAACCGATGCTCATAATCCAACGTCCCACCGTCGAGCCCCTCGGCGAGGAAGCGGGCAACCGCCAGCGCTTCGCCATAGGGCCTCTCGAGCCCGGATTCGGCCACACCCTCGGCGTGGCCCTCCGCCGAACGCTGCTCTCGTCGATCCCCGGCGCGGCGGTCACCCAGGTGCGCTTCGACGAGGCGCTCCACGAGTTCACCACCCTCCCCGGGATCAAGGAAGACGTCACCGACATCATCCTCAACCTGAAGGACGTGGTGCTCAGGGTGCACACCGACACTCCCGTCACGCTTCGCATCGACGTCCGCGGCCCTGCGACGGTCACAGCCGGGGACATCGAGCTGAGCAGCGACGTGGAGGTGCTGAACCCCGACCTGGTCATAGCCACCGTGAGCCAGCGGGGGAGGCTCGCTTGCGACCTGACGGTCGAGCGGGGTAGGGGCTATGTGTCCGCCGACCGCAACAAGCACTCCTCGACGATCGGCGTGATCCCCGTGGACTCGATCTTCTCGCCGATCCGGGTCGCCGCCTTCAGCGTCGAGCCGACCCGCGTCGAGCAGTCAACCAACTACGACCGCCTAGTCCTCGACGTCACCACCGACGGCTCCATCTCGCCGAGAGAGGCCCTCGCCTCGGCGGGCGAGACGCTCCGGTCGCTCCTGGCTCTCGTGTCGGAGATGAGCGACACGCCGCAGGGGCTCGAGCTCGGCGACGTCGGGTCAGCGTCGAGTGGCTCCCCGGACCTCGACCTGCCGATCGAGGATCTCGACCTGTCGGAGCGCCCCCGAAACTGCCTCAAGCGCGCCCAGGTGAACACCGTCGGCGAGCTGGTCCAAAAGACCGAGGAGGACCTGCTGGCGATCACCAACTTCGGCCAGAAGTCCCTCGACGAGGTGCTCCAGAAGCTCGATGAGCGGGGCCTGTCGCTCCGCTCGAAGGACTGACGTGACCACGCTGCCGGCGAGGCCGAAGAAGGGGCGGCGTTTCGGCGGGGATTCAGCGCACCAGAAGGCCATGGTGGGCAACCTGGT
>DATGKR010000172.1:0-29903 GCA_035294565.1 Acidimicrobiales bacterium | reverse complement strand
GCTGGCCCTGTGCCGTGGCGAGCTCCGACAGTTCGTCCCAGTCGACCTCGGTTTCCCACGGCAGGTCGGTGGTGGCGTTCCACTGGGCCGCCTTGCCCTTCTCGTACAGCTTGGCGAGCGCCGGGCGGCTCCTTCGATAGTCCCAGGTGAAGAGGACGCCGGGGTTGGTCGCTATCTCGTGCAGAACTTCGTTCACCATGACTACGCCTCCGTGTCGAGGTTCTCTGCAGGCCCCCCGATCGCCCCGCCGCCGATCGCCGGGCCGACACCGGGGCCGCCCTCCACCTCCCCCGGTCCGACACCGGGGCCGCCCTCCACGTCCCCCGGTCCGACGCCGGGGCCGATCGCCCCGACCAACAGGTCGGCGAGCGCCGACCAGTCATCTCCGGGCAGCGGGTCGAGCCCCAGCTCGCGGACGAACAACGCACCCACGCCGAGCATCAGCGCCAGGCGCGCTACGGCTTCAGCCCTCACCCCCACCCGGATCTCCCCGGCCTGCTGGCCACTGCGCACCAGGGCGGCCATCCCCTTCTCGCTCTCGGCGAGGGCGCCGGCGAGCACCGCGGCCAGCTCGGCGTCCCGGCGGGCCCCGAGGAGAGCCTCGGCGAGAAGGTTGTCGCCCCCGCCGCGAGGCCGGTTGAGGCGCCGGGCGAGCACGACCAGGTGCTCGGTCAGGCCGCGGCGGCCCCCCGGGGGGAACAACGACCGGCCCACTTCCTGCCGGCGCGCCCGCACCGACTCGACCAGCAGCCGCGCCTTGGAGGGGAACTGCGAGTAGATGGCCCCGCTCGAGAGGCCCGCCTCGCGGGCGATGTCGCCGACCGTCGCCCCCTCGTAGCCTTTGAGGGAGAACACCGTGCAGGCGGCCTCCAACAGGCGCGCCCGAATCTGTTGGGGTGTCACGCCACTCACCCGGCCCACAACTAAAGAGTAACAGCTATTCGTTTCGTCCGGGGAATCGGTGCGGGCGGCCTCAGCCTCCGGCGGGGGGACTTGCGGCGCGCACGCCGGTGCCGATCGGGCAGGCAACACCTGTGCCGCCGAGCCCGCAATAGCCGTTCGGGTTCTTCGCCAGGTACTGCTGGTGGTAGCCCTCGGCGTAGTAGAAGCCCCCTTCTGCGAGGGGGGCGACCTGGGTGGTGACCGGCGGGTACCCTCGGGCTGCGAGCAGTTGCCCGTAGGACTCGCGTGACGCCTCGGCCGCCTCGGCCTGCTCGGCGGTCGTGGTCAGGATCACCGAGCGGTACTGCGTGCCGACGTCGTTGCCCTGGCGCATTCCCTGCGTGGGGTCGTGCGACTCCCAGAAGACCCGGAGAAGGTCCTCGAAGGAGGT
The DNA here is from genome assembly GCA_035294565.1 of Acidimicrobiales bacterium. Lineage (GTDB taxonomy): Bacteria > Actinomycetota > Acidimicrobiia > Acidimicrobiales > Palsa-688 > DATGKR01. The sequence continues at coordinate 28,570 of DATGKR010000172.1, read as the reverse complement.
GGCCGCCGGATCCCAGACGACCAGGACCACCTCGGCGTGGCCGGTCCGTCCCGTACAGACCTCTTCATAGGTGGGGTTGGGCGTGTAGCCGCCGGCGTAGCCGGCGGCCGTCACCCAGACGCCGGGCACCTGCCAGAACCGCCTTTCGGCTCCCCAGAAGCAGCCGAGGCCGAACACCGCCCGGCCGAACCCGTCGGGGAAGGGCGGCCGGAGGGGGTTGCCGTTGACGAAATGGCGGTCGGGGACGGGGAGCGGCTCGGGCCTGCCGGGCAGCGCTTCGGCGGGGTCGACCATCTCGGTCTTGTGCCGGGAGAAGATCACCGTTTCATGCTACGGCCGGCCCCGGGCCAATGGTGCGGGCCGATCCCGGCGAGGGCGCCGGCGGACAGAGCCGGCGGCCAGAAGGGGCGCCGGCGAACCGCGCCCGAACAACCGCGCCCGGCGAACCCCGCCGGCGGACCCAGCCGGCTAGCCCATCACCACCGGCTCGGCGGGTGGCCCCTCCGCCAGGTAGCGCCTGAGCTCGCCGGCCAGCCACGGGGGGATCACCCTGCCCCCGCCTTCGACCAGCGCTTCGAGCTCGTCCAGCTCCCACCACCGCTGCGACTGGAAGGCGGCGGCTTCGAGCGCTTCCAGGCCAGAGGGCTTCCAGTCGTCGTCTAGGGCGGGGGTGGCCACTCGGGCGACGTGGATCTCCTCGTCCTGGTCGAACCCTATGCCCGCGAAAACGAACCGGGAACGCTGCCGCCACGCACACCCCCACATCGCCACCCCGGTGATGCCGGTCTCCTCCTCTAGCTCGCGCTCCGCAGCCTCCGCCCCCGTTTCACCCGCCTCGATCCCCCCGCCCGGGATCTCCCACCATTCCCCCTTGGCCGGATCGACCGGGTCGCGGGCCTGCAGGAGGAGGACACGGTCGGACGGGTCGAGCACGACCAGCCTGGCGGCGCGCCGGCGCAGGGTCCACAACGGACCGCTACTCGCCGCTCATGGACACGTCGGCGATGGCGAGCGTGACACCCGAAGCCGCCGACGGGAGCCGTTCGAGGTCGTTGCCGACGGCGACGACGCCGGCCAGCATCCGCTGCACCGTCGACGCGATGGTGAGCTCCCTCACGGGGGCCGCCAGGGCGCCGCCTTCTATCAGGACGCCCTCGGCGCCGACGGAGAAGTCGCCGCTCACGGGGTTCACGCCGGAGTGCACCCCCGACACTGTCTGCACGAGGAGCCCGTCGCCGACCATCTGCAGGATCTCCTCCGGTGAGCGCTCGCCGGGCACGAGGGACACCGCCCGGGCCCCGATCCCCGGGGCGCTCTTGTACCCGGCCCGCACCGCCGAAGCGGTCGACACGGTGCCCGCCCGGCGCGCCCAGTAGGTGTTGTAGAGGAAGCCCCGGAGCACGCCGCCGTCCACGAGGACGTTGCGCCTGGTGGCGAGCCCTTCGGCGTCATAGGAGGCCGCCGAGTAGGCGTCCGGGTCGGTGGGGTCGTCCACCAGGGTGAAGCCGGCCACCGACACCGCCTCGCCGACCCGGTCGGCGAAGAGGGACCGCCCCTTCAGGACCGATTCGCCGTCGAGGGTGCCGGCGAGGATCGACAGGAAGGTGGCGGTCACCCGCGGTTCGAGCACAACCGTCAGGTGGGCGGAACGGGGCTTCCTCGCGCCGAGGAGCCGGGTGGCGCGGGTGGCGGCGTCGGTGGCCGCCTCCGCCGCGTCGAGGTCGGCCGGCGCGCGCCCCACGGAGAAACCTACGCCCGTCTGGGTGTCCCCGGCGTCCCCCGCCACCGCCAAAGCCGAGAGGTAGCACGCCGTGCGCCGGGTGGCGGCGCTGATCCCCGTGCTGGAGCACACGGCCGTCTCAACGGCGGCGTCGCCCCACTCCGCCGACTCCACCTGGCGGATCCTGGGGTCAGCGGCGCGCACCGCCCGCTCCAGCTCGAGGGCCATGGACACCTTGTCGTCGGTCGGGAAGGAGAGGAGCTCCTCCCGCCACAGGTCCAGCTCGGCCGGGACGACGCCGTCGGGCTCGGGAAGGCCGAGGTGATCGTCCTCGGTGGCGAAGCCGGCGTTGTCGCGCGCCTCGGCGAGGGTCTCCTCGACGACGTCGAGGTCGAGGCTGCCGGCGTAGGCGAAGCCCTGGCGGCCGGCGCGCACCACCCGGATGCCGACACCCGACGACTCGGCGGCCGACAGCGACTCGACCCCTCCCCCGTAGACCTGCACCTCTGTCTCCCGGCTGCGGGCGACGTACGCTTCCACCTGCTCGCCCCGGCGCGCCCAGCCGGCGACCCGGGCGGCTAGATCGGCCAGCTCGCTCAACGGGCGGTCCCCCCCACGGTCAGCGCCGCCACCCGGAGCGTGGGCTGGCCGTCGCCGACGGGGACGCCCTGGCCGTTCTTGCCGCAGGTGCCCGGGCTGCCCATGGCGAAGTCGTTGCCTACCACGTCGATGTTGCGCAGCACCTCGGGGCCGTTGCCGATCAGGTTGGCGTCGCGGAGCGGCTCGGTGATGCGGCCGTCCTCGATCAGGTACGCCTCGGTCATACCGAACACGAAGTCGCCGGTGGCCGTGTTCACCTGCCCCCCGCCCAGCTGGGCGACGTACACCCCGCGGGGGGTCTGGCGAACTATCTCGTCGGGATCCTCGCTGCCGGCGAGGACGTAGGTGTTGGTCATCCGCACCATGGGCAGGTGCTGGTAGCTCTCGCGCCGGCCATTGCCCGAGCTCGTCCGACCCTGCTTGCGGGACCGCAGCCAGTCCCACATGTAGTCGGTGAGCACGCCGTCCTCGATCAGCACGTTTCGCTGCGCCGGGTGCCCCTCGTCGTCGATCGCCAGCGCGCCCCACTCAGGGCCCATCGTCCCGTCGTCGACGAGCGTCACCAGCGGGCTGGCGACGAGCTGGCCGACCTTACCGGTGAAGACCGACACGTCCTTCTCGATGTGATCAGCCTCCAGCCCGTGGCCGCACGCCTCGTGGAACAGCACCCCGCCGCTCCCCCGCTTGATGACCACCGGCACGCTCCCCGAGGGAGCGGGCCGCGCCGAGAGCTTGCCGATGGCCCGGGCGGCGGCCGCCTCGGCGAGCTGCTCGACGTCGACGGTCCTGAACAGCTCGAAGCCGACGGTGGCTCCCACCGACTCCCGCCCGGTCTGCAGGCCCGTGTCCCCCGAGGCGACGCAGGACACGGCGAAGCGGGTCTTCACCTGGTCGTCGCCGGCGAGCACGCCGTCGCTGTTGGCGACCAGGATCCGCCGCCGGCTGTCCCCGTATACGACGCTCACCTGGCGGATCGCCGAGCCTGCCCTGCGGGCGGCGTCGTCGGCACGGCGGAGCAGCTCGACCTTGTCGGCCTTGGCCACCGTCTCGGGGAGCACCCCCACCTCGTTGGGCGCCGGGGCCCGGACGGGTCGCAGTGAGACGGTGCGCACCCCCCCGCCACCGCCTCGGGCCGCCCCGGCGGCGGCCGCGGCGGCCGCTTCGAGACCGCCGCGGCTCAGATCGCTCGTGTGGGCGAAGCCGGTGGTGTCCCCCACGACCACGCGTATCCCCGCGCCCCGCTCGCGTCCCGAGGCGAGATCCTCCACCCTCCCGTCGTCCAGCCGGGCGCCGGTAGCCCTGCGGTCCTCGGCGAAGATCTCGGCGAACTCCCCCCCGTTGCGCAGCGCCGCCGCCAGGACGGCTCCGACCACCTCTTCGTCGATCAGGTCCCTGTCGCTCACGTCGGCGCCGTCCTCCCGGAATCTGGAACAGGCCGAGGGTACCCGCGTACCGTTGGGTACCGTGGCCGTGCCTTCAGGTCCGTGCAGCCAGGTGGAGCTGGTCGTCACCCCGGCCGACACCGCGCCCGCCTTCGCCAGCGGCGACGTCGAAGTGCTGGCCACCCCCCGCCTGGTCGCCCTGTGCGAACAGGCGGCGGCGGAGGCCGCCAGCGCGCTCGTCGGGGAGGGCCAGACGACCGTCGGCTTCCGGGTGGAGCTCACCCACCTGGCACCCGCCGCGATCGGCACCACTGTGGTCGCCTCCGCCGGGCTGGACCGCCTGGAGGGCCGGCGGGTCACGTTCAACGTCACGGTCAACGACAAGCGCGGCCTGATCGCGGCCGGGCGGATGGTGCGGGTGATCGTCGACCGCGCCGCCTTCCTGGAGAAGGCCGGGTAGCGCCTCCCGTCCGACGGGTCCGGGGCCGGTCAGCCGATGGTCACCGGCGTGCCGAGCGGGAGCATCCGGGCGAGCCGGACGATCACCGGGTTGGGGACCCGCACGCAGCCGTACGACGCGGCGTGGCCGATGGACCAGGGCTCGTCCTGACCGTGGATGCCGATCTGGGCGTCGCCGCCATTGAACGTGGCGTAGGTGTCGGAGAACTCGGCGAGGCCGAAGATGTAGGGGCCGTAGGCGCCGTGCTGGTCCTCGGGGCGGATCAGCTCCCACAGGTAGGTACGGCCCGGTGGGGTGGGCGACGAGGGCGCGCCGACCGCCACCGGGGTGCTGAGCACCACCTTCCCCGAGTCGGTCACCGTCAAAGTCCTCGCCTCGAGGTCCACCGCAACGCTGTAGGTGGTGTAGGTGAGCGTGGCCGAGGCGGCCGGGATCCAGCCGGTGCTGCCGTTGGGCCGGAGCGGCAGCTCGACGTGCAGCCAGCCCGAGGCGCCGGACCGGCCGATCACCGCGAGAACGGTGGGTGTACCAAAGGGGTTGTCGGCGGGCAGCCGGCCGGAGGGCGATCCGCCGGGGGAGGCGCTGTAGGAGGTCGGCGCCGACAGGGTGGCGACCAGGGAAGCCCCTGGCGGCAGCTGCCAGGCGGCGGATGCGGCCCGGCGCTTTGCGGGGGGGCGAGCGGCGTGCTCGGCGGCTGTCGACGAGGCCTCCCGGCGCGCCTCCGCCCTTGGCCACAGGGCGTAGGCGGTTCCGGTCGCGGCGAGGAGCCCGGCCGCGCAGCAGAGCGCCGCCGCCGCGGTGAACCTCCGCCTCGCCCAGCCGGCCATTGCCCCAATTCTGCCACTGCCCGCCCTGTACGCTCGTCGGGTTGACATCCGACCTTCTGCAAGAACGGGCCGAAGCGCCCATCACCATCGTGCCGGCTCGTCGGCGCGACTGGTGGCGGGAGGTCGTGATAGTCGCAATCTTCTACGGCCTCTACACCCTCGTCCGCGACCTCCGCGGCGACAAGCCGGTCTCGGCGGCCATGGCCTTCACCAACGCCAGGCGGCTCATCCACCTCGAGCGACTCCTCGGGATATTCCACGAGGCAAACGTCCAGCACTACTTCCTGCACTTCCGCTGGCTGATCGAAGCGTGCGACGACTACTACGACACCGTGCACTTCGTAGCGGTGATCGTCACGCTGTTGGTGCTCTTCTTCTGGTTCCCCGAGCGGTACCGGCCGTTGCGCAACGGTCTTGCCATCACCACCGGACTGGCCCTGTTCGGCTTCTACTTCTTCCCTCTCATGCCCCCCCGCCTCCTGCCCGAGGGCTACCACTTCGTCGACACGCTGCGAACGGTGGGCGGCCTGTGGAACTTCTCCAACGGTCCGGTCAACGACATCTCCGACCAGTACGCGGCGATGCCCAGCCTGCACACCGCGTGGGCGGCGTGGTGCGCCGTGGCGCTCGTGCCGCTGATCCGCCCCTGGTGGGGCAAGGCGCTCATGGTGCTCTACCCGGTGGTGACGATCTTCGCCGTGATCGTGACCGCCAACCACTTCTTCGGCGACATAATCGCCGGGCTCGTCGACCTTGGGGTTTCACTGCTGCTCGCCGGCTGGCTCACCCGCCGCCTCGACGCTTGGCGGACCCGTACCCGGGCGTGACGCTAGCCACCGTCCTCGAGGCGCCCGCCGCGGTGGTCGAGGCCCGGCTCGGGGACGCCCTGGAAGACGAGGAAAGGCGGTGGGCGCAGGTGGATCCCGACCTGGCCGAACCGTTCTCCCGCCTTCGCTCCTTCGTCCTACGAGGCGGAAAAAGGCTCCGCCCCGCTTTTTGCTGGTGGTCCTTCGTGGGGGCGGGCGGGGACGCCGAGGACCCTGCGCTCGCCGACGCGATGGCCGCCCTGGAGCTCCTCCACGCCGCCGCGCTGATCCACGACGACCTGATCGACCGCTCGGAGCGCAGGCACGGCGACGACACCGTCCACGTCTCGTTCGCCTCCCTCCACCGCCAGCGGGGCTGGCGGGGGGATCCGGGGCGCTTCGGGGAGGCGGCGGCGGTGCTGGTCGGAGACCTGGCGCTGGCCTGCGCCGGACGCCTGATCGTCGGTGCTCCCCGCGCAGCCCGGGCTGTTTTCAGCGAGGCGCTCGTCGAGGTCAACGCCGGTCAGTACCTCGACACGGTCGGCTCGGCACGCGGCCTCGGCTCCGGGTCCGCCCGGCGGGCCCGGAACATCTGCCGCTACAAGACGGCCGGCTACACGGTGGAGCGGCCGATGCACCTCGGCTACGCCCTGGCCGACCCCGGCGGGCTCGACGGCGCGGCGGAAGCCATCTCTGCCTTCGCCTTGCCCCTCGGGGAGGCCTTCCAGCTGACCGACGACCTGCTCGGCGCCTTCGGGGATCCGGCGACCACCGGCAAGGGGCTCGGCGAGGACCTCACGGAGGGAAAGCCGACGCTGCTGGCCGCCCTCGCCAGCCGGCGGGGCAGCCCGGCGGAACGGCTCCGCTTCGCCTCCACCTTCGGCGACCCCGAGGCCGGCGCGCTGGAGGCGATGAGGGCCCACCTGGAGGCCACCGGGGCCCGCTCGGAGGTCGAGGCGGCCGTTTCCGAGCTGATCGGGCGGGCGGAGCAGGCCCGCCTGGCTCTCCCGCTGCGGCCCGAGGCGGTGGCGGCCCTCGGGGAGATCGCCGCCTTCGTGGCGGCGCGCGACCGCTGAGCCGCCTTCGTGGCGGCGCGCGACCGCTGAACGGCGGCTGGGGGTAGCCTCAGGTGATGCTCCTGGAGTCGATCAGCTCGCCGGCGGACCTGTCGAGGTTGGACCAAGACGAGCTCCAGACCCTCGCTGCGGAGATCCGGGCGTTCATCGTCAACACCGTGGCGACCACCGGCGGGCATCTCGGCTCGAACCTCGGGGCGGTGGAGCTGACCATCGCCTTGCATCGCGTGTTCTGCTCCCCTCGCGACGTGATCCTCTGGGACACCGGCCACCAGGCGTACGTCCACAAGCTGCTCACCGGACGGCGGGAGATGTTCCCCACGCTCCGCCAGCGGGGCGGCCTGTCGGGTTACCCGTCGAGGGCCGAGTCGGTGCACGACTGGGTGGAGAACAGCCACGCTTCGACGATCCTCAGCTACGCGCACGGGCTGTCGGCGGCGGTGTCGCGATCGGGCGGGGCACAACGTCGGGTCGTCGCGGTGATAGGCGACGGGTCGATGACCGGCGGCATGGCCTTCGAGGGGCTGAACAACCTCGGCCACAGCCAGAGCCGGGTGGTCGTCGTCTTGAACGACAACGGCCGCTCCTACGCCCCCACCATCTCCCGCCTCTCGGAGAGCCTCACCCGCCTGCGCCTCCACCCCGGGCTGTCGTCGGTGCGCAACCGCATAGAGGAACGCCTGCGCGACCTTCCCGGCGTCGGCAACGTCGCCTACAGCAGCCTGCAAGGCCTCTACTCGGCGGTCCGGGAGGTGATCGAGCCGCCGGTTTTCTTCGAGGCTCTCGGCGTGCGCTACGTCGGTCCGATCGACGGCCACGACATCCCCGGGATGGAGTCCGCCCTGGCCCAGGCCGCCGCGTTCGACGGGCCGATCGTCGTTCATGTCCTCACCCGCAAGGGCAGGGGCTACGCCCCCGCCGAGGACGACGACGAGAAGTGCCTGCACGACGCCATCGTCTTCGACCCGGCGGTCGGCCCCGGCGACGAGCAGCACGCCTTGAAGGGCTACACCCAGGCGTTCAACGAGGCGATGGTCGCCGCCGGCGAACGCCACCCAGACCTGGTGGCGATCACCGCCGCGATGCCCGGGCCGACGGGGCTGCTGCCCTTCGCCGCCCGCTGGCCGGACCGCTTCTTCGACGTGGGCATCGCCGAGCAGACGGCCGTCACCTCGGCGGCGGGCATGGCGATGGGCGGGCTGCGGCCGGTGGTCGCCGTGTACTCCACTTTCTTCTCCAGAGCCTTCGACCAGGCGAACCTCGACGTCGGCCTCCACGGGCTGCCCGTGGTGTTCGCCCTCGACCGGGCGGGCATCACCGGGCCGGACGGCCCCAGCCACCACGGGGTGCTGGACATGGCCCTCTGCCTGCGGATCCCGGGGATGACCATCTTCGCCCCCTCATCGGCGCAGGAGCTGCCGGTGATGCTCGAGACGGCGCTGGGCCTGTCGGGGCCGGCGTCGATCCGCTACCCCCGTGGCGCCGCCCGCCAGGTCGGCGCCGACCAGGTCGGCTCAGGCCTGTCCGCCCGGCTGGTGCGAGCCGCCGAGCGCCCGGAGGTGTGCATCCTGGCCGTGGGCAAGATGCTCGAGGCCGCCGAGGACGCCGCGGAGCTGCTCGCAGCCGAGGACGTGGACGTGACGGTGTGGGACGTGCGGGTGGTCCGCCCCCTCGACCCACGGATGCTCGTGGACGCCGGCCGCCACGAGCTGGTGGTGACGGTGGAGGACGGTGTGCGCTCCGGCGGGGCCGGTTCGTTCATCGCCGACGCCATGGGCGACCTCCACCAGACGAGAAGCGCACCCCGTTTCTTGGTTCTCGGCCTGCCCACTGCCTACATACCTCACGGCTCCCAGGAGGAGATCCTCGCCCAGCTGGGCCTGGACGGCCCGGGCGTGGCAGCGGCGGTCGCCAAGGCGCTGCCCCGCCAGAACGACCTGGCGACCACGGCGGACGACCGCGCCGAGGTGACCGGTGCCGGGGACGGCCGCGCCGAGTTGGCCGCCGACCCGGCCAGCCTGGCGGAACGCCATTGACGCTCGACCCTGGCGCCCATCTGGAGGCCCTGGCGGCGGCCAGCGAGGCGTTCGCCGGCGTGGCGGCCTCCAACCTGGACCGCCCGGTGGCTTCCTGCCCCGGCTGGGACGTCGCCGACCTGGTCCGCCACCTCGGGCAGGTCTACGGGTGGGCTGTCGCTGCCGTGGAGGCCGGAGGCGAAGCCCCCGAGGCGCCGGCCGGGCCTGCCCCCGGCGGGCGCGAGGATCTGTCCGGGTGGTTTCTCGACCGGCGTGCGGACCTGCTCGACGCCCTTTCGGGGCGCGACCCGCAGCAGCCCGCCTGGAAGCGACGCGGAGGTCTGGGCAGCGTGGCGTGGTGGCGCCGCCGGCAGGCGCTCGAGACTGCCGTCCACCTCTTCGACGCCGAGACCGCCGCGGGGAAGCGGGCGACGATCCCTGCCGAGCTCGCCGCAGACGGGATCGACGAGTTCCTGTCGGAGCTGCTCCCCTCCTACCTTGCGCGCACGCCGGTGCCCGAGCTGCAAGGCACCCTGCACCTTCACGCCACCGACACAGACGGCGAGTGGCACCTCGACTTCTCCGCCCCTGACCTGGGCCTTCGCCGGGAGCACTCCAAGGCGGACACGGCGCTTCGGGGACCGGCAGCGTCTTTGTACCTGTGGTTGTGGAACCGTCCCCCTCCGGAGGAAGGCGAGGTCGAGGTCCTAGGAGACGGCTCGGCCGCCCGCGCCTGGGGGCAGGTCAGGTACTAGGAGCTCAGGGCCGTCGTTTGCGACGTTGTTGACGGCGGTGCTGACAGGGAACGCCTCGAAGAGGTCCGGCGCCGCCGGCCTGAGCAGCGCTTCCACCTCGGACAGGTCGGTGGCGGGGTCGAGCCATCGCTCCCACTCGGCGCGTTCGAGCACTACCGGCATGCGGTCGTGGATGGGTGCCATCAGCTCGTTGGCCTCGGTGGTCACGATGGCGCAGGAGCGCAGCGGTGGCTCGTCGGGCCGGTCCCTGTCGCGCCAGACCTCCCAGATCCCGGCGAGCGCCATCGGCTGACGGTCGCGGCGGCGCACGGCGTAGGGGAGCTTGCCGCCAGCCGGGCGCTTCTTCCACTCGTAGAAGGCGTCGGCGGGCACCAGGCAGCGGCGCCGGGCAAGGGCGTTGCGGTAGGCGGGCTTTTTGGAAATCCCCTCCGCCCTGGCGTTGATCATCCTGTTGCCCACCGAGGGATCTCTCGCCCAGGAAGGGACGAGCCCCCAGCGGAAGGTTCCCAGCGCGCGGCGGGGACCTTTGTCCTCGTCACCTCTTGCGAGCGCCACCGCGTAGACCGGCGAGGTCGGGGCGACGTTGTAGCGGGGGGGCATCTCCGGGGCCCGCACCTCCTCCACCTCGAACACCGACGCCAGGTCCGTCACGCTCGTCGTGGAGGTGAAGCGGCCGCACACGCGCGGTCAAGCTAGCGGCCCCCCGGGTAGGATCCGTGACCTCCCCCATGGTCGCCTACACGCCCGCTGCCCCGGGCCGGGCCGCCCGGCTTCGGCTGAGCCTGTCGTCGCTGGGACCGGCCGCTCTCGCCTTGGTGCTCGCAGCCGTCGCGATGCTGCTCGGGTGGCGCGGCGTCGACCAAGCCGCCCAGACATACCGTGTGCTGCAGTACCAGCTGCACGGCCTGATGCTCTGGGATAGCGGCTGGTACGCCGGCAACTTCCCGCTCGGCTACAGCGTCCTTTTCCCCCCCGTGGCGGCCCTGCTCGGCACCGGGGCGGTGGCCGTCGCTTCGGCGGCGGTCGCGACGTGGTCCTTCGACCGTTTCGTGCGTACCTACCTGGGTGCCCGCCCCCTCGGCACCTGGTACTTCGCCGTGTCGACGCTGCTGCCGGTCGCCATCGGCCAGTGGCCGTTCCTCGCCGGAGAGGCAGCGGGGCTGGCCGCTCTGGTCAGCCTGCAGCGGGGCCGGCGCGCGGTGGCGGTGGGCCTGGGGCTGGCGGCGGCGCTGTTCTCCCCGCTGGCCGCCGCTTTCCTCGGCCTGGGCTGCCTCGCCTGGGCGGTGTGCGGCTCGGCCAGCAGGAAGTGGGTGTTCGCCACGGCGGCGGTCTGCGGGATGGTGATCGTCGCCATCGGCGTGCTCTTCCCCGGCGACGGGCCGATGCCGTTCACCTGGCAGGACCTCGTGACCATCGAGTTGCTGTGCCTGACGACCCTGACCCCCCTGGTGCGCACCACGCCGACGGTGCGGGCCGGCGCGCTCATCTACGCGGCCGCTTCGTTCGTGTCGTTCCTGGTCCCCAACCCGCTGGGCGGCAACGCCCCGCGCCTGGCGGAGTCGGTCGGCGTGCCTTTGCTGGTGTGCCTGGTGACCGCCCCGGGGCCCGCGTTGTCGCGCCTCAGCCCCGCCCACCTGCTCGAGTGGCGGTCGTGGGGTCGCAGCGCCCTGTCGTGGCGAGGCTGGCGCTACGCCGCCGCTCTGGCGGTCGTGCCCTTCGCCGTCTGGCAGTGGGCCCCCTCGATGGGCGTGGTCACCTCCCCCTCCGCCGCGCCCTACACCCGGGCGGCGTTCTACCGGCCGCTCGTCGCCGAGCTGAAACGGGTCGCCCCGGGCCCGGTCAGGGTCGAGGTGGTCCCCACCCTGGACCACTGGGAATCGGCGTTCGTCGCCCCCTACGTGCCGCTCGCCCGCGGCTGGGAACGCCAGCTGGACATCGCCGACAACCCGATCTTCTACAAGCCGGGGGCCCTCACCCCGAAGTCCTACGGGGCGTGGCTGCGCGCCGAGGGCATCTCCTACGTGGCGCTCCCGGCCGCCCCGCTCGACTACGCAGCCAAGGCCGAGGGGGCCATGCTCTCCGCGCACCGCGTGGCCGACCTCTCGCTGGTGTGGTCGACTAGGGACTGGAAGCTCTGGAGGGTGACCGACAGCCCCGGTTTGGTCAGCGGACCTGCCAAGCTCGTGTCGCTCGAGCCGGACCACCTGACGCTGGACGTCCGGGCTGCGGGAGCGGTCACCGTCCGGGTGCGCTACACGAAGTTCTGGTGGGTGAGCTCCGGCTCGGCCTGCGTCGTCCCCGACCTGCTCTCCCCCGCCCCTTCGGTTGCTGCAGGCGGGACGCCGCCCTTCCAGTGGACGACCATCCTCGCCCAGACGCCGGGGACGGTCGAGCTGTCGGCTTCGGTGGTGCACCCCCCGACGCCGCCCGCCTGCGCCGGCGCGTCCTCGTAGGCTGACGCCGCCGCGGCGCTGGGCTGGACGCGCCCCGGTCCGTTGGCCAGGGGAAGGCGCAGGGCGAGCTCGGCGCCCGGGGACGTCGGCTCCACCGTGATCGTCCCCCCGTAGGAACGGCTCAGGTCGGCGACGATGGCCAGGCCGAGCCCGAAGCCGCCTACCCCGCGGTCGCGCGCCTCGTCGAGGCGGACGAAGCGCTCGAAGATCCGCTGCCGATCCGCTTCGGCGATGCCCGGACCGTCGTCGCGGACGCGCACCACCGCCCAGCCTCCCTCCTCGCCCACCGACGCCCAGACCGCCGACGAGGCGAAACGCCGTGCGTTGTCCACCAGGTTGGAGACCATCCGTTCGAGGTACACCTCCGGCACCCAGACCCACGGCCGAGAGGTCACCTCCAAGCGCGGGCGGGGACCCTCCCCGGGGGCGTCGACCACGGCCGCGACGACCTCTACGAGGTCCACCGGTCCCGACGAAGGCGGCAGCGTCCCCTCGTCCGATCTGGCGAGCAGCAGCAGTCCCGAAACGAGCTTCTCCATCCGCTCGTTCTCCGCCAGCACGTCTGCGGCCACCTGGCCCCAGTCGGCGGTGCGCGGATGGTGGAGGGCCACCTCGAGATCGGTGCGGATGTTGGCGATCGGGGAGCGAAGCTCGTGCGAGGCGTCGGAGACGAAACGCCTCTCCCGGTCCGCCGCTGCCTGGATCCGGTCGAGCATGGAGTTGAGGGTCCGAGCGAGCCTTCCTACCTCGTCGTCGGCGTCGGGCTCGGCAACCCGGTACTCACGGCTCACGCCGGCGACCTCGGCCACCTCGCGCCGCATCATCTCGATCGGTCGAAGCGCGCGGCCGACGACCAACCAGGAGATGACCCCGACGATCACCAGCAGGATCGGGGCGCCGTCGAAGAGCAGTCGCTGGAGGTAGGCGATGCTGTGGTCGTACTGCTCGAGGGACACCACGACCACCACCGTGCCCTTCACCCCGTTCTCCCGCACCGGCACGGCGACGACCTGAACGTCTTTCGCGAGGCTGCCCAGCGAGTCGTACGCCGCCTCCAGCTGGGCGCCACCATCGGCTGTCCACAAAGGAGGCAGCCCCCGCAGCGGCCGGCTGGCGGCCACCACCCGGCCGTTGCGCAGCACCTGGAGCAGCCCGGATTCGATCGTGGCGTCGCGAGGAAGGAAGAGGTGGCCAGCCAGGTTGGGGTTGTAGTCGACGACGTTGTTGGCCTGCTCCTCCGCGGTGGCCTCCAAGATGTGCTGGCGGTCGTGCTGGAGCGCGGCGTCGAGCACCACGGCGGACACCGCAACGGCCGCGCCGACGGCGAGGATCGCCGTCGCCGTCACCCGCACACGCACGCTCCCCAAGAGCCGGGTGAGAAGCCGTCTCAGCATCGACTCGACGTCACTTCCGCCAGCCGGTAGCCGAAGCTCCGGACCGTTTCGATGTGGGAGCGCTCCCCGGGCACGTCGAGCTTGCGCCGCAGGTAGCCGACGTAGACCTCTACGACGTTCTGGTCTCGCTCGGCCGCCGACTCCCAGACGTGGTCGAGCAGCTCGGACTTGGACGCCGCCTGGCCACGGCGGTGGATCAGGTAGGACAGCAGAGCGTGCTCCCGGCGGGTGAGGACCACCTCCTCATCACCGCGCCAGCACCTGTGCTCGCGGGTATCGAGGCGTATGTCCCCGTAGCAGATCACCGCTCCGGCAGGCGCTCCTCCGCGGCGGATCAGCGCCCTCAGCCGGGCGAGGAGGACCGGATAGGAGAAGGGCTTGGACAAGAAGTCGTCCGCCCCGATGTCGAGAGCCTCCGTCTGGTCGAACTCGCCCTGCTTGGCGGTGAGCATGAGGACCGGCACCCGGGCCCCTTGGGCCCTGAGCGCTTCTGTCACGGCGTAGCCGTTGAGCTTGGGAAGCATGAGGTCGAGCACCACGGCATCGAAGGGCTCGGCCAGCGCCTTGGCGAGACCCTCCTCGCCGTCGCCGGCCACGTCCACGCTGTAGCCCTCCGCCTCGAGGCCGCGCGCGAGCGAGCGCGCCATGACCGCCTCGTCTTCGACGATGAGGATCTTCACCTCCTACAGTGTGGCGCGCCGGGGCGGCGGCGGCCCGGCGGGCTTAGACTTCGCCGGGTGGGAGAGCTGCAACCAGACGTCGACCCGGCCGCTGTGGGCCTCGACCCGGAGCGCCTTCAAAGGCTCGACAGGCACTTCGAGCGCTACGTGGAGGACGAGCGCCTGCCCGGATGGCTGCTGGTCGTCGCCAGGGAGGGGCGGGTGGCCCACGTCGCCAAGCACGGCTGGCGGGACCGCCAGAGAGGCCTGCCCGTCGAAGGCGACACCGTGTGGCGCCTGGCGTCGATGACCAAACCGGTGACGTCGGTCGCCGCCATGATGCTCTACGAGGAAGGCCGCTTCGAGCTCAAGGATCCCATCTCGCGGTGGATCCCGGCGTTCGAGCAGATGCGGGTCTACCGTTCGGGCAGCGCCCTCAAGCCGGACACGAGACCGGCGACCGAACCGGTGAGGGTGTGGCACCTGCTCACCCACACGGCCGGCCTCACCTACGGTTTCCACCACACCCATCCCGTCGACGCCATGTACCGCTCGGCCGGCTTCGAGTGGGGCAACCCTCCCGGCGTCGACCTGGCAGCGTGCTGCGAGCTGTGGGCATCGATGCCCCTGCTTTTCGAGCCGGGCAGCGAGTTCAATTACTCGGTGGCCACCGACGTGCTCGGCCGCCTGGTCGAGGTGATCTCCGGCCAGACGCTCGACACGTTCTTCCGCACGCGCATCTTCGAGCCGCTCGGCATGACCGACACGGGCTTTTGGGCCGGGGGCGACCTGGCCGACAGGCTGGCGGCCGCCTACATGGCGAACCCTTCGGGACCCTCCGAGCCGGCGGTGCCCATGGACGGGTCGGCCGCGCTGCGGCCCCCGGCGGCGCTGTCCGGCGGTGGCGGTCTCCTCGGCACCGCCGGCGACTACCTGCGCTTCGCAGAGATGCTCCGGCGCGGCGGCGAGCTGGACGGGAACCGCCTTTTGTCTCCCCGCACCGTCGCGTACATGACCCGCAACCAGCTGCCCGGGGGAGCCGATCTGGAGCGGTTCGGCCGGCCGTTGTTCGCCGAGACCACTTTCGACGGGGTGGGCTTCGGCCTCGGGTTCTCCGTGGTCATCGACCCCGCCGCCGGCAAGGTGCTGACCAGCCTCGGCGAGTTCGGCTGGGGGGGCGCTTTCAGCACGGCCTTCTGGGTGGCCCCGCAGGAGCAGCTCACCGTGATGTTCTTCACCCAGCTGCTGCCGTCCAGCACGCACCCGATCCGCAGCCAGCTGAAGCAGCTGGTCTACCAGGCGATCGTCGACTAGCCCGAGATCCGGGGGCCGGCGGCTCCTCCGGGAGGTGGCCGCAGTCCATCGCCGTCGGGCCAGGGCTAGCCTGCCGAGGTGCTCCCGACGCTTCGCGCGCCCAGAGCCGGACAGGACGACACTCGCCCCCGGCGGGGAGGCGTCTGGCGCCGGGCGGGAGCGGGCCTCGTCCCCCCGTTGGTGGCGGCAGCGGTCGTGTCAGCGGGGCGCCTGCTCGCTTGGCGAGGGGTGGACTTCGCCGCCCAGGTCTACCGGGTGGACATGTGGCGCCGGGCCGGTTTCCAGCTGTGGGACTTCGGCTGGTACGGCGGGCATTGGACCCTCGACTACAGCGTGCTCTATCCCGCTTTGGCGGGCGTCCTCGGTATCGGCGCGGTGACAACCGTCGCCGCCGCGCTCGCCGCCCTGTCGTTCGACAGGGTCGCCCGCCCGCGCCTCGGCGCCGGGGGGTGGCCGGCGTCGCTGCTCTTCGCCGTCGGCACCCTGGTCGCGGCGTCGATCGGGCAGCTGACGTACCTGACCGGCGAAGCGTTCGGCCTCGCCGCCCTGTGGGCCGCCTCCTCGGCGAGGTCCTCACCCAGCCCTTCGCACCCGGCATGGCGTCCCCGCGGGACCGCCCCGGCGTTGTGGGTGCTCGCCGGGGTGCTCGCCGTCTGCGCCGCGCTGACGAGCCCGCTCGCCGGTGGCTTCGTCGCCCTCGCCGCCGGCGCATGGTCCCTTCCGGGGCTTCTGGCCGCCCGGCGGAGCGCTCTGGCGCCGGCGATCCTTTCTGTCGTCGCGGTCGCCCCGGTCGTGACAACAGCGGCTCTCTTCCCCGCCGAGGGCGTCATGCCCTACCCGCTCGTCGACTACCTGTGGGAAGTGCTCGTCGCCGCCGCCGTCGCCGCCCTCGCCCTGGCGGGGGCTCTCCCTGCCCCACGAGCGGCACGGGAGGGATACTGGTCCGTGGTTAGCGGCGCCGGCCTGTTCGTGGCGGCGGCGAGCGTGGCGGTGGCGGTGCCCAGCCCCCTCGGGGGCAACGTGGGGCGCATCGAGGACTCGGTCGCCCTGCCGTTGGCCGTCGGCTTGGCGTGCGGCTTCCCGCCGCTCCCCGTGCTGCGCCGCGCCGTAAAGCGCACCCTCGCCGCGAGCGCCACCACCGTCATCCGCCCCGCAGCCACCCTCGTCGCCCGAGTGCTCCTCGCGGTCGCGCTCGGCGTGCCGCTCGCCCTTTCCGAGTGGACGCCGGCGTGGAGCGCCATCGCCTCGGCACCTTCCCAGCCGTCGACGACCGCCGCCTTCTACGCTCCCCTCGACGACGAGCTGCGGGCGCTGGGGGCCGCCGGCCCGGCGGGACGGGTGGAGGTGGTCCCCACCGCCTTCCACTGGGAGTCGCTGTACGTCGCGCAGGTAGCGCCGCTCGCCCGCGGCTGGGAGCGCCAGCTGGACGTTTCCGACAACCCGATCTTCTACCGGCCCGGCGCCCTCACCCCCGTCACCTACCGCGCCTGGCTGCTGGACAACGGCGTCCGTTTCGTCGCCCTCCCCCGCGCCCCGCTCGACATGGCCGGCGGCGCCGAGGCGCAGCTGGTTGCCTCCGGGAAGGTGCCCGGCCTGGCGCCCGTGTGGTCCGACCGCTTCTGGCGCCTGTACCGGGTGCAGAGCAGCCCAGGGGTCCTCGACGCGCCGGCCAGGCTCCTCTCGGCTTCTGACGACGAGGTGTCTCTGCTCGCCCCCCGCCCGGGCACGCTGATCCTGAGGATCCGCTACGCGGCGCGCTGGCGGATCGCCGCCGGCGCCGGCTCGCTCGCCCGCTCCCCGCGGGGCTGGATCAGCCTGCGCGTGCCCCGGCCCGAGGTGGTCACCCTCCGCGTCGTGGCCTTCTGAGCTCTCTTCCGGAAAAAGGGGGAGCCCCCGCGCCAGGCGGCCGCTACCTTCGCCACGTGCACCTGCTCCGCCGGCCCCGTCTGGCCTTCCTCTTCGCCGGCGGGGCCCTCAACGAGATCGGCAGCTGGGCGACGCTGATCGCCCTTTGGGGTTTCTCCTCCTACCACTTCCACGCCGGTCCCGGGGCGATCGCCGAGATCGGCCTGGCGTGGACGGTCCCCGCGGCAGCGCTCAGCGTGGTGAGCGGCTGGCCGATCGACCGCTTCGGACCCCGCGCCACTCTGGCGGCCGCCAACCTGGCGGGGATGGCGACGGCGCTCGCCATGGCCGCGGCGGGCAGCTTCGGCGCCCTCGCCGCTCTCGCCGCCGCGGCGGGGGCGGTGCGGGCGTTCGGCGAGCCGGCCGCGGCGAGCCTCCCGCCCAGGCTCGTCGGCGACGCCGACCTCCTCGCCGCCAACTCGCTGATGAGCATGACCCAGCAGCTGGCCATCGTGTGCGGGCCGCTGGTCGCCGCCCTGTCCATCACGCTGTGGGGGCTGCGGGCAGCGTTCCTCGTCGACGCCGCCACGTTCGTGGCCGGCACCGCCGCCCTCGCCCCGCTGCGGCTGCGCCCCGTCGACGGCGGCGTCCACGCCTCCCACGCCGGCGACGTCCTCGCCGGGGTGAGACTCGCCTGGCGGAACGTCACGGTGCGCCGCACGCTGGCCCTGGCGCTGGCCGTCTTCGCCTCGTGGGGTTGCTTCATGGTGCTCGAGCCGTTGTACGTGCGCGACGTACTGCACCGCTCGCCGGCGGTGCTCGGCTACCTGCAGACCTCCTACGGGGTGGGCCTGCTCGCCACCACCGCCGCCCTGCCGCGCATCGGAGACAGGGTGGCGTCTCTGCGGGTGCTCGCCGCGTCGGTCGCGGTGTCGGGCCTGGCGGCGGCCGTCTACGTGGGGACGTCCCGCCTCGCCGTCGCTGTCGCCGGGGTGTTCCTCTGGGGCGTGGCCACCGGGTTCTTCCTGCCGCCGATGCGCACCCTGCTGCAGCGGTCCACGCCGACGCGAAACCACGGGCGGGTGATGGCGACCGTCGGCGCCGTCAACGGGATCGCCGGCCTGGCCACCATCCCCGCATCGGGAGTCATCGTCGGCGTGGTGGGGGTGAGGGCCACCGGCGCCGCTGTCGGAGCCTGCCTGCTCGCCTGCGGGGCGGCGGGCCTAGCCGCGCGGAGCCCGGTCCTTCAGGATCCGCCGGCGAACAGCGCGTCGAGCGCCGCGGCCACCGCCGGGTAGACCGCCTCCTCGGCGGTCGTGTCCGGCTTGGTGTCCACGTCGGCGAGGCCGCCGAGGAGGGTCAAAGACACCCGGCCGCGCTCCACCGCCCCGCCGTCGGTTCCCTCGGGCAGCGAGACGGTGTCACCCCAGTGCATGACCACCCGGTAGGAGCCGGGGTGGCCTTCGACGGGTTCGAGACGGGCCTCGGAGACGACCCGCGGCGGCACCCGTCCGATGGAGGTCCGCTGCCAGCCGGCCATGTCGGATACGCCCATGTTGGGGACGTTCAAGTTGATCACCAGCGGGCCGACGGCCCGAGCGCCGATGAGAGCAGCGACGACGGAGGCGGCCACCTCGGCGGCCGCCTCCCAGTGGACCCCTTTCAGCATGTCGTCCCAGCCCTGGCCCTCCACCCCGTAGCCTTCCACGGCCTGGCTGACCGCGACGGCGGGCAGGCCCCTGATCCTCGCCGTGAGGGCCGCTCCGACAGTGCCCGAGTGGTAGACGGCGCGCCCGACGTTGACTCCAGGGTTGATTCCCGAGACGACCAGGTCGAAGCGCCGGCCGAACACGCCGAGGGCGGCGAACATGACGCACAGCGCCGGGGGGCCCGTAACCGCCCACGCCTCGCCGACGCCGTCCAGGCGAGCCCGGCGCACCTCGGGTCGGATCTCGCCGAGCACGCCGAGCGAAGCCGACGCGCCCGAGTACTCCCTGTCGGGTGCCACGACGGTGACCTCTCCGTGATCGCCGAGCCGGCGGGCGAGGTGTTGCAGCCCTTCGGAGTCGATGCCGTCGTCGTTGGTCACGAGGATTCGCTGCACAACCCGTGCTTAGCACCGCGCCGCCCGCCTCGAGGGCGACGGGCTGGGGTAGCGTTCGGGCATGCTGCTCGCTTGGGGTTTCGATCAGGTGGGCGTGGTGGCGGGGGACCTCTACTTCCTCGACCCTGACCCGGCGCCCGGCCAGGAAGGCGCGGAGCACGGGGTGCGCCTGGAGGTGCGGATGATGCACCGCCCCCCGCTCACCGGCTCGGTGTACGCCTCGCAGCCGATCGTCATCGACCGCCCGGTGTGGCGGGCGGACCTCCTCGAGACCGTCGACGGCGAGCCTGGCAGCCACGACCGCACCCACCACCACCCCCGGTTCCGGGGTTGGGAGCCGGGTGGGCGGACCTACGACGAGGCGCTGTCCGCCGACCCGATCGGTTGGCTGGCGTCGCGCCTAGCCGACCTGCCGGGGTTGCTGGCCGGCGCCGGCCTCGACCCCGACCTCGCCGGGCCGGGCGACGCCGCCGACATGGCCGCCGCCGCCCCCCAGATCGCCGAGGCCGTGGCCGGGCTCCTCGCCCGGGTGCGCGCCGGCGACCTCGGCCGGGCGCCAGACGGCGACGGGGGCGAAGAGCAGGCCGGGGTGAGAGCCGGCTGGTTGTAGCCGCCGGGGCGGCGGCTAGCCCGAACTTCCCCCCAGCCGCAGTTGGGTGGAGACGGAACGCATAGGTCTGCCTGCTGTTTTGCGCTTGGGGAGTTGCGGATCTGTAGGCATGTGTAGCGGGGGTGATCATTGATGTTGTTGGGATAAGCGGCTATGCTTGTAAGCATGTACGTGGCCCGGGTGCCCAACCGGGGCTCACCGCCGACGATCTTGTTGCGTGAGAGCTACCGGGAGAACGGCCGGGTCAAGACACGCACCCTGGCCAACCTGTCGCACTGGTCGGCGGACAAGCTGGCCGCATTCGAGGCTGGGTTGAAAGGCCAGCCCGGCGGGCGGGGACCTGGCTGGGCGGAGCTGGCGGAGGCGTTCGAGGTGGTCCGCAGCCTGCCTCATGGCCACGTCGCCGCCACGTGGGGGACGGCCCGACACCTCGGTTTGGCCGAGTTGTTGGAGCCCGAACCGTCTCGGCTGCGGGATCTGGCCATGGCGTTGGTGATATCGAGGGTGATCTGTCCCGGCCCCAAGCTGGCCACCGCCCGTGGTCTGCGCTCCGAGACGGCCTCGAGCTCGTTGGGAGAGGTGCTGGGCGTGTCGGGAGCTGACGAGGACGACCTGTATGAGGCGATGGACTGGATCCTCGCCAGGCAGTCCAAAGTGGAACACGCCCTGGCCGATCGTCATCTCGAGGAGGGCACCTTGGTGCTCTACGACGTGTCCTCCGCCGCCTTTGAGGGCAGCACCTGCCCCCTGGCCAAGCTCGGCTATGCCAGAGACGGCGTCAAAGGCCGCCTCCAGGTGGTCTATGGGCTGTTGACCAACAAGGTCGGGATCCCAGTAGCGGTCGAGGTTTTCGAGGGCAGCACCGCTGATCCTGACACTGTGGCCGATCAGGTGAAGAAGATCAGCCAGCGCTTCGGCCTGTCCCATGTGGTGCTGGTGGGCGACCGGGGGATGTTGACCATGGCCCGCATCGATGAAGACGTCGCTCCCGCCGGGCTGGAGTGGATCACCGCTCTTAGAGCGCCGACGATCCGCTCCTTGGCCGAAGCCGGCCATATCCAACTGTCGCTTTTCGACCAGACCGATCTGGTGGAGATCTCCCATCCCGATTTCCCCGGCGAACGGCTGGTGGCCTGCCGCAACCCGCTTTTGGCCGCCGAGCGGACCCGCAAGCGCGATGAGCTGCTAGCAGCAACCGAGAAAGAGCTGGCCAAGATCAAAGCCGCGGTCGAACGCGACCGCCGCCCCTATAGGGGCAAGGACAAGATCGCCATGCGCGTCGCTAGAGACGCCTGGAAATACAAGATGGGCAAGCACTTCGAGATCACCATCTCAGACGAGGCGTTCTCCTATAAGGCCAACCAGGAGTCCATCCAAGCCGAGGCCGCGCTCGACGGCATCTATGTGATCCGCACCAACGTGGCCGCCGAAACCCTGGCCGCCGAAGAAGTCGTCACCTCCTACAAGCATCTTGCCAAAGTGGAGAGAGCCTTTCGCATCTTCAACGGCGACTTGGACGTGCGCCCCATCCACCACCGCAAGACCGACCGGGTCAAAGCCCACTTCTTCATCTGCATGCTCGCCCACTACATCGAATGGCACCTCTACGACCGTCTCTCGCCGCTGCTGTTCGTCGACGAGGACAAACCCCACGCCCAGCGGCCCTCGCCCGTCGCCCCCGCAGCACGCTCAGCCGCCGCCAAAGCCAAAGACGCCAAGAAAACCGATGCCGCCGGCCAGCCACTGCACTCACTGCGCACCTTACTCGCTGACCTCGCCACCATCTGCCTCAACCGCATCCAGCCAACCGACACCAGCCTTCCGGCCTTCACCAAGATCACCCGCCCCACCCCCCTCCAACAGCGAGCCTTCCAACTGCTCCAAGTCAGCCCCCAACTAGGCGCCGCGTAGGCAGAACCCCCAACCTCCCAACCACCATAACCCCAGCTCAGCGCCCCTCTCGCGCCCTCAGCGGGGGGAAGTTCGGGCTAGCGGGGGTCGAGCGGCTCGTCGGCCTCGGGGTGCCCGTCGGCCGGTTCGCTCGCCGAGGGCGCGACACCCATCGGCGTGCCGTGCAGGTTGAGCGCGACCTGATCCTGGGTCTGCTCGGCTCTGATCACGTGCATCACGGCGTTGATGAGCGCCAGATGGGTGAACGCCTGGGGGAAGTTGCCGAGGTGGCGTCCGCTGTGATGGTCGATCTCCTCGGCGTAGAGCTCGAGGGGGCTGGCGAGCGACAGCAGCCGCTCGCAGAGGCGTCGGCCGCGGTCCACCTCGCCGATCTCCACCAGCGCCGACACCAGCCAGAACGAGCAGATGGTGAACGTGCCCTCCTCCCCGCTCTGGCCGTCGTCGGTCTCCTCCGGCCGGTAGCGGAGGACCAGGCCGTGCTCGGTGAGCTCGTCTGCGATGGCCAGCACCGTGGCCCGGATGCGCGGGTCGTCGGGGGGCAGGAAACGCAACAGCGGCATCAAGAGCACGGAGGCGTCGAGCGCCTTTGACCCGTAGCGCTGCACGAAGACCCCCCGCTCGTCGACACCCTTGGCGCAGATGTCGGCGCGGATCTGCTCGGCGAGGGCCTCCCATTTGTCCGCGTAGGCGTGCTGGTCGAACAGCCGGGCCAGACGAGCGCCGCGGTCGAGCGCCACCCAGCACATGAACTTGCTGCTGGTGAAGTGCTGCGGTTCGCCGCGGACCTCCCAGATGCCCCGGTCGGGCTCCTCCCAGTGGGCGGCCGCCTCCTCCACCTGGCGCTTGATGAACGGCCACATCGACTCGTGCAGGCGGCTGCGCGACCGGGCGTGCAAGAGGATCGAGTCGAGCATCGCCCCCCACACGTCGTGCTGCTTCTGGTTGTAGGCGGCGTTGCCGATGCGGACCGGCGAGGCCCCCTCGTAGCCGGACAGGTGGGGCAGTGTCTCCTCGGTCAGCTCCCGTTCACCGCCGATCCCGTACATGACCTGCAGGGGCTGGCCCTCGGGGCAGGCGTCGGTGATGAAGGAAAAGAAGTCGTCGGCTTCGATGTCGAAACCGAGGGTGTAGAGGCCCCACAGGGCGAACGTGGAGTCCCTCACCCAGGCGTAGCGGTAGTCCCAGTTGCGCTGCCCATGCGGCGTCTCGGGGAGGCTGGTGGTCGCCGCGGCGAGCAGCGCGCCGGTGGGGGCGTAGGTGAGCCCCTTGAGGGTGAGGGCGCTTCGCTGCAGGTAGCTGCGCCAGCGGTGGTCGGGGAAGTCGCCGTCGGTGATCCACTGGCGCCAGTGCTCGGCGGTCCGGCCCATGCGCACCATCGCCTCCTCGAAGGTCTCCGGCGGCGCGCAGTGCGACCAGGACAGGGCGACGAAGTGCGAGTCTCCCTCCACCATCCTGGTGCGGGCCTTGACGAGGCGCCGCTCGATCCCGGGGCGGAGGTCGGTGGTGAGACGGAGGGTCGTGCCCTTGGAGGGGTCGGTTGCGACGAGCCGCCCGTAGCCCTCGCCGTCGTACTCCCATTCGGGCTCCGCTCGGGCGTAGTCGAACACAGGGTCGCAGATCATCGACAGCTCCACGGTCCCGGTGACGCAGCGCGCGGTGCGAAGCAGGCAGTGCTCGGCGTCGAAGTCCGTCGGCGAACGTCGGTGGGACTTGGAGCGCTCGGTGAGGTTGTGCCAGGGGCCCATGCACAGGGCGTCGCGGACGATCAGCCAGCCGGTGCGCGTCTGCCAGGTGGTCTCCAGCATGAGGCTGCCCGGCAGGTAGCGCCTCGCCGCCGGCACCATCTCGTCGTCGGGGCCCAACCGGAAGCTGCCAGCGCCCCGGTCGAGCATCGCCGCGAAGACCGAGGGCGAGTCCGGCCGGGGAATGCACATCCATTCGACCGCACCGCTCGGCGCTATCAGGCAGTTGGTCTCGCAGTCGGAGAGGAAGGCGTAGTCGGCTATGGGGGGGAAGGCGCTCCCGCCCATGGGCGACAGCATCGCGTCCGCCTGGAACGCTCCCGTCGTGGGATCTGGCCGGGTTGTCACATCCCCGATCGTAAGCGGACCGGACCCACCCCGTGGTGGCTGGACCCGCCGGCGCCCTCAGGTCCTCGCCGGCGCCAGGCCCCCGCCGACGCCCTCGTGGGGGGCTCAGGTCCTCGCCGGCGCCAGGCCCCCCCGCCGACGCCCTCGTGGGGGGCTCAGGTCCTCGCCGGCGCCAGCCTCGCGAGCGCCAGGCCCCCCCGCCGACGCCCTCGTGGGGGGCTCAGGTCCTCGCCGGCGCCAGCCTCGCGAGCGCCAGGCCCCCCTCGAATGGGCGGGCGGCGAAGGCCATGGGAGCGACGAAGCCGGTGTCGCCGAGCGGCGTGGACATCTCCTCCACGCTCGGCCCGATCCGCTCGGCGATCGGGGCCAGCGCGTCGAGGTCGAAGCCGTAGACGCGCGCCGCGTTGGTCCCGACGATCTTGCGGACCCGCTCGGGCGCCTGGTCGTGAAGCGCCCAGCGGATGGCGAGCTTGGTGTGCGGGCAGGTCCCCTCCTCGTGGGGGTAGTCGGTGCCCCACATGACGTGGTCCTCGCCCAGCCAGTCGATCATGCCTTTCTCGTAGGGGGTGAGGAACGTGCCGAAGTAGCAGTTGCGCCGCACGTAGTCGCTGGGCGCCATGGTGAGCGCGTCCACCGACGAGCCGCCGAAGATCCCGTAGGTGCGGTTCTGGGCGTCGGACTTCATGCTGGGCACCATCGCGTCGAGGGTCGCGACCTGCATCCGCACCCACATGGTGCCCTGCTCGGTAGGTACGAAGCGCAGCCTGGGGTAGCGCTCGAAGACGCCGGCAAGGATGAGGTGGCCGAGGGTGCGCTGCGCCCAGGTGGCCATCTCGGTTATCAGGACCGGGTTGGAGGCGGGCTGGTCCATCGGCATGAGCGGGCTGCCCGGGCCGCTGTGGTGCACAACGCTCAGGTCCAGGTCCTGGCAGAGCCCCCAGAGCGGCTCGTAGCGGGTGTGGAACAGGGGCGGCACCACCGGGTCGCCCGGCGATACCGGCGGGACGAGAACCCCGCCGAAGCATCCCTGCTCGACGCCCCAGCGGATCTCGTCCATGGCCCTCTCGACGTCGTTGGGGAACACCTGGATCAGGCCGCGCCGGCGCTCGGGGGCGAGGGAGCAGAAGTCGACCTGCCAGCGGTTGTGGGCCTGGATACCCGCCCAGCGCTTGTCGAGCTCGTCCTTGGTGCGCGGCAGGCTGATGGTGATGTTGGGGCTGGTCGGGAAGAAGGGGGGGATCGTGTTGGGGATGAGCACCTCGCCGGCGACGCCGTCGGCGTCCATCTCCGAGAGGCGGAACTCCGAGTCCCAGTTGCGCTTGGCGGTGGCGACGACCAGGTCGTCGAATGGGCTCTGGTAGCTATCGGCCCAGCGGTCGAACTCGTCGTGCAGGTCCCGGGGCAGGTACGGCCTGTAGTCACGGAGGTCGGCGCCGGCGTGGGTGTCCGCGGAGATCACGACGTACCTGTCCATGCCACCAGCCTAGCCGATTACTTGATGTTGATCAAGTATCTTGTGGGGAGGTCTGTCTCGAGGGGTCGATGTAGCGTGCAGCGCATGGAGCAGCTTCTCCGCCGGGCCAGGGCAGTGCGGGACGACGTCTACGGG
Organism: Acidimicrobiales bacterium; assembly: GCA_035294565.1. Lineage (GTDB taxonomy): Bacteria > Actinomycetota > Acidimicrobiia > Acidimicrobiales > Palsa-688 > DATGKR01. The sequence goes on along the minus strand of DATGKR010000172.1, from coordinate 2,940 downwards.
ACCACCGTGACGTTCTCCCCCAAGGTTTTCATCCCCCTCACGATGCTCTGCCGCGACCGTTGCGGCTACTGCACCTTCGCCAAGGCCCCGGCCCGCTTGGCCAGCGCCCCCTACCTGACCCCCGCCGAGGTGCTCGACATAGCCCGCGCCGGGGCGGAAGCCGGCTGCCACGAGGCGCTGTTCACCCTCGGCGAGCGCCCCGAGGAGCGCTACCCGCAGGCGGCGTCCTGGCTCGCCGAGCACGGATACCCCTCGACGGTCGCCTACCTGGCGGCCATGTGCCGCCTGGTCGTCGAGGAGACCGGCTTGCTCCCCCACGCCAACGCCGGCGCCCTGCACACCGACGAGCTCGCCGCCTTGCGGCCGGTCGCGGCCAGCCAGGGGATGATGCTCGAGACGCTGCGACCCGGTCTCGACGCCCACCGAGGCTCGCCGGACAAGACCCCCGAGCGGCGCCTCGCCACGCTGGAGGCGGCAGGGCGGCTGTCTATACCGTTCACCACCGGGATCCTGGTCGGCATCGGCGAGACCCGAGCCGACAGGGTGGAGGCGCTCGAGGCGATCGCCGAGTCCCACGCCCGCCACGGCCACGTCCAGGAGGTGATCGTCCAGAACTTCCTTCCCAAGCCGGGCACGGCCATGCACCGCCACCCCCCCTGCCCGGCGGACGACTTCGTCGAGGCGATCGCCCTCGCCAGGACGATCCTGCCTGCCGAGATCCACGTGCAGGCCCCCCCCAACCTGTCCGACGACCTCGCCGGCCTGCTGGCTGCGGGCATCGACGACTGGGGAGGCGTGTCGCCGCTGACCGCCGACCATGTCAACCCCGAACGCCCCTGGCCCGCCCTCGACGCCTTGCGGCGCGCCACGGAGGCGGCGGGTCACGTTCTGGCGCCGAGGCTGACCGTGTACCCCTCCTACGTCGCCGACCCCGGGAGGTGGCTAGACGAGGCGATGCGCTTCGCCGTCCTCGACCGCAGCGACGCTTCGGGGCTGGCGCGCGACGACCCCGGCTCGGTGTTCCCCCAGAAGGTCGGCGAGTACCGCAACGTCGGCGACGGCGCCGAGGTGGTCCTGGTCGGGCGCCGCTCCACCCAGTGGTACTCGGGGGCGGCGGTGCCGCCTCCGGTGCTGGTGCCCGGCGCGGCTCCGGCCGCCAGCGGGAGGGTCGGCGAGGTTCTGGCCGGGGTCCGCCTCGGCCAGGAACCGGGGCTGGCGGAGATCGCCGACCTGTTCACGGCGCGCGGGCAGGAGGTGGCAGCGGTGGCCGCCCTTGCCGACGAGCTTCGCGCGGAGGCCGTCGGCGACGCGGTCACCTGGGTGAGCAACCGCAACATCAATTACACCAACGTCTGCACCTTCAAGTGCCGTTTCTGCGGCTTCTCCAAAGGGCCGTTGTCGCTCAACCTGCGGGGCACGCCGTACCTGCTCGGCCTGGATGACATCGCCGCCCGCACCCGCGAGGCCTGGGACATGGGGGCCACCGAGGTCTGCCTGCAGGGCGGCATCCACCCCGACTTCGACGGCGACTACTACGTGGAGGTGGCCAGGACCGTGAAGGAGGCCGCCCCGGGCATCCACGTCCACGGCTTCACCGCACTGGAGGTGACCGAGGGCGCCCGCCGCCTCGGCGAGCCCCTCGGTTCTTACCTGCGCCGCCTGATGGACGCGGGGCTTCGCTCGCTGCCCGGCACGGCCGCCGAGATCCTCGACGACGAGGTGCGCGCCGTGCTCTGCCCGGACAAGATCAGCACCGAGGAGTGGCTCGAGGCGCACCGCACGGCCCACTCCGTGGGGCTGAAGTCGAACGTGACGATGATGTTCGGCTCGATCGAGAACCCGCTCCACTGGGCTCGCCACTTCGTGCGCACCCGCGACCTGCAAAAGCAGACCGGCGGTTTCACCGAGTTCGTCGGCCTGCCGTTCGTGCACATGGCCGCCCCCATCTACCTCCAGCGCCGGGCGCGGCGCGGGCCGACCTGGCGGGAGGTTGTGCTGGTTCACGCCGTGGCCCGAATCGCCTACCGGGGGCTCATCGACAACGTTCAGGCCTCCTGGGTGAAGCTCGGCCTCGATGGGGTCTCCCAGCTGTTGCAGGCTGGCGTCAACGACCTGGGCGGCACGCTGATAGACGAGAACATCTCCCGCGCGGCGGGGGCCGCCCACGGCCAGCGCGTCGGGGAGGCCGACTTCCGGGCGCTGGTCGAGCCGCTCGGCCGCCGCCTGGAACAGCGCACCACCCTCTACGGGCGGGTCGCCGCCGTCTAGCGCGGGGCCATCTGGCCGCCTCTCCGGCCGCCTCTGCCGCCTCGGCCCGCGCTCTGGTCGCCTCTGCCCGCCTCTCCAGCCGCCTCGGCCCGCTCTCTGGCCGCCCGTGTTGTCGGCTCAGCAGGACCGAGGAGGCCGCCTAGCAGGTCGCTTGCGGCCCGGTCGGCATCGGTCGTCGCTCGTGCGTGGATGCCGAGCGTGAGCCCAGAGTCGTGTCAACGGCCCTCCTTCACGCCGCTGTGGGCGGGCGCGCGAGGGTGCACGACGAATCCCGATTTGTGAACGAATCCCGACTTATGTGCAGATACGGTCAATAACTCGGGTTTCGTTCACAAATCGGGATTGCTGACATGTCCTAGAGCTGACCGGTGGCAGTCCTAGCCCAACCCCATGTGTCCTCGAACTGGCAATGACGGTCCTCGCCCAAGCCCCTGCGCCACGAGCGAAAGCGAATTGCGACCCGTGGATCCGCCTGCTCGGATCCTCCGCCCAGGGTGTACCCAAGCCCTCACCCGTCTTCTTCGAGCGAAAGCGCGCCGCGATGGCCGCCGAGCCCTCGTGTGCAGCCGACTGGGTCGACAACGACGTCCTTCCGGCTGAAGGGCGGGCTCAACTAGCTGAAAGGCAGGTCCCGAAAGGGGACGTCGCGGTCGACCTGCGGCTCCTTGGGCA
>DATGKR010000171.1:0-32870 GCA_035294565.1 Acidimicrobiales bacterium | reverse complement strand
GCCTCGGCGCGGAAGGCCTCGTCCTCTTTTGACCACGACAGGTCCACGACTACTCGGCCACCTTGAGCAGCCACGAGGGGATCTCGCCGCCCCCGTCGACGACGATCTCTGCCCCGGTCATGTAGGAGAGCTCCGGCGAGGTGACCATCATGCAGGCGGCAGCCACGTCCGAGCCTGTCGCTAGCCGTCCCATCGGGACGGTCGCCTCCACAGCGGCGGGATCGGAGCCGTAGGTGTCCTCGACGAGCTCGGTGCGCAGCAGCCCAACCGTCACCTGGTTGACCCGGACCTTCGGCGCCCATTCGAGCGCCAGGGCCCTGGTGAGCCCTGACAGGCCGGCTTTGGCGGCCACGTAGGCTGACGCGTTGGGAGCGGGGCGCAGGGCCGCTGTGCTGCCGATGTTGACGATCACCCCGCCTTCGGCCTGCCCCTGCATCAAAGCGTTGGCCCGTTGGGCCACGTAGAAGGGTCCGAGCAGGTTGAGGGCCACGACCCTCTCGAAGAGGCGGGGGCTCATCTCGGACGCGGCGGCGTAGGGAGTGCCGCCGGCGTTGTTGACCAAGACGTCGATACGCCCGAAGCGGTCGGCGACCGAGTCGACAACGGCGGCGGCCTCGACGGGGTCGCGCACGTCGCAAGCGAAGAACTCGCCGGACAGGGGGGTGGACGGCTGGCGGCGGCCGCAGCTGGCGACGTCGTGGCCCGCCGCCGAGAAGGCCTCGACCAGCTGCCGGCCGAGCCCCCGGGAACCTCCGGTGACCAGCACGACGCGTCTCACGGCAGCCACCTCGAAAGGGAGTCGACGACGCACGCAGCCTCGTCTGCGCCCTCGGCGCGCACGACCATGCGGACCGTCGTCTGCACTCCCCCTCCGGCTGGCTCGGCCGCAATGAGGCGCGCCTCGACGCGCAGGCGGCTGCCAACGCTCACCGGGGGGCCGAAACGCACCGATTCCGCCCCGTAGTTGACGCCGCTCGAAGCCTCGGGGACCTCCAAAAGGTCCGGCAGGAGACGGTTGGTGAGCGACAGGATCAGCCAGGAGGGCACGAGGCCATCGCTTTGTCCAGATCCTGTTGCGGCGGCAAAGGCGGCCACCGACGCCGCGTCCACGGCGCACCAACCGCTCTCGCCGAGGTGCACCGGGGGGGCTTCGAGCAGCTCGCCCAGCGTGGAGAACCTCACGGGTGCTGGCTGCTCACGCTGACCACCTCGCCGGTCATGTAGGAGGAGTAGGGGCTGGCTAGGAAGACGATGACGTTCGCCACCTCCCACGGCTCGGCCGGCCTGCCGAACGCTTCCCTGGCGGCGAGCTGGCCGAGGAGCTCCTCGGTGGTGACCCGCGCCAGGTGGGGGTGCATTGCCAGGCTCGGCGCGACGGCGTTCACCCGCACCCCGAAGTCGGCGGCTTCCATCGCCGCGCACCGGGTGAGGGCCATCACCCCCGCCTTCGCCGCCGCGTAGTGGGCCTGGCCGGGTTGGGCTCGCCATCCGAGGACCGATGCGTTGTTGACCACGACCCCAGACCGCTGGGCCCGCATGGCCCGAAGCGCCGCCCGGGTGCAGCGGAAGGTGCCGGTGAGGGTGACGTCGAGAACCTTCGACCACTGCTCGTCGGTCATGTCGACCAGCTCGGCGGTGCCCCCGAGTCCCGCGTTGTTGACGACAACATCCACCCGGCCGTGCTCGCTCAGGGCGACGTCGAACAACCGCTGGACGTCCTGCTCCACGGTTACGTCGCAGGGCACGGCTAGCGGCCTCGGGCCCGACCCACCGAGGGAGTCGGCGGCCTCGCGCAGCCGGCGCTCATGGGCGTCGCTGAGGACCACCGCGGCACCCTCCTCCTGGCAGCGCCTAGCCGTCGCCTGGCCGATGCCCGTCCCCGCTGCCGCTGTCACTATTACTGTCAGCCCTTCGAGGAGGCCGTGACCGGGGACGTACTCCGGGATGCTCAAGCGCCTCCTCCAGATCCGTAGACGGGTGCCGGCGCCGGAGCCGACGCCAACAGCGAGCGGACCGCCGGGCCGATCTCGGCGGGGTCCCAGCGGGCGCCCTTGTCCACCGTCGGACCGTGCTGCCAGCCGTCGGCCACGCCGATCTTGCCGCCCTCCACTTCGAACACCCGCCCGGTGACGCCGGACGAGTCGGGAGAGCCGAGCCAGACGACGAACGGGGCGACGTTGTCCGGGGACATGGCGTCGAACCCCTCGTCGGGGGCGCGCATGGCGTCGGGGAAGACCTCCTCCGTCATCCGCGTTCGAGCCGAGGGGGCGATGGCGTTGGCGGTCACCCCGTAGCGCGCCAGCTCGGCGGCCTGCACCAGGGTGAGCGACACGATCCCGCCCTTCGCCGCCGAGTACGCCGCCTGGCCGACGCTGCCGAGCAGGCCGGCCCCCGACGAGGTGTTGACGATGCGGGCGTCGTTTCGCTCCCCTGCCTTGGCCCGGTCCCTCCAGTACGCGGCCGCCCAGCGCGCCACGCAGAAGTGCCCCTTCAGGTGGACCCGGAGCACCGTGTCCCACTCCTCCTCGGTGGCGTTGACGAACATGCGGTCGCGGACCACGCCGGCGTTGTTCACGACCACGTCCAGGCCTCCGAAGGTGTCGATTGCCCGCTGCACGATCAGCCGGGCGCCGTTCCAGTCGGCAACGTCGCCGCTGTCCGCCACCGCCTTGCCCCCCATGTCGCAGATCTCCTCCACCACCTCGTCAGCAGGGCGGCTGCTCGCGCCCTGGCCGTCGAGGGCCGCGCCGACGTCGTTGACGACGACGAGCGCGCCCTGACGGGCGAATTCCAAAGCGTGGGCGCGCCCGATGCCCCGTCCGGCGCCTGTCACTACCACCACCCGTCCCTCGCATATCACGTTGTCCAACTCCCTTCGCGAAGCAGGTGCTTCATCACCTTGCCGCCGGCGTTGACCGGGAGGCTGTCGACGACCACCACCGAGCGCGGCACTTTGTAGTTGGCGAGCCGGCGTCGGGCAAAAGCAATGACCGCCGCCTCGTCGACCTCCTCCCCAGGCCGGGGGACGACGAAGGCACGTCCCACCTCGCCGAGCCGCTCGTCGGGCACCCCCACGACCGCCGCCTGGGCCACCCCCGGCGCTTCGACGAGGGTCGCTTCTATCTCCGCCGGGTAGGCGTTGAACCCGCCGACGATGAACATGTCCTTGATCCGGTCGGTGATCCGCAGCCCCCCGCTCGCGTCGAGGAGGCCGACGTCGCCGGTGCGCAGCCAGCCCTCGCCGTCGAGCACCTCCGCGGTGGCAGCGGGATCCTCGAAGTAGCCGTCCATCACCGGGTAGCCGCGCACCAGGACCTCGCCCGCCTCACCCGGCGCCGTCTCGGAGCCGTCCGGGCGGACCGTCTTCACTTCGACCCCCGGGATCGGCCGTCCCGACGTCGACGCCACCACTTCCGGGGGGTCGCCCGCCCTGCACATGGTGACCAGGCCGGCGGTCTCGGTCAGCCCGTAGGCGGTGAGCACCACCTCGAATCCGAGCTCCTCGCGCATCCGCCTCAGCAGCTCGACGGGGACGGCAGCGGCGCCGGTCACCGCGAGGCGCAGCGAGCGAAGCCCCCGCTTGTCCTCGTCCGCCAGCGCGAGCAGGGAGTGGTACACCGTCGGGGGCCCCGGGAAGACGGTTATTCGCTCCCGGGCGATCAGCTCCGCCGCCGCGGAGGGGTCGAAGACCGGGACGGGGTACACGGTCGCCCCGGCGAGGAGCGACGCGACGACCCCCGCCTTCGAGCCGAAGGTGTGGAAGAGGGGGTTGGCAAGGAGGTAGCGGTCGCTGGCGCGCAGGCCGAGGTTCTCGGCGTAGAACCGGTAGGACCGCACGGTCACGCCGTGGCTGGACCGCACACCCTTGGGCTTGCCGGTGGTCCCCGAGGTGAACATCAGGTCCAGCCAGTCCTCGGCGGCGACGGGCGTATCCCCCACGCAGTCGGAGGACCCACCGCCCCTGGCGACGAAACCCTCCCACTCCTCCAGGAGCACCGCCTCGCGCAGGTGCGGCAGGTGCTCGCCTGCGAGAAGGTCCCGGTAGTCCTGCCCGAGGAAGTCGCAGGTCGTGACGAGCAGCGAAGCCCGGCTGCGGTTCAGCACATAGGCGGCCTCGGGCCCCTTGAAGCGGGTGTTCAGCGGCACGAGCACCGCCCCCATCGCGGCTGCGGCCAGCTGGAGGACGATCCAGCGCAGGGAGTTGGGGGCCCACAGCGCCACTGTGTCACCCTTGTTGACCCCCGACGCCCGGAGGGCGGCGGCGGCAGCAGCGACCATCGATTCGAGGCCGGCGAAGCTGACCCGCGTCTCCCCCTCGACCACGGCTTCGGCGTCGGGCCACGCACGCGCCGCCGCCTTCAGAACGGCAGGCACGGTCTCCCCGGGCACGGTTGCGGAGGGGGCGGCGGGTAGATCGCATTTCATCTCGGCGTCCTTCGCAGCCACGGTCCTCGGGTTGTCTCCCTCTCGCCGATCAGGCAAGAATCAGATTCTAGATACGAGCCTAACTGCAAACCAGACAGGGACGACCGCATGACCCTCCTCTACCGACCCGCCTATGGCGGAGACCTGCTTGCCCGGGGCCTCGCCCGCCATCCCGACCGGCCCGCCGTCCACCTCGGCGACCGCCCGCTGACCTGCGCCGAGATGGCCGACCAGATAAGCCGCTACGTGCAGGCTTATGAGAGCTGGGGGATCACCCAGGGAAGCAAGGTGGCGACGATCTCCGCCAACCGGCCCGAGGTGTTGTTCAACATGGGTGCCGGCATGGTCGCCGGTACGAGGGGCACGGCTCTGCACCCGATGGGCTCCCTCGACGACCATGTCTACATCCTCGAGGACGCCGGTATCGAAACCCTGTTCTATGACCCGGCCGCCTATGAGGAAAGGGCCATGGCCCTCAAGGAGCGGGTGCCGGGGCTGCGGCGGGTGATAGCCCTAGCGCCGACCGACGCCGCCCCGGATCTCCCGACGAGGGCGGCGCGCTTCGGCCCCCGTCGCCTGCGACCGGTCGAGCCGCAGGATCCGGAGACGCCCTACTCGGTGGCCTACACCGGAGGCACCACCGGCCAGCCCAAGGGCGTGGTCGGGACGTGCCGGAGCACCTCGACGATGACCTCCATCCAGATGGCGGAGTGGCAGTGGCCGAAAGAGACGAGGTTCCTCGTGTGCACGCCTCTCAGCCACGCCGGGGCCGCCTTCTTCATGCCCACCCTGCTGCGGGGCGGCTCGCTGCACGTGATGCCCTACTTCGACCCCGAGCGCCTCATCGACACGATCGAACGTCATCGCATCACGGCGACGATGCTCGTGCCGACCATGATCTACGTCCTGCTCGACCACCCCAAGCTCGGCGCGGCGGACCTGTCCAGCCTGGAAGTCCTCTACTACGGGGCGGCGGCCATGTCGCCGTCGCGCCTGGCAGAAGGCCTGGAGAGGCTGGGGCCGGTCTTCTTCCAGTTCTACGGGCAGGCCGAATGCCCCATGACGATCACCGTGTTGCGCACCGAGGAACACCTCGCCGACCGTCCGGACCGTCTCGCCACCTGTGGGAGGCCCGTCCCATGGCTCGACGTCGCCCTCCTCGACGAGGAGGGAAACCCGGTCGAGCGGGGCGACCCTGGAGAGATATGCGTGCGGGGGCCGCTGGTCATGAAGGAGTACCTCAACAAGCCGGAGCAGACCGCCGAGGCATTCCGCTTCGGCTGGCTGCACACCGGGGACGTGGCCCGCGAGGACGCCGAGGGCTTCTACACGATCGTGGACCGCAAGAAGGACATGATCGTCACCGGCGGGTTCAACGTGTTCCCCCGCGAGGTGGAGGACGTCCTGTCCTCCCACCCGGCCGTGTCGGCTGCCGCCGTCATCGGCGTCCCGGACGAAAAGTGGGGGGAGGCGGTGAAGGCGGTGGTCGTCCGCCGGCCCGGGGCGCAGGTCGGGGAGGCCGAGCTTATAGCGCTGGTCAAGGAGCGCAAGGGGTCAGTGTCCGCCCCCAAATCGGTGGATTTCGTCGAGGAGATCCCGCTCTCCGCCCTCGGTAAGCCGGACAAGAAGGCCCTGCGGGCGCGCTACTGGGAGGGCGCGGAGCGGATGGTGCACTAATCGGGAGTGGAACGGCCGGCTAACGAGGCGCCAGGTCGTCGCTCCGGTCCGGCAGGCCCGAATATGCCGTCTCGCCATACTCGTCCTGGAACCGCTCCAGATACGGAAGTTGACACATCACGAATACCGATTTGTGTACGAGACCCGAGTTAATGACGTATACAGCACACAACTCGCGATTCGTTCACAAATCGGGATTCGTCGTCGTTCCGCGGTCACGCTTCGCGCGAATTGTGATCCTGCTCGAGACGCCCGCAGCCGGCGCGTCGCCAACCGCGCGACCAGCGGCAGCAGCTTGGCGCCACGAGCCGGCGCGTCGCCACCCGGCGCGTCGCCACCCACGCGACCAGCCGGCGCGTCGCCACCCGCACGCCGCTACGCGGCGCCTTTCGCCAACTCGGCCGCTATCTGGATGATCTGGTCCTCCTGGCCGCCGACTAGTCGCTGGCGGCCGCACTCGAGGAGGATCTCAGCGCCGGAGACCCCGTAGCGCTCCGCCGCACGGTAGGCGTGCTTCAAGAAACTCGAGTACACCCCGGCGTAGCCCATGAGGAGGGCCATCCTGTCCAGCACGCACTCTTCGTCCATGACCGGCCTGACCACGTCCTCAGCGGCGTCGACGATCTTCAGCACATCGATCCCAGTGCGGACGCCGAGCCGTTCGAGCACCGCGGCGAGGGCCTCGACGCTGGTGTTGCCGGCCCCGGCTCCGAAACGCCGGGTCGAGCCGTCAACCTGGACCGCCCCGGCCCGGATGGCGAGCACGGTGTTGGCGACCGACAACGAGAGGTTCTCGTGACCGTGGAAACCCACCTGGGCGTCGCCGCCGAGCTCGGCGACGAGGGCGGCTACGCGGTCGGAAACGTCTTCCATCACCATCGCCCCGGCGGAGTCGACGACGTAGACGCACTGGCAGCCGGCGTCGGCCATGATCCTGGCCTGCTTGGCCAGGATCTCCGGAGGCTGGCTGTGCGCCATCATCAAGAACCCGACCGTTTCCAAGCCGATGTCGCGGGCGAGGCGGAAGTGCTGCTCCGAAACGTCGGCCTCGGTGCAGTGGGTGGCGATGCGCACGACGGATACGCCGAGATCGGCGGTGGCCTGTACGTCCTCCTTGGTGCCCACCCCGGGCAGCATCAAAGCGGCTATACGCGCCCGGCGGGCAGTCTCGACGGCTGCCTTCATCAGCTTCCTCTCGTCGACGAGCGAGAAGCCGTAGTTGAACGAGCTTCCGCCGAGGCCGTCGCCGTGGGTTACCTCGATCACCGGGACTCCCGCCTCGTCGAGGGCTGACACCACCGAGCGGACCTGCCGCTCGGTGAACTGGTGGCGCTTGGCGTGCGAGCCGTCCCGCAGGGACGTGTCGGTGACGCGGACGTCGAGATCGGCTGAGTAGGGCATGTCAAACCGTCCCAGCGGTGAGGCTGCGGGCGACCTCTTCGCCCACCTTGACGGCTGCGGCGGTCATGATGTCGAGGTTCCCCGAGTACGGGGGGAGGAAGTCCCCTGCGCCCTCAACCTCGACGAAGATCGCCACCCGCCCGACCGTGCCCCCCCGGCCGTCGGGGACAGCGTCGTCGAACTGGGGATCGGAGCGGAGGCGATAGCCCGGCACGTACGACTGGACGGCCTCCACCATCTGCCGTATGGAGCGGTCCACCTTGTCCAGGTCGGCAGCGGGCGGCAGGGAGCAAAAGATCGTGTCCCGCATCACGATCGGCGGGTCCGCCGGGTTGAGGATGATGATCGCCTTGCCACGCCTGGCGCCGCCGAGCACCTCCACCGCCTTCGACGTCGTGCGGGTGAATTCGTCGATGTTCTGGCGCGTACCGGGACCGGCGGACACCGACGCGACGGTCGCCACGATCTCGGCGTAGTCGACGTCGACCACCCTCGACACGGCGTGGACCATGGGGATCGTGGCCTGGCCGCCGCAGGTGACCATGTTGATGTTCCGCTCGCCGATGTGCTCTTCCAGGTTGACAGGCGGGATGACGTAAGGCCCGACGGCGGCCGGCGTGAGATCGATCGCCCTGATCCCCGCAGCCTGGTAGCGCGGCCAGTTCTGGCGGTGGACGTAGGCCGACGTGGCTTCGAACACGAGCGCGGGCGGCTCGGGCCTCTCCAGCAACCAGTCGACGCCGCCGGCGCTGGCCTCCAGACCGAGTGAGGCCGCAAGCGCCAGTCCCTTCGACTCGGGGTCGACTCCGACCATGTAGCGCGGCAAGAGCCGTTCGGAGCGGAGCAGCTTGTACATGAGGTCGGTGCCGATGTTGCCCGACCCGACGATCGCCGCGGTCAGCTTTTCCATGTCGACTCTTCCATGTCGACAAGGATGGACTCCCCCGCCGCCGGGCGGCAAGGGTCCGTTCCGGTGAGCGATACTCCGGCGGTGAAGTTCTCGACGATGTTCTCGATGGTCGACCCGTCGTTCTACGTGCCGTTGGCCCGGGCAGCCGAGGAAGCGGGATTCTCGAGCATCGGTCTGGCCGACAGCATCTGCTACCCGAAGGAGTCGGACTCGACCTACCCCTACAATCCCGACGGCACGAGGGAGTTCCTCGAGAACAAGCCGTTCGTCGAGCCTCTTGTCTGCGCGGCCGCGATGGGCGCGGCGACCGCGACCATCCGATTCCACACAGCCGTGCTGAAGCTGCCCATCCGCAACCCGGTGATCTTCGCCAAGGAGGTGACGTCCGTCGCCGCGATCACCGGGGGGCGCTTCGACCTGGGGGTGGGGATCAGCCCCTGGCCCGACGACTACGAGGTCTGCCAGGTGCCCTGGGAGGGCAGGGGCAGGCGCTTCGAGGAGTGCATCGAGATCGTCGCCAAGCTCTCGACCGGCGACTACGTAGAGCATCACGGCGAGCTCTACAGGTTCCGGGCGGTCAAGATGAACCCCCCCGCCAGGATCCCCATCCTGATAGGCGGCCACAACAACAAGAGCCTGGACAGGGCGGCCCGCCTCGGTGACGGGTGGCTGCCTGCGGGCATGTCGTTCGAGCAGATGGAGTCGGCCCTGGGGACAATCCGAGAGTTGCGCCGCCGCTACGGCCGGGACCACCTGCCGTTCGCGGTGCACGCCATCTGCATGGAGTCGTTCAACCCCGACGGCGTCAAGCGACTCGCCGAACTGGGGGTCACCCACGCCGTCGGAGGTTTCAGCGGCTTCAACCCCTACGGCCGGGACCCTGACACCGAGACCCTCCAAATGAAAGTCGACGCGCTGAACCGCTACGCCGAACAGGTCATCTCCAGAACCGAGGACGTAGAGCCGGCCCCCATCTGACAGCCCGGCCCCGTCGAACGGCCCCTTGCGGCCAGCGCTGCTGGGTGGGGCGAGCCCGCCACCAATCGGCGCGGCGGGGCCGCTGACCGGCCCCACCTGACCAGCCCCGACATCCCACCCAGCGGTACGCTGGCGGGTGGTGACGTCCGTCGAGAAGGATCACCGCGAGTCGGTGGCAGCCCGGATCTCAATGCTGGTAGGAGCCTTCGACGCCAACTCGGCGACGCTCAGCCTCGGCCAGCTGACGGAACGGACCGGCCTGCCCAAATCGACGGTCCATCGAATGGCTGACCAGCTGGTTGAGTACCGGTGGCTCGAGCGTGCTCCAACCGGCTACCGGCTGGGCCTGCGCTTCTTCGAGGTCGGCGGTCTTGTCTCCAGCCGCACCCACCTGCGCGAGCGCGCCCTGCCCTTTTTGCAGGACCTGCAGGTGGCTACCGGCCACGCCGTGCACCTCGGGATCCTCGAGAGCAGGGATGTCGTGATCCTGGAGAAACTGTGGGGTCACGGCAGCGCCAAGCTGCCCACCCGGGTTGGTGGCCGCATGCCCGCCCACGCCACCGCCGCCGGAAAGGCTCTCCTCGCCTTCGCGCCGGACAAGGCGATAGACGATCTGATCGCCGGCGGCCTCGAGCGGCGCACCGGCCGGACGATCGTCGTGCCCGAGCTGTTCCGTCAGGAGCTGGCGACGGTCCGCACCGCCCACTGGGCCCTCGAGACCGAGGAGAACGTGCCCGGCCTGCGGTGCGTAGCCGCGCCCATCCGGGGGTCCGGCCGGGCGATCGCCGCCGTGTCGGTGAGCGGACCAGTGCACAAGGTCGAGGTGAGCAGGGTCGTCCCTCACGTGCGCCGGGCGGCGGCCGAGATCTGGAACCAGCTGTTCGGCCGGAGGGCAGAGAACCGCGACGAGGTGGCGGAGCCGTCGGAGCCTTCGGGCTGGGACGCAGAGCAGTGGTGGGAGTGGCTCGAGCAAACCGCCGGCGAGTGGATGTAACGACCGCGGGCAAACCAAGATGTAACGACTACGGCAAACCAAGATGTAACGACCGCGACAGCCGACCACGCTTCCGGCGCTGGTTGAGAAGGCCAGGCGAGCCGTCCCGACTGCCGGAACCGGGGGCGGCCGAGCCGCCTTGTCCTCCCCTACCATCCGCCGGATGGACTTCGACGTCGTGGTCGTCGGCAGCGGCGCGGGCGGGATGACCGCAGCCCTCGCGGCGAAAGCTGCGGGAGCGAGCGTCGTGGTCCTGGAGAAAGCGGCGCGCTACGGGGGGAGCACGGCCCTGTCGGGGGGCGGGATCTGGGCGCCCAACAATCCGGCCCTCCTGAGGGCGGGCAGGGGTGACGACCCCGAGGAGGTCCGTCGCTACCTCTACGCCGTCGTCGGGGACCGGGTGCCAAAGGAGAGGGTCGACGCCTTCGTGGAGGCCGCCCCGCGGGCTTTGGAGTTCCTCGAACGCCAGAGCCCCCACCTGCGGTTCTTCTGGTGCCGCGGCTACAGCGACTACCACCCTGAGTACCCCGGGGGGCGTCCCGAAGGCCGGTCCGTCGAAGCGGTGCCGTTCGACAAACGCAAGCTCGGCCCGATGGAGTCCGACCTGCTCGAAACCGGCATCGGCGGTCCCGCCGGTTTGTGGATCACCGCCACGGACTTCCACGATCTCGGCCAGGCGACGCGCACGTGGCTCGGGCGGCGGGCGCTGGCCCGGGCGGCGTGGCGGGTGGCGACCAACCTGGTGCTGCGGCGCCGGATGGCGACCACGGGCCAGGCTCTGATCGGCCGGCTGCGCCTGGCTCTCGCCGAGGCCGGGGTCGAGGTGTGGCTGGACACCCCTGTCACGGGCCTTGTCACCCGGGGCCCCCGCGTGGGCGGGGTCCGCGCCCGCCGCGACGGCCAGGACGTGGAGATCGGGGCGCGCCGCGGCGTGATCCTCGCGACCGGGGGCTTCGACCACAACCCCGAGATGCGCGCCAAGTACCTCCCCGACATCACCCGGGACTGGAGCATGGGTGCGCCGACCAACACCGGCGACGGCATCCTGCTCGGCGAGGAGGTCGGCGCCGCGCTCGACCTGATGGACGACGCGTGGTGGATGCCGGCGATCGAGCTACCCAAGGGACGCCTGTTCCCCCTGGTGTCGGAAAGGTCGATGCCGGGCTCGCTGATCGTCAACCAGGCTGGCCGCCGCTTCACCAACGAGTCCGCACCCTACGTGGACTTCATCCACGACCAACTGCGCCTAGAGGCGATCGAGGGCGGCCACGTCCCCGTGTGGTTCGTCATGGACCACCGGGCGCGCCGTCGCTACCAGTTCGCCGGGGTGCCGCCGACGCGCCCGCTGCCGCGTTCGTGGAAGGCGATCGGCACGCTCTACGAGGCCCCGTCGCTCGCCGGGCTCGCCGGCGCGATCGGCGTGCCGCCCGACGCCCTCGAGGAGACGGTCTCCCGGTTCAACGCCGCTGCCCGAGCCGGCAGGGACGGGGATTTCCACCGAGGCGACAGCGCCTATGACCGCTACTACGGAGACCCGACCCTGCCCAACCCGTGTCTCAACGAGCTGGTGAGGCCCCCCTTTTACGCCGCCCGGGTGGTGCCCGGCGACCTCGGCACCAAGGGGGGCTTGCTCACCGACCGGCACGCCCGGGTGCTGCGCGAGGACGGGTCCGTGGTCGAAGGGTTGTACGCCGTTGGGAACACCTCGGCGTCGGTCATGGGCAACGACTATGCCGGCGCGGGGGCGACGATCGGACCGAGCATCGCCTTCGGCTGGGTGGCCGCACGCCACGCCACGTCACCCGAAGCGTGAGCGACCACGCCTCATAGCCCCCCCAGGGCCGCCCGCAAAACCCCGACCCGCCGAGGCCCGCCCCCAAGAAACGCCCCGAAAAGCACCCCAAACGGCCCCGCCCGCAAAGCCCGCCGGCGACCCGGATGCAAGACCTCAGCCGCGCCCGAGAAATTCCAGCACCACCCGCTCGAACTCCTTCTTGCGCTCCACCTGCGCCCAGTGCCCGCAGCGCGCGAAGAGGTGCAGCTCGGCGTCGGGTAGCTGACGGTAGCCGAAGAAGGCGCCCTCCACGGGCAACATCCGGTCGTCGCGTCCCCACGTGACGAGAACGGGCACCCGCAGCTCCCTGAGCCGCCCCCACAACGGCACCTCCTCTGGGTGCTGGACGAGCGAGGTGAAGATGGCCATCGCCGACTCCATGGCTCCGGGGGCCATGGCGTTGGCGAGGCGCTCCTCGATCAGCTGGTCGTCGACGACCGTCTTGTTGGCGACCATCGTGTCCACCCAGGCGGCCATGGTTTCCTTCGACGGCGAGCTCATGAAGTCGAACAGGCGGCGGGCACCCTCGCTCGGTTCGGGACCGAAGGCGTTGGCGGCGAGCCCTCCCGGTCCCATCCCGACCACCCGAGCCACCCGCTCTGGGTGGGCGAGGGCGAACTCGAAGGCGACGTAGCCGCCCATCGAGTTGCCGAGGAGATGCGCCTTCTCCACGCCGAGCCCGTCGAGAAGGCGCAGCAGGTGGTCGGCAGCAACCCGGGGGTAGGCGCGCTCGAGCGGCGGCAGCTCGCTGCGGCCGAAGCCGGGCATGTCCCACAGGATCGTCCGGAAGCGCTCCGCGAACACAGCGAAGTTGCCCCGGAAGTTCGACCAGGCGCTCACCCCCGGTCCTGAGCCGTGGAGCATGACGAGCGCCGGCCCGGCGCCCGCCTCGTGGTAGTGGAGGCGGCATCCGCCTTCCAGGTAGCGGCTGGTCTGGTCGTACCCGAGGCTGGTCTGCTCGTCGAGGCTCGCCACGACGCGCCAGGCTAAGCGAGCGGCCCCCGCCCCCACCGGCCGCAGCGTCCCGGCCACCGGCATAGCGGCGTGGAGGTGCCCGGCGGGGCGGGGGCAGACTGCCCAGCCATGAACGAGAACCGGGTCCTCGAGCGCGTCCGCGAGCTCACCCCGCTGCTTCGCGAGCGCGCCGCCGACGCCGAGAAGGAGCGCCGGCTTCCGGAGTCCTCGGTGAAGGAGCTGAAGGAGTCCGGGGTGATCAGGCTGCTCCAGCCGAGGCGTTACGGAGGTTTCGAGGCCGATCCCCGGCTGTTCTACGAGTGCCTCCTCGCGATAGCCGCGGCGTGCGGGTCGACGGGCTGGGTGACCGGAGTGGTGGGCGTGCACCCCTGGCAGATCGCCCTCTTCGACGACAAGGTGCAGGCGGAGGTGTGGTCCGAGGATCCCGACACTTGGGTCAGCTCCTCCTACATGCCCGGCGGGCGGATGACCCCCGTCCCCGGCGGGTACACGCTCAACGGGCGCTGGAGCTTCTCCTCTGGCTGCGACCACTGCCAGTGGGCGATCCTCGGGGTGATCGTCGACCAGGGCGACGGCAACCCCCCGGGGATGTGGAACGTGCTCATCCCGCGAAGCGACTACCGCGTCGAGGACGTCTGGAACACGATGGGCCTTTCGGGCACGGGCAGCAACGACATCGTCGTCGAGAACCTGTTCGTCCCCGAGCACCGGACCATCGACCTGGTGAAGATGTTCTCCTGGCGCAGCCCCGGCCTGGAGGTCAACACCTCCCCTCTTTACCGGCTGCCGTTCGCGACGATGTTCGCCAACGCCATCACCGGAGCGATCATCGGCATGGCCGAGGGGATCCTCGCCGAGAACCTCGAGTACACCAAGGCGAGGGTGAGCAAGAGCTGGGGGAAGGCCACCGAGGATCCCTACACCGTCGCCGCGCTGGGGAGGGCTGCCTGCGAGGTCGACGCTTCGCGCGCCCAGCTGATGGGCAACATCGGGGCCATGTACGAGGCGGCCTGCGACGGCCGCCCGATAACGGTCGAGATGCGCAGCCGGGCGCGGCGCGACCAGGTGCAGGGGACGCAGCGGGCGATGGCCGCCATAGACGAGATCTTCGACCGCAGCGGGGCGGGCACGATCATGCTGTCCAACCCGATCCAGCGGCTCTGGCGCGACGCCCACGCCGGGCGCCACCACACGGTCAACTCGATCGACCGCTCCCTGCACAGCTACGGGATGACGATCATGGGCTTCAACCCGACCGACGTGATGATCTAGCCGATGGCACCCGAGGATCTGGTGGAGCTGGAGGAGATCAAAGCGGTCAAGTACCGCTACCTGCGGGCGGTCGACACCCGCGACTGGGAGCTCTTGGCGTCCACGTTGACCGAGGACGCCACCTCCGCGTACAGCTCGGGGCGTTTGAGCCACCAGGGGCGCGACGCGATCATCGCTTTCCTGCGCGAGTCGATGCCCCCCGGGGAGATGCTCACGTCGCACAAGGTGCACCACCCGGAGATCGAGCTGACGGGCCCCGACACGGCCACCGCCCGCTGGGCGCTCGAGGACACCGTCATCGTGCAGTCCGCCGACCTGACGATACGGGGCGCCGCCTACTACGAGGATCGAATGGTAAAAGTGGACGGCCGGTGGCTGATAGCCCACACGGGGTACCGGCGTCTCTACGAGGAGATGTCACCCCGGCGAGACCTGTCCATCAGCGACCACTGGTGGAAGGAGCAGCCGGCAGGGGCCTGATCTACAGGTCGGGCAGCCCGAGGGGAAGGTTGGGGATCCGCAGGCCGCCGTCTACTTGGAGCACCTTGCCTGTCAGGTAGGAGCCGGCGGGCGACGCCAGGTAGACGACGGCCGCCGCCACGTCCTCCACCCGGCCCAGCCTGCGCAGCGGGGTCATCTTGGTCATGGTGCGGCGCATGTCCTCGTCGAGGACGGCGGCGAGGGCGTCGGTCTCGATCGACCCTGGCGCCACGGCGTTCACCCGGATGCGGGGGGCCAGGTCGGCGGCGAGCAGTTCGGTCATGTGGTCGAGAGCGGCTTTGGCCGTTCCGTAGCCCACGTAGCCACGGTCGGCGAGGTGGCCGACCGAGGAGCTGACGTTGACGACGCTGCCGCCACCGGAGTCGAGCAGCAACGGCACGGCCAGGCGGGTCGCCTCGAACGCGGTCACCACGTTCCAGCGGAAGGCCCTCTCCATGAAGCGGGCGCTGGTGTCGAGGAAGGGTCGGGGGAAGCTGCCGCCGACGTTGTTGACCAGCACGTCGAGGCGGCCGAAAACCTCCCCGGTCCGTCCGACGAGCAGCTCGAAGCTACCCAGGTCGGACAGATCGGCGGCGACCGTCTCCACCCGCCGTCCCGTGGCCGCCTCGATCTTGGAGGCGACCTCCTCGAGACCGCCCGCGCTGCGCGCCGCGACGACCAGGTCGCAGCCGCACTCGGCGAGCGCCTCGGCTGTCGCCGCGCCGATGCCCCGGCTGGCGCCGGTGACCACCGCCACCTTGCCGTCCATCCTGAACAGCTCCATCACGGCGAGGAGCCTACGGATCGCGGCGCCGGACGGCGCCGTGGCGTCCCGGCGAACGGGACCGCTGCCCGGCCAGCGGGCGGCGGGCGGTTGTTAGCGTCGGCGGGTGGACAACGTCTCGCCCATAGCCCCCCGGCCCGCCTCCGACGTCGCGTCGTGGGACGGCGAGGCGGACGTCGTCGTGGTCGGCTTCGGCTGCGCCGGCGCTTCGGCGGCCATAGAGGCCGCCAAAGGAGGGGCCTCGGTGCTCATCATCGAACGGGCGGGCGCCGGCGGGGGCGCGTCTGCGATGGCCGGCGGGGAGATCTACCTGGGCGGGGGGACGCCGCTGCAGAAGGCCTGCGGCTTCGACGACACCCCTCAGGCCATGTACGACTTCCTCGCCGCCGCCACCGGCCCGGCCCCCAACGAGGCGAAGCTGTCGGTCTACTGCGAGCGCAGCGTGGAGCACTTCCACTGGCTCGTCGGATGCGGCGTCGAGTTCAAGCCGTCGTTCTACCCGACGCCGTGCTGGGAGCCGCCCACCGACGACGGCCTGGTGTACACCGGCGGGGAGAACGCCTGGCCGTTCTGCGAGATCGCCCCTCCGGCCCCGCGGGGCCACGTCCCGCGGATAGCCGGCAAGAGACTCATGGAACGCTCCGGCGGCTGGGAGCTGATGCGCCACCTGACGGCAGCGGCCGAGGCGAGAGGCGTGCAGGTGCGGACCGACAGCCGGGTCGAGCGCCTGGTCGTCGAGGCGTCCGGCGAGGTCGTGGGGGTGTGCGGCCGCAGCTTCGGCGAGGGCTTCGCGGTGCGGGCCCGGCGGGGCGTCGTGCTGGCCAGCGGCGGCTTCGCCGCCAACGCCGATATGATCGCCCTGCACGCCCCCGCCGTCGCCGGCCAGATGCTCCTCGGCACCGACGGAGACGACGGGACCTCGATCCGCATGGGCCAGGGCCTGGGCGCGCAGGTCGCCCGCCTGGAGGCCGCCGAAGCGGCCCTGCCGAGCGTCCCCCTGCTCGTGTACCCGTCGATCCTGGTGGACCGCTTCGGCCAGCGGTTCATCAACGAAGACACCTACTGCGGCCGAATCGGCCAGGCGGCGGTGTTCCACCACGACGCCCGCTGCACGCTCGTGCTCGACGAGGAGATCTTCGAGTCGGTGCCCGAAGCCGACCGCTGGGGGGCCAGGCCGACCTGCGTGGCGGGCTCGGTCGCCGAGCTGGAACAGGAGATGGGCTTCCCCGACGGCTCCCTGCAGGCGACTGTCGGCCTCTACAACGCCCACGCCGCTCGCGGGGAGGACCCCGTCTTCCACAAGCGGGCCGAGTTCCTGCGGCCCCTGAAGGCGCCTTTCGGCGCCATCGACCTGGGCGGCCTGCCCTACGCCGTGTTCACCCTCGGCGGCCTGGTGACCACCGTCGACGGCGAGGTGGTGGGGCCGGGCGGACGCCCTCTGCCGGGGCTGTACGCGGCGGGCAGGGCGACGTCGGGGATCCCCTCGTGGGGTTACGCGTCCGGCACGTCGCTCGGCGACGGCACCTTCTTCGGGCGGCGGGCTGGGCGGGCCGCCGCCAAACGCCCCTAGGGGCTGAGGAGCCACTCCGTGGTCCAGGCGACGGGAGCCTGGCCGTCCATGAACTTGTCGCAGCTCTCCGACATGGCCGCCATGTGGCGGGCGAGGCGGGCCTCGTCGCCGACGGCGTCGAAGAACACGTGCAGGTCTCTGGCGGCCTCGGCGGGGAAGCACTCCTCGACGATGGCGGCGACGTCGGGCGTCCCCACGCCCAGCGGGCGGAACACGACGTTCTGCACGTAGCGGAAGGTCGACTGGGTGTGCAGCGCCACAGGCGTGTGCTCGACCTGCCACACACGGCGCCACTCCGCCCACCCGAGGTGCTGCGGGCGGCGGAGCGCGACCAGCTGGGCGAAGCCCGGGATCCGCCCGTCGGGGCCGGGCGGGTGGGTCCGGTTGACCAAGGGCTCCGACTCGCACACCAGCCAGCCATGCCACGCGGCCGAGCCGGGCTGCACGTCGGGCAGCGCCAGCGCCACCTTGGACCCTTCGGCTGCGTCCACCCAGACGAAAACGGCGGCGAGGATCTGCTGGCTGGCCGGATCCGGGTCCACACCGAAGGGGTGGCCGAGCGCGGGGTCGGTGACGTTGATCTGGACGGAGCGGGCACCGTGACGGAACATCGCCCCGGCGGACTCGTGCAGCGCCGCCGCGACGTCGGGACCGGCCGGGCCGGGCGGCCCCATCAACAGGTAGGCGAGCTTCTCCATGCTGGCGGCGACCCTAATGGCCGCGGCGCGCCGGCTGGGTCCGCAGGACGGGACAGCACCTGCGGCGGGAGTCGCCGCCGGCGGACAGAATGGTCGCCGTGCTGCTCGGAGGGAGGGTGGCCGTCGTCACCGGCGGCAGCAGGGGCGTCGGCAAAGGCGTGGCGCTCGAACTGGGCGCCGCTGGCGCGACCGTGTACCTGACCGGGAGGCGGGCGGGGCGCGCCGCCGAGGCCGCCGCCGAGGTGGACGCCGCAGGCGGGCGTGGGGTGGCCGTCGCCTGCAACCACCGTGACGACGCCGCCGTGGGGGCGCTGTTCGACCAGGTCGCCGCCGAGCAGGGCCGCCTGGACCTGCTGGTCAACAACGTCTACGACTCCGCCGGATCCGCCCGCTGGCTGGGCCGGCCCTTCTGGGAGGTCGGCCCCGAGGGATGGGACCACACCTTCGCCGTCGGCGTACGATCCCACTACGTGGCGTCCGCCTTCGCCGCGCCACTGCTTTTCGCAAGCGGCGGCGGGCTGGTCGTCAACGTCTCCTCGCCCGGGGCCGCCCGCTACATGCACAACGTCGTCTACGGGGTGGCGAAGGCCGCCGTCGACAGGATGACCTCCGACATGGCCGTCGACCTGGCCGACAAGGGGGTGGCCGTCGTGTCGATCTGGCCCGGCCTGGTCGACACCGAGCTGCTGCAGGCGGTGCCGAGAGGCGCGGACGGCCGACGGTTGCTGGTGCTTCCCGGCGAGGGGGAGTTCGACCTGGACCGGGCGGAGACCCCCCGCTTCGCCGGCCGGGCGGTGGTAGCCCTCGCCGCCGACCCGGGCGTGGCGGCCAGGTCTGGTCGAGCCTTCCGGGTCGCCGAGCTCGCATCCGAGTACGGCTTCACCGACGTGGACGGGACGATCCCCGAGGGCACGCCTTGAGCGGACCCGCACCCGGGGAGCTGCAGCGCTCGAGCCGCGACGCCGAGAAGCTGCGGGACGGCCTGAGACGCTCGCTGGCCGCCCACCTCCCGGGAACCGACCACGAGGTGAGGTCCGTCCGGGGCACGTCGGCGACGGGCATGTCCAGCGAGACGCTGATCTTCGAAGCGACCTGGACAGAAGGGCGGGTCCGCCGGAGGGAGGGCCTGGTGGCGAGGGTCGCCCCCTCCGCCGAAGACGCCCCGGTGTTCCCCTCTTACGACATGCCCGGACAGTTCGCGACGATCGAGACGGTCGCTCGCCTGACCGAGGTGCCGGTGCCGCCGCCGCGCTGGTGCGATCCGGGGAGCGAGCTGATCGGATCGCCGTTCTTCGTCATGGGCGAGGTGGTGGGGGAAGTGCCACCTGACGTGATGCCCTACAACTTCGGGGGCAACTGGCTCTTCGACGCCGACCCGGCCGACCAGCGGCGCGTGCAGGAGTCGACCGTGGAGATCCTCGCCCGCCTGCACAACGTCGAGCGGCCCGGGGAGCACTTCCCCCACCTGGGGGGCGGCTCCTTGCGCAGCCACGTCTCTTCGAGGTGGGACTGGTACCGTTTCGCCGCCCGCGACGTCGGCCGGTCGGAGTTGGTGGAAAAGGGGTTCGCCTGGCTCGAGTCGCACTGGCCCGCCCACGAGAGCACCGCCGTGTTCTGCTGGGGGGATGCTCGCATCGGGAACGTCATGTACCGGAACTTCGAGCCGGCCGCAGTGCTCGACTGGGAGATGGCTTCGATAGCGCCGCCCGAGACGGACCTGGCGTGGCTGTCCTACCTGCACCGGATGTTCGAGGAGATGGCGGCCCAGTTCGGGTTCCCGGGCATGCCCGGCTTCTTGCTCCAGGACGACGTCGCCGCCACCTACGAGCGCCTCTCGGGGAGAACGCCGCGCGACCTGGGTTGGTACACGGTGTACGCCGCCGTCCAGCTCGGCATCGTCTACCTGCGCACCGGGTACCGCCAGGTCCGCTTCGGGGAGCGCCAGGCGCCCGCCTCGGCCGACGAGCTGCTCCTCAACGGGGCCGGCCTCGCCGAGCTGATCGGCTCCTGAATGCCTGTCCCCCTCGACGAGTACCCCATCCACCAGCTGCCGCTGTCGATGCGCCACGTCGGCACGGGGGACCGTAACTTCTACGACCGCTGCTACTTCAACGCCCACGACCGCACCGGAGACCTTTTTCTGGTGACCGGGCTCGGCGTCTACCCGAACCTCGGCGTGGTCGACGCCTACGCGACGCTGCGGCGCGGCGGCCGCCAGTGGGCGGTGCGCTGCTCCGACGCTCTGGTCGACCGCGGCCTCGACGCCCGGGTGGGGCCCTACCGCGTAGAAGTGGCAGAGCCCTTGTCGAGGATACGGGTGGTGTGCGACACCGCCGACCGTGGCTTGGGGTTCGACCTCACCTGGGAGGGCTCGTTCCCCTGCGTCGACGAGCCTCGCCACCTGCTCCACCAGGGGGCCAGGGCGGTGATAGACGGCTGCCGCTTCGCCCAGGTCGGCACCTGGAGCGGGACGCTGCACGTGGCGGGGGAGGATCTGGCCGTCTCCCCCGACCGCTGGGTCGGCACCCGGGACCGTTCGTGGGGAACCCGTCCCGTCGGCGAGCCCGAGCCCCCCGGGCGAGCGGCCGCCGAGGGCCGGAACGGCTTTTGGTGGCTGTACGTCCCCCTGCGATTCGAGGACTTCGCCTTGATCGTCATCGCCCAGGAGGAGCCTGACGGGACCCGCACCCTCAACGCGGCCAGCCGCGTGTTCCGGGACGGCCGCCACGAGCAGCTCGGCTGGCCGGAGGTGGAGATCTCCTACCGCCCCGGGACCCGCCACCCCGAGCGAGCCGTGTTGCACCTGCGGCGATCGCTCGACGTGGAGGTGGAGACCCTCACCGGTGTGGCGCTCAACGTCGGCGCGGGCTACGGGGGCGACCCCGACTGGTCCCACGGCCAGTGGCGTGGCCGCGCCTGGGTGGACAGCGCCGTCTACGACCTGTCCGACCCGGCCGTGGCGGGCAGAACCCCGTTCGCGGTGGTCGACCACGTCGCCCGGGCGACCTGCGAGGACCGCGAAGGCTGGGGCCTCTTCGAGCACGCGTCGATGGGACGCCACGACCCGACCGGCTTCAGCGGCTGGGACAGCACCCCCCGCCAAGGGTAGGTTCGGCGCCGTCCGGGCCCGGACGCCTCGGCGACCGCCCCTGGCTGGCCGAGCACCCGGTAGTCGTCTTGTGACTACCGTGTGGGCATGACCTCCCGCCGCCGGATCCCCCGGGCCGGTGGTCCACTGGCCTGGCTGGGGGCCGTCGTGGCTGTCTACCTGGCGGTGCCGGTGGCGGCGTTCCTGGTGCGCCTGGCGACCACCGACCACGCCGGCTTCTCCCAGCCAGGTTTGTTCCCCGCCCTTTGGATCTCGGCGGCGGGGGCGACGATCTCCACCACTCTCATCGCCCTGTTCGGGATCCCCCTGGCGTGGGTGCTCGCACGGTCCCGCAGCCGGCTCGCATCGATCGCCGGCGCCCTCGTGTACCTGCCTCTAGCCGTCCCGCCGCTGATCGGCGGGATCCTGCTCATCTACCTGGTCGGCCCCTACACGTGGCTGGGGCGCCTGTCGGGCCATCGCCTGACCGACAGCCTCGCCGGCGTGGTGCTCGCCCAGACGTTCGTGGCCGCCCCGTTCCTGATCGTCGCGGCGAGATCGGCGTTCGCCGCCGAGGACCGCTCCTTCGACGAGGTCGCCGCGGCCCTGGGCCACCGCCCGCTCGCCCGCTTCTTCCGGGTCGGCCTGCCGGGCGCGTCGGCGGGGATCAGGGCGGGGCTGCTCCTGTCGTGGCTGCGCGCCTTCGGCGAGTACGGCGCCACGGTGCTCCTCGCCTATCACCCGTCGTCACTGCCGGTCTACACCTACACCGAGTTCTCCTCGTCGGGCCTGGCGGACATCGCCGCTCCGACGGCGTTGGCGTTGGGCGTGGCCACCGTCGTCGTGGCGCTGGCACGCGCGCCGCTTCGCCCCCGGGCGCGCCTAGCCGCGGGGCTGCCGCCCCCCGCCGAGCCGGTGCGGGGACCGGCGCTGCCCGTGTCGTTCGACCTCGAAGTGAGAGTCGGCTCGTTCCGCCTGCGAGCCGCCCACCGGGCCGGGTCGCACCGCCTGGCCATCGTCGGCCCGTCGGGATCGGGCAAGTCGCTCACCTTGCGCTGCCTCGCCGGACTGCTCGGCCCCGAGGCCGGGAGGGTCTGCTACGGGGCGGAACCGGTGGACGGCACCCCCGTCGAGGACCGGGGCATCGGCTACGTCGCGCAGGGCTACCACCTGCTTCCCCACCTCGACGCCTGGCGGCAGGCGACCTTCGGTGTGGGCGCCGACCCGGGGCTCGCCTCCCACTGGCTGGACACCCTGGGGCTCTCCGGCCTGGCCGACCGTCTCCCCTCGCAGATGTCAGGCGGCCAGCGCCAGCGGCTGTGCCTCGCCCAGGCGCTGGCCCGCCGGCCGCGCCTGCTGCTGCTCGACGAGCCCTTCTCGGCGCTGGACACCCCGGTCCGGGCCGAGCTGGGCAGGGAGCTGAGACGCCTCCAGCGCCACGCGGGTCTTTCCACCGTGCTCGTCACCCACGACCCGGCCGAGGCGGCGCTTTTGGCCGACGACATCGTGGTCCTGGTCGGCGGACGGATAGAGCAGGCTGGCTCGGCCCGGGACCTTCATGCGCGGCCTGCCAGCCCGCTGGTCGCCCGCCTCATGGGGGTGCCCAACATCCACGCCGGGCGCAGCGGCACCGGCGGGAGGCTGGAGGCGGCAGGACTCCTCTTCGACGTCCCCACCGGGGCGCCCCCGGGGACGCCGGTCACCTGGTGCGTCCGGCCCGGCTGCGTGGCGGTGCGCCCCAACGGCGCCTACCCGGCACGGCTCCTCGACGCCGCCGACGTCGGCTCCCACGTCGTCTTGGAGGTGGAGCTGGGCGCCGGCCTCGTGCTCACCGCCCACGTCGACTCCCTACCGGCAGGGTATGGGCCCTGCCGGGTGGCGCTCGACCCGGCGGGGTTCACCGTGTGGACGGCCCCGCCCGGCGAGGCTCAGGACCTGGCGCCGGATCGGGCGATCGCCGCTTCGTCGGTGCCCAGGTAGGAGGCGATCACCGCCGGGTGGGAGAGCACCTCGGCGGGCGGCCCCTCGGCGATCACGGCGCCCAGCTCGAGGGCGACGAGCCGGTCGCACAGGCCGCTCACGAGCGGCATGTCGTGCTCGATGATCAGAATGGAGCAGCCTGTGCGCTCGGCGATCTGGCGCAGCAGCGGGCCGAGCGCCTCGGTCTCCTTCTGGGCGACACCGCCTGACGGCTCGTCGAGGAGGAGCACCTTGGGCTCCTGGGCGAGGATGCACGCCAGATCGACGATACGGCGGGTGCCGGTGGAAAGCTCGCCGGTCAGCTTCTGGCGGTAGGCGCCGAGGCCCATCAGGTCGATCAGCTCGTCGACGTCGGCGGCCACCTGGCTCTCCGAGTCGAACGAGGCGGGCAGCTGCAGCGCGGCGGCGATCAGGTCTTTGGATTCGAGGTGCCTCTCGCGGGCGACGGCGATCGTCTCGGCGACGGTCAGGCTGGGGAACAGCAGGGCGTCCTGGAAGGAGCGCCCCATCGCCCCCATCGCCCTCATGTGCGGGGCGAAGTCGGTGACGTCCACCCCCCGCAGGCGGATGCGACCCTCGTCGACGGCCAGGAAGCCCGAGATGCAGTCCATCAGCGTCGTCTTGCCCGCGCCGTTGTGGCCGATCAGGCCGACCAGCTCCCCCTGGCGGACCTCGAGGGTCACGTGGTCGACGGCGGTGATGCCGCCGAAGCGCTTCACCACCCCGTCGCAGGCGAGCACCACCTTGGCGTCCTCGGGGACCGGCGGGCGGGCGGCCTTGGCCCTGCGCCCCCGCCGGGGCGCCGGCTTCTCCTCGGCCTGGGCTCCGCCGGCTCCCGCGGAGGCTCCGGCGATGAACACGGAGCGGAGGATGTCCGGGCGCTCGAGGAGCTCCTCGGCGGCGCCCTCGAAACGGACCTCGCCTTTCTCCATGAACACCGCCCGCTTGGCGATGTTGAGGGCGACGTTGACCGACTGTTCGACGACGACGATCGTCGTCCCCCTGCGGTGCAGCTCCTGGACGACCTCCATCAGCTGGCCGACGACCGTGGGCGCCAGGCCGAGGGACAGCTCGTCGATCATGAGCAGCTCTGGCTTGGTCATCAGCGCCGCTCCGAGGGAGAGCATCTGCTGCTCTCCCCCCGAAAGGTTGCCCGCCATCTGCTGGTAGCGTTCGGACAGGACGGGGAAGAGCGACAGCACCTCCTCGCGGGCCATCTCCACCCGCTCGGGCTCGTCGCGGATGAGCCAGGAGGCCATCCTGAGGTTCTCGCCGACGCTAAGGGTGGGGAAGATCCCCTTGCCGCCGGGCATGAGGGAGATGCCCCGGCGGGCGGTCACGTCGGCGCTCAGCTTGGTCACGTCCTCGCCTTTGAACCGGACGGTCCCGCGCCTGGGCCGGACCAGGCCGGAGATCCCTTTGAGCAGCGTCGACTTGCCGGCGCCGTTGGTGCCGAGGAGGGCGACGATCTCCCCCTCGCGGACCTCGAAGTCCACGTCGAAGAGGATCTGCACCGGGCCGTAGTACATGTCGATGCCGCGGCACCACAACATGGGCTCCCCACCGGTCGCGCCGTTGGGCGACGAGCCCGCCAGCGGCAGCTCGGCGGTCACGTCGGCGGCCGGAGGGCCGGCTGTCACGCCGGCACGCTGACCGTTGCGGGGGGCGGGGCTCACCGGCGCGCCCCCGCCGGCGGCCGGGCCTCGACGCCGACGCTCCCGTTGCCGGATCCGTCGGCTATGGCGCTGAGCAGATCCCCCTGGCCGGGGGCTGCCGCCCCGTCCTGGCGCCGGTCGGCGAGCAGGGTCGGGACGAGCAGCCCCCGCCGGTCGGCCACCACGCGCAGCGCCCGGTCGCGCAGGTTGTACAGCGCCTGGCCGATGCCGCCGGGGAAGGCGATGAGGACGTAGAGGGCGATCACGCCTGAGACGGCGACGCGGAACTGGCCCAGCCACGTCTGGGTCTCCAGGAACTTGAAGAAAAGCACGCCGGTGAGGGCTCCGGTGACCGAGCCGAGGCCGCCGATGACCGCGTACACGAAGACGGTGATGCTGTCGGTAGCGGGGAAGCTGCCCGGGTTGAGGGCGCCGAGAAGGTAGACGTCGAGGGCTCCGGCCACGCCGGCTATGACCCCGGCGACGACGAAGCCGGCGAGCTTGATCCTCGTGGTGGGGACCCCCGCCGACTCGGCGGCCCGCTCGTTGTCGCGCGTGCCGATCAGCACCCTTCCCGCGCGGGCCTTGCGCAGCCCGACGGTGACCATCACCGACAAGGCGAGGAAGACGGCGGTCACCAGGTACAGCTCGTAGTAGTTGTTCTGCAGGTCGAAACGCTGCAGGAGCAGCGGCCTCGGGACCCCGTTCTGGGGGATGAACTGGGGGAAGGTGTCGGTGTTGAGGAAGTACTGGTCCAAGGCGACCGCCACCGCCAGGGTTGTCACCGCCAGGAACTGGCCTTTGATCCGCAGCGCCGGCAGCCCGACCAGCAGGGCGACGACCGCCCCCGACACCCCCGCTATGAGCATGACGAGGAAGAAGTCGAGGTTGTAGTGGGCGACGAGGTTGCCGCAGATCATGGCGGCCACGCCGGCGATGCCGAACTGCCCGAGGCTGATGTTCCCACCCCAGCCGGAGAGCACGACCAGGGACACGCCGACCATCGCCCACACCATCGCGAAGCCGGCGAGGAGCTGGTCCGACGGCGACCACCCCTTGGGGACGAGCACGAAGGCGACGACGATGCCGGCGAGAAGGGCGCGCCGGGTCCACAACACCTCGGGCAGTCGGCGCATCTCCTCGGGGATCGGCTTGAGGACCGACACCGACGACCACGACGAGGCCCCCGACTCCTCGGCCCTCGACATCTTGGAGTGCTGGGCGAGGAGGGCGACCATGATGACCGCCAGGTAGAACACCCAGACGATCGACGGCGACGTGGTCGTGTTCCAGCGCACCAGCTGGTCCATGATCCCCAGGCCGAGCGAGGCGACGAAGGCGACCGGAAGGGACTCCATCCGGGCGACGACGGCGGCGGCGAGCATCGGCAGGAGGACCGTCGGCCCGTTGGAGAGGGCTCCGGGCTTGACCCCTTCGAAGGGCGCCTGCAGCATGAAGGCGAGGGTCGTCAGCCCGCCGGCGACGAGCCAGACGATGGTTGAAAGCCTCCTCACCGGGATCCCGAGGAGCAGCGCCCGGTCCTCGTTCTCGGCCGCCGCGCGCACGGCGATGCCGGCGTCGGTGCGCAGCAGGAACCAGGCGAGGAAGGCGATGACGAGGGGGACGGCGACGACGATGATCACCGCCGAGCTGTGGAAGGTGTAGACGTCTATGCGGAACGAGACGTTGAACGGCGGGGAGAAGGCTCCGACGAGGGATATGAAGTTCTCCGCCTTGGAGCCGAGCAGCTCGATGCCTCCGAAGGCCTGGGCGAGGCCGATGCTGGCGACGGTCACCAAGAGGCGCGCCGAGTTCTTGAACCGGCGGATCGTGGTGATTTCGGTCAGCCCGCCGACGAGGGCGCCGACGACCGTCGCGGCCGGGAGGGCGATCCAGTAGTTGAGCCCGTGGACCATCACCAGGCCGATGGCGAGCACGCCGACGAGGCTCCCGAGGGCCCCGTTGGCGAAGTTGATGAACCTGTTGGCCCGGTACACGAGGATGATCCCGAAGGCCCCGAGGGCGGTGACCGAACCGTAGACGACGCCGAGCAGAATGATGCCTATGGGGGCCTTCTGGTGGATGTAGCCGCGGGAGCCGGTCGCCGCCCACGCGAGCAGGTAGGCGAAGACCAGCGCCGCGACGGCGGCCCGCCAGGGCCGGCGCGTCAGCCACCCGGGGAGCCGTTCGAGCTGGACGGCTGCGGTGCTCACCGCGGCGTCAACCTCCCGAGTTGGGGGTGAAGGGGAACCCCGACGGGCAGTTGGGCGGCCCCTTGGGGATTTGGCCGAACTGCCAGCGCTCGTTGGGGTCGTTGTCGACGAAGGCGCCCGGCTTGTTGTTGAACGGCGAGATGGCGTTGGGGTCCCAGCAGATCTCGCGCACGTCGTTGGGCACCGTGAACTGGGTGGGGCTCCACCCCCACAGGCCGGCCGGCCCGACGCGCGGCTGGTAGTTGAACATGCCGTGCTCGAACGTCGTCGGGGTCAGGTCGGGCCCCGCCATCTGGATGCCGATAGCCAGCATGTCCATCTGCAGGTAGATGAGGTTGACGAAGAACGCCGGCTCGCTGCTCGGATCGACGCTCTTGTAGGCGGCGTAGCCGATCGTCTGGGTGTAGGGCACGGTCGGCTCGTTGGGGCTCACCCCGAAGGCGTGGGAGAAGGCCTCCTGGTTGTAGAGCTGGCCCACGTAGTCCTGGTCGGTGAGGGCCGTACCGACGTCGACGAACTCGGGGAAGTAGTTCTGCTGGGCCATCTGGCCGGTGAGGTAGACGGGAAAGATCGGGTCGCAGCCGCAGAACAGCGTGGTGATCCCGTCGGCCTTCAGCTTGGCGACCAGGTTTGCCGCCTGCTGGGACATTGTGCCCAGGTCGAGGGTGTAGGTGTAGATGCTCCCCGAGCCGCAACCGTGGGCGATGCTGTACTGATTGGCGAGCTGAACCGAGACCTGGTACCAGGGGTTCTCGGGCGCCAGGAGGCCGAACTTGCGGGGGGCGTTCTTCAGGTTGCCGCCGGCGTAGACGGCGGGGCTCCCCTGGGGGCAGAGCTTCTGCTGGGCGTAGTTGGCGGCGATCTGGGCGACGTAGCTGCCTTCGGTGTCGATCGACCAGGCGTAGGGGGCGTTCTGCTCGTGCCACTGGGCGGACAGGTACGGGTCGCCGAAGGCCATGATGTGCTCGTTGACCAGGTCCTGGGCATAGGGCTCGGACTCGGCGGAGATGTCGGCGAACGCCCCTAGTTGCTTGGCGGTGAGCGCGTCGGCCTCCGCCTCGGCCTGCCCCTGGCCGAGCAGCTCGTTGGACAGGCTCCCCTGGCCGTTGAAGAAGTGGACGACGATCTTCCGCCCGTAGAATTGGAAGTGCTGGTTGAAGTAGTCGGCGAGCTCCGTGATGGTCCGCTCGGTGTCGGCGTTGGTGTCCTGCAGCTGAGCGCCGGCGAGCTGGGCGAGGGTCTGCTGGAAGCTCTGGTCGCTGGTGACCCGATAGGTGACGTTGATGGTGGTGGCGGTCACCCCCGGCGAGGTGGCACCGCCGTTGTTGCCGGAGAAGGTGGTGCAAGGCGGCGAGTACGGGTCGCCGGGCACCTGCGGGCCGGTGCAGGTGCCGACTCTGCCCGGGGTCGTTGTCGTCCCCCCCCCGCCGCCGCCTCCCGAGCTCGACCCGCCCGAGGAGGCGATGGCACCCGAGTGGGTCGCCGCCGCCGCCGGTGAGGCGTTCGGGGAAGAGGAGGAGGCGTTGGGCCCCGCGGATCCGTTGCTGGCCGACTGGGCAGAAGGGCTCCCCGAAGCCGACGCGCTGGCCACGGTGGTCCTGGGCACCCTGCTCGGCACCAGCCAGGCGATGAGCACCATGATCACCGCGAACACGGCCAGCGGGCCGTAGCCGCGCAGCAGCCGCTGGTACATCCAGGACCGCCCCGGGGTCGAGCCGTTCACCCCTCCGGCGGTGGCCATCTAAACCGTCTCCCCCATCTGTCGCGTTCCTCCCTTTCTCGTCGGGTCGGCTAGTCCTCGAAAGCGGCCTTCGCCCTCGCGCCGCTCATCGCCCGCCGCTCGAGGGCGGCGAGTATCAAGGTGGCTCCCAGGCCGGCCAGGCCGAGGGCGAGCAGGGGCCCCCCGCTGGCGAAACCGGCCGAGGCGGGCACCACCTCCTGGGTCGTCCCCTTCGACGCGGCGGCCGGCGTGGGCCCGGCCGTCCCGCCGGTAGCGGCCGCCGGAGTGCCTGTCAGGCCCACCCCGCCCCCCGAGGCGACGGGGGTGCCGCCGACGGCGACGGCCGAGGAGGACGCCGAACCCGGGGTCGAGACGGTCGAGCCGGGCGAGCCGAAGCTGAACGCCGGCAGGCCGAAACTGAAGGGGTTGGCCGCCAGGGCGGAGCTGGACGCGTTCACCCCCCCCAGAGCGGCGTTGAAGAACCCGGAGCCGTCGATCGACGCCAGGGCGACGTCGGCGACGGTGATCGGCGTGTCCGACTGGCACAGGGCCTGCTCGAGGTTGGACGGCTCCGAGGGGCTGAACCCGTTCTCCAGGTCGTTGGCCAGCTGGTTGTACTGGGGGGCGATGGCGTTGAGCACGCCGTCGACGATGGCGTCGCGGGTGCTGTTCGGAACCACCACGACCTGCAGCGGGCTGACGCTGACGATCCCGCCGGCGTCGGTCACCTGGGGCAGCTGGAGCTGGATGCCGATCACCCCGAGGACGGTGTTGGCCGCGCTCTGGAGCGCCGACAAGTCGGTCGTCGGGGCGGGTTTGCCCATGATCTCGGCGCTGCCCAAGGTGAACGACCCGCTCGGCTGCGCCGAGCCGGTCGAGGGGTAGACGGAGCTCCAGCGAAGCCCGTCGAGCACGACGGCCCCGCCGGCGATCGACAGCTGGGAGATGTCCGAGGTGGCCCCGGCGACCCGCTGGCCGTCGACGATGCCCGACCAGGCTCGCGAGTGGGCGCCGGCGACGGCGAAGTACTGCCCGTTCAGGTTCCCGTAGGTGGTGTCGGCCTCGGCGTAGGGGGTGGCAGTCGCCTGGGCGTACTCGGTCGCCCCGTAGGTCTGCTGGGGGTTGGTGTCGGTGACGCCCTGGGATGCTCCCGGCTGGCCGGTCTCCACCTCGAGCGGGGAGGGGACGGCGGCGGCGACCGTGGAGTTGGGCGGCTGGCCGCAGTTGTAGCTCTTCATCGACGTTCCGACCGCGCCGAGGTCCAGGCCCTGGGACTGGGCCCTCGCGTAGTCGCCGGTGTGGCCGGCGAGGGCCTCTCCGAGGACGGCCCCGACGGCGAGGGAGCCCTCGTGGGGTGTCACCTGGACGGCCTGGGCGTAGGAGCTGCCCTGGCCGGGGGAGACGGGGCTCGGGGTCTGCGCCCGTGCGTCCGGGCCGCCGGCGAGGACCACCACGCCGGAGGCGACCAGCCCGGCCGACGCTGCGGTTAGCGCCCACCGCAGGCGCCGACGTCGACTACCGCGCGGTAACCCGGTCATACCAAGACGCGTTCGCCGCCCGAGGCGGAAGTTCCTGCTGCCGATGCGCACCGGCGGTTCCCTCCCTGGATCTGCCGATCCCCCCTTGAGGCTACCCAGCGCGGGCAGCGTCCTTGCGGTCGCCCGCCGGTTCTGACCGGCTTTTCCGGGTCAGCCGGCCCTTCTCAGGACGGCGAGCCGGACGGAGCCGATCCCCTTCAAGCGGTGGGGGCGGATGGGCTGCACGCTGTAGCGAGGGTCGGCGCGCAGCACCTCGGCGAGGGAGGGGGAGACGAGCACCGAGCCGGGGCGGGCGGCCATCGTCGCACGCGACGCCAGGTTGACGACGGGGCCGAAAAGGTCTCCTCCCTGGGAGAGGACCGTCCCAGAGGCGGCTCCGACCCGCACCGAGGGCAGGTCCGGCGAGTCGAAGCTGTCGACTAGCGCCAGGGCGATCTGGCCGGCGTCGGCCGGCTCGCAGGCGAACATCACCTCGTCGCCGATCATCTTGATCACCCGCCCTCCGCCTCCGACGACCACGTCGGTGGCGAGCACCTCGAAGCGTTCGATCAGCTCGGCGGTCTCCCGATCGGACAACTGCTCGGAGAGCGACGTGAAGCCGACGAGGTCGGCGAAGCCGACCGCCAGCTCGGGACCCTCCTCCCCCGCCTCGTCCCAGGCGAGCTGGCGGGTGGCCGAGTCGAGCAGGTGCCGCCGGAACAGGTAGCCGACCACCTTCTCCAGCTCGTCGATCCTCTCCCGGTCGAGCATGGCCTCCCGGAGGCCGGTGTCCATCCGGTCCGACCAGAAGCCGACGACGGCGTCGGCCATGCGGGCGGCGGCGAGACCGAGGGTGCGGGCCATGTGGAGCAGGTCGGCGGTGTCCAGGCCGCCGGTCTCGACGAGGCGGCGGACCCGCCGCAGCGCCTCCAGGTCCGCCTCCAGGTAGCCCTCCTCGCCGAGCGGAACGTCGGGCAGGCCCATCGCCCGCCGCAGCCGCCGGGCGAGCTCCAGGTCGACGCCCGCCTCGGCGGCCAGCTCGGCGCCTGTCAGCCACCGGTCGTGGGGAAGGACCGCCTGGGCGAAGCGCTCCAGGGAGGCCCGCAGGTCCTCCCTGGACGCGGCGTCGCGCTCGGGGTTCACGGCTAGACGGGGTTCACGGCCGGTCCCGCCACCACCCCACGAGCAGGCGGTAGAGCAGCCCCCCGCGCTTCTCGTCGGTCGGGCGAGCCTCGTAGAAGCGCAGGAAGGCGGCGGTGTCGTCGGGACCGGGGGTGCGCTCTTGCGGTTCGGCCATGGCAGCAGATCCTAAACGCCGCCCCGGTGCCGGTCGCGGACGGTTCTAAGCCGCCCGTTCGAGGATGTGCACCCCGCACGCCGAGCCCAGGCCGATGACGTGCGCCAGGCCCACCCTCGCCCCCTCGATCTGGCGGTCTCCAGCCTCGCCGCGCAGATGGTGGCAGACCTCCCAGATGTTGGCGATGCCCGTCGCCGCGATGGGGTGCCCCTTGGACTGCAGCCCGCCCGAGACGTTCACCGGGGTCGTTCCGTCGCGCCAGGTGGCGCCGGACTCGAAGAAGGGAACGGCATCCCCCGGTTTGCAGAGCATCAAGTTGTCGTAGTGGACCAGCTCGGCGGTGGCGAAGCAGTCGTGCAGCTCGACGAGGTCGAGGTCCTCCGGTCCGACCCCGGCCTGCTCGTAGGCCTGCTCGGCGGCGTTGCGGGTAAGGGTGTTGACGTTGGGCAGCACCTGGGCGGCCTCTTCCCAGGGGTCGGTGGTGAGCACGGACGCGGTCACCTTGACCGCCCTCCTCTGCTGGTCCGGCGACAGGGTCCGCAGCTTCGAGCCGGACACGACCACCGCCGCCGCGGCCCCGTCGCAGTTGGCCGAGCACATGGGCCGCGTGTTCGGGTAGGCGATCATGACGTCGTTCATGATCTCCTCCAGGCTCATCCGCTTCGAGTAGGCGGCCAGCGGGTTGAGCGTGGAGTGGGCGTGGTTCTTCTCCGAGATGCGGGCGAACAGCTCGAAGCTGGCCCCTCCGTGCTGGTAGCCGTACTCCATGCCGATCTGGGCGAACACGCCGGGCATGGTCTCGGTGCCGATCCGACCGTCGACGGGCATGACCGCCCCGTAGCGGCCTTTCGGCTCGAAGACGTTCGCCGCCTCCTTGGGACGCCCGCCGCCGCCGAGCAGACCGGCGCCTGCCAGCTTCTCCACGCCTACGGCGAGCCCCATGTCGCACTCGCCGGCCTTGACGGCCATGATCACGGTGCGCAGGGCGGTGGCGCCGGTGGCGCAGGCGTTGGCGACGTTGTACACGGGTATGCCGGTCTGGCCGATCTGCTTCTGGATCTGCTGGCCGATCCCCGCGTTGGCGGCCATCAGGTTCCCCGCTGCGAGTACACCGATGTCCTTCATGGTCACCTGGGCGTCGGCCAGGGCCGCCATGGCCGCCTCGCTGGCCAGGTCGACGGTGTCCTTGTCGGGGTGCTTGCCGAACTTGGTCATGTGGATGCCGAGGATCCAGATGTCGTCGCTGGCCATTGCTCGCCTCCTGTGGGTCTGCCCTTGCTCTCGGTTGCTCCTGCTATCCGACGGGCTCGAAGCCGAAACCGACGGCTTCGGTCCCTTCGTCGTCGGTTCCCGCCACGTAGGTGGCGAGGCGTACCTTCATGCCTGTGTGGACGTGATCGGG
>DATGKR010000170.1:0-6736 GCA_035294565.1 Acidimicrobiales bacterium | reverse complement strand
CTGCCGTCGATCGTGGGACGCGACCAGCTCGTCCAGGCCAACGCCCACCTCATGAACGCCGACATGACCGGCGAGGAGCTGGTCGGCCCGGCCCTCGGAGGGGCGGCGTTCTCGCTGGCGCGCTCGATCCCCTTCCTCGCCGATGCTCTCAGCTTCGTCGCCTCGGGTGCGCTGCTCAGCCGGGCGCTCCCCGACAACAAGCCCGCCCCCTCGGGACGCTCCGTCTGGACCGACCTGGTCGCCGGCCTACGGTGGTTCGTCGGCCAGCCGGTCCTGCGGCTGCTCACCAGCATCATCACCACCCTCGCCTTCTGCCAGGCGATGGTCGTCGGCGTGCTGGTCATCTACGCCACCGAACGGCTCCACCTCAGCGCCGCCGGCTACGGCCTGCTCATCGGGGTGGCGAGCATCGGCGACGTGATCGGCGCGTTCAGCGCCTCGCGCATCCACGCCCGGCTGGGCAGCGGCCGCTGCATCGCCCTCGCCGGCACCATCGCCGCCCTCGCCTACCCGGTCATGGCGCTCACCCGCTCCGCCATCGTGGCGGCCGCGGCGCTCGTCGCCGAGTACTTCGCGGTGACCATCGGCAACGTGGCGGCCCGGTCCCTGCGCCAGTCGAGCGTGCCCGACGGCATGCAGGGCCGCGCCGCGAGCTCCTACCAGCTGATGATCCTCGGCACCTTCCCCCTGGGCGGGCTCCTCGGCGGCCTCCTCGCCGGCGGGTTCGGCGTGCGGACCACGCTGTTCGCCGCGGGGGCCGCTCAGCTGGTCGTCGTGGCAGCCGCTACCCCCCGGCTGGTCGCTCGGCTGCGGGAGCAGAAGGTCGTCGACCTGACCGACGCCGACGAGGCCGCCCCCAAGGTCCTCGCGAGCTGAGAAGCTGCCGGGGGCGGCCGGGCGAGGGAGGCAGAGGCATCGGGGCGGCCGCACGCGGAGGACCCGGGCCGGGAATGGGGAGCTGGTTGCGCCGGCGGGGCCACTACGCCGGCAGGCCCGGGCGGGGCCACTACGCCGGCGGGCCCCCGGCACAGGCTCAACCGGATCGGCCAAAGTGTCCACTCGCCGCGGCCAGAAGGGCCCGCCGTGGACAGTTAGGTCAAAATAGTCGCCCTAAGTGTCCAGAGGAGGCCCTCGACGAGAGGGGCAGTGGACACTTAGGGAAATCGCCCAGACCGGGGGGCGACCAACCCGCCGGACCCGAAGCCCGAAGCGGCGACCAACCCGCCGGACCCGAAGCCCGAAGCCCGGGGCCGAGGACCAACCCGCGCCAGGGGCCGAGGACCAACCCGCCCCAGGGGCGCGCCGGCTGGACCGCCGGCGCGCCGCCCGGGCATTATGCCCCGATGGCGCGGAGACGCCGGCGGGAGCACACCTCGACCCGAGACCCACGCGCCGCGCCGGGCTCGCCGGCAGGCGGTCGCGGCTGAATGGCAGCTCTCTGGCGCTCCCAGGCGAACCGGCTGAGCTCGATCGCCGTCGAGGTGTGCTGGCGCCCGGCGCAGGGCGACGCGTCGGGCGACTTCCACGACGTGGTCGACCTCGCCGACGGGCGCATAGCGGTCTTCCTCGGCGACGCGCCGGCGTTCGGGCCCCGGGCGGCGGAGCTCGCCGACGAGCTGCGCTTCTTCCTGCGCCGGGCGATACGCACGGCGAGGGACGGCGCGGCCGCGCTCGGGGCGCTCGACGACCACCTGGCGGACAGGGGAACGGACACCATCGCCACGGCGGTGTGCGCCGTTCTCCATCCCGCCGAGCGCAGGCTGGAGGTGACCAACGCCGGGCACCTGCCCATCCTTGTGGCCACGGCGACCGGCGCGCGGTTCCTGGACGAGCGGGCCGACCCGCCCCTCGGGGTGAAGGCGCGGCGCCAGCCCGTCGGGTACCAGCTCACCGCCGACGCGTCCGTGTTTTTCCTGACGGACGGGCTGGTGGAGAGGAGGGGAGCTTCGATCGACGACGGGCTCGGCGCCGCGCTCGAAGAAGCCCGGCAGCTGACGGGGGGCTCCGCCGGCGCCGCCGAGCTGGCGCGGCGGGTCACTGAGCGGCTCGGGCAGCCCGAGGACGACGCCACGGTCGTCTCGGTGCGCCTGCTCCCCGCCCAGGCCGCCCGCGACAACGGCCACCGCGTCTCCCTCCGCCTCTTCGTCGACCCTGCGGACATTCGCTCGGCCAGGGCGGAGCGCGTCGCCAGGGAGCTGGCCAGGACGATGGGCGGCCTCGTCCCGTTCGACCTGGAGGTGATCGACATAACGGTCTCGGCGGACGCCGCCGAAGAGGAAGGGGTGATGGCCGCACCGACCGTGGTGAGAGTGCTGCCCGCGCCACAGATGAGGGTGGTGGGCAACGTCCGATCGCCCGGCGAGCTGGCCCGCGCGTTGCAACTTCCCTACGCAGAGGAGATCGACCTTTGACCACGACCAACGGCCTCGAACGCCTCGACGTCGGCATCCCGGGACTGGACCTCATCACCCAGGGCGGGCTGCCGCGCAACCGGATGACGCTCGTGGGGGGGACTGCGGGATCGGGCAAGACCGTTTTCGCGGCCCAGTTCCTGGCGAGCGGGATCGTCGAGCGCGCCGAGCCGGGGGTGTTCGTCACCTTCGAGGAGCGCCCCGAGAGCATCCGGCGCAGCATGCGCTCCCTCGGCTGGGACATCGCCGCCTGGGAGGGGCAGCAGAAATGGGCGTTCGTCGACGCCGCCCCCCGCTACCACACCGACACGGTCTTCACCGGCGACGACTACGGCCTCGGCCCCCTCATCGCGCGCGTGGGCGAGACGGTGCGCAGGATCGGCGCGACCCGGGTGGCGATCGATTCCGTCGGGGCGCTCGTCGGGCAGTTCGACCGTGTCGGGCCGGCGCGCCAGGCGTTGTTCCAGCTGGCGACCACCCTGGAGGAGCAGGGGGTCACGACGGTGATGACCGCCGAGAGGTCCGACGACTACGGCCCGATCGCCCAGCTCGGCTTCGAGGAGTTCGTCGCCGACAACGTCGTCATCCTCCGCAACGCCCTCGACGGCGAGAAGCGCCGGCGGACCATCGAGATCCTGAAGATGCGCGGCGGGGCGCATCTCAAAGGCGAGCACCTCTTCACCCTTCTCGACGGCCAGGGGATCGTCGTCGTGCCCGTCTCGGTGGCGTCGATCGGCTACGGCACTTCCAGCGGCCGCCTGACCAGCGGCGTGGGGCGGCTCGACGCGATGATGTTCGGCGGGCTGTTCGAACGGTCGCTGTGGCTCGTCGCCGGTCCGACGGGCACCGGCAAGTCGATGCTCGCGGCGCTGTTCGTAGCCGGCGGTGTCGCCTCCGGCCAGCGGGCGCTGCTGCACTCCTTCGAGGAGAGCCACGACCAGCTGGTCCGCAACGCCGCCGGGTGGGGGGTCGACCTGGCCGCCATGGAGGCCGGCGGGAGGCTGCGCATCGTCGCCGAAGCCCCCGAGGCCGCGTCGCTGGAGGACCACCTGCAGCGGATGAAGACGACCATCGACGAGTTCCGTCCCGACCGTGTCGCCATCGACAGCCTGACGGCGCTGCAGCGGATCGCCACCGTGAAGAGCTTCCGGGAGTACATTCTCGGGTTGACGTTCCACATAAAGCTCAACTCCCTCCTCGGGATGGTGACCAGCAGCGTGAAGGACTTCCTGGGCGCCGAAACGGCCGGCGAGCTGCACGTGTCGACCATCAGCGACGTGATAACCCTCCTTCACTACGTGCCGGTGGGAGGAGAACTGCGCCGAGGGGTACAAGTGTTGAAGATGCGCGGCTCCGACCACGACAAGGCGGTCCGCCAGTTCCGCATAACCGGCCAAGGGATGGAGATCGGCGACGGTTTCGACGACATCACCCACCTCCTCTAACAGCCGCCCGCGATGAGCGCCGCCGGTCGACGGCGCCTCGAGGCCGAGCTCGAGTGCACACCAGAGGCGGCGCGCGCCGCCCGTGAGTTCGTCGCCGCCGCACTGGCGGCGTGGGACCTCGACGACGAGAACCGTCTCGCCGCGCTGCTCACCAGCGAGGTGGTCACCAACGCCGTGCTGCACGCGCACAGCAACTGCCGGCTGGCGATCGAGCACATCCCCCCGGAGGTGATGGTCGAGGTGTGGGACCGCTCCCCCCAGGTTCCGGCTGTCCAGCTGCCGGATCTTCACACGGAAAAAGGGAGGGGCCTCTTCCTCGTCCAGTCCCTCTCCTCCCGCTGGGGGATGCGGCCGGCCGGCGAGGGCAAGGCGGTTTGGTTCGCCGTCAACCTCTCCCCGCTGCGCGGCGCCCCGGCCGCGTTCTGACCCCGGGTCAGCCGCGTTCTCGGCGCTTCTGGCGCAGCCAGGCGATCACGGCTTCGACCCCCTCCTCGGTGGACGCGTCGTGGGCGTCGAGGAACTCGCGGACCTGGGCCGAGTCGACCGTCTGGTCGACCAT
The DNA here is from genome assembly GCA_035294565.1 of Acidimicrobiales bacterium. GTDB lineage: Bacteria > Actinomycetota > Acidimicrobiia > Acidimicrobiales > Palsa-688 > DATGKR01. The sequence continues at coordinate 2,321 of DATGKR010000170.1, read as the reverse complement.
GGCCAACAGCAGCATCATCAGCGCCTGGCGTCGCCTCACCGGCAGCTCCCCGACCACCTCGGCGAGGCGGACCTGGAAGTCGTCCCAACCTTCCGACTGGAGCAGCTTCCACCGCTCCCCGTCGGCGAATTCGGTTGCGAACCCGAGGAATGCGTCTCCGTCGCCGGGCATGGGAACCATCTACCCTGGTCGAGATAGAAAATCCCGATCTGCGGGTAGGAGAATGTTGCCATGGACGAGTGCCTGGACCTCGAGAGTGACCCCCGCTCGGTGGCCCTCGCCCGAGAGTTCGTACGGTCCCGGCTCGTGGGCTGGGAGATGGCCGACAAGGTCGATGCGGCCATGCTCATCGCCAGCGAGCTCGTGACCAACGGGGTGCTCCATGCCCGCACCGCCCTGCAGTTGACTCTCATTGCCGACGGGCCGACCGTGCGGCTGGAGGTCGCCGACGAGAACCCTCGTGTGCCGACGACCGGTGCCTGCCCGCCGGATGCCACCAGCGGGCGCGGCCTGGCGCTGGTCTCCTCGCTCGCCTCGTCGTGGGGGATCGAGCACCGCGACAGCGGCAAGGTCGTCTGGGCGGAGCTGGGGCCGGGCCGGCCGCGCCAGTCCGAGGACTGCCTGGACATGACTGTTTTCGACAGCCTGCCCGAGGCCATCTCCGACATCGAAGAATCGGCACCCTGATGGACTGGTTCGTCGACCCCCGAGCGGAAGGGGCGCCGGCGACCATGCAAGCCATGCTCGTCGAGCAGTTACGCCGCCGGGCGCTGGTGCCGACCGACGTGGACATCGCGGCTCGGCTCGTCGGGGAAGCGCTCGCCCCGGCCCGGGATGGCCCGTCGCTGGTCCGCCTCGACTGGGAGGGACCCCAACCCCGTCTCAGCGTGCGGCGGGTCGAACCGGCAGCGGCGGACTTCGGCTCCCCTCTGGCCGACGGCGTCTGGGCTCCCGACGAGGGCGCCGAGGCACTCGGCTGGGCCTCGGGACCTGGCGCGGTCTCCTCGCCAGGCGGGCCTGTCGTCGACATCCTCCTGCCCGTCACCCGCCCGGCGGAAGTGGACATCGACCTGGCGCCCGACCCTCAACCGCCCAGCCAGGCAGCGGGGTACGCCGGCTCGGTGCTCACCGTGATCACCGGGCGGCTGGAGGAGGGAGCCACGCTGGCCGAGGCGGCAGCCGTGGCGGGGGCGACGGCCGCCGAAACGGCCGGAAGGGACTGGGCCGACTCGCACGGAGGCCGCCGCCCGGCGACCGCCGCCGAGGTGGCGGAGGCGTTCGTCGCTTTCCACAACGCCGCCGGCTCCGACTTCTATCTGGTCAGCACGTCCGACCGTCGCGCGGTGCTCGGCAACCGTCGTTGCCCCTTCGGCGAGGGTGTCGCCGAGCGGCACATGCTGTGCCGAACAACCTCGGCCCTGCTCGGTTCGCTGGCTGCCCGGGCCAACGGCCGGGCGGTCGTCAGCCTGGACGAGGCGATAGCCCACGGGGATCACCGTTGTCGGGCCGTGGTCGACTTCGACGCCGAGGCCTCCCGCTGGAACCACGCCTACAGCTGGCCGCCGGCCGGGCCGGCGAGCCATACAGAGGACCACACGACCGGCGGCTTCCGGGTCAGCCTCTCCCTGCGCCTGCCGCGCGACCGCCTGTCGGTCCCTCTGATCCGCCATCTGGCCGCCAGCGCGCTCTCCGAGGTGGGGGCCGTACCCGACGAGGTCCACGACGTCGAGCTCGCGGTCGCCGAGGCCGCCTCCAACGTCATCAAGCACTCCGAGCGGGGCGACGCCTACGACGTGGTCGTGACCATTGGCCCAGAGCTGGTGGAGCTTCGGGTCATCGACATCGGGCGGGGTTTCGACAGCGAGGCCATGGAGCAGATGTCGGCAGGGCCGGAGGACGAGGGCGGCCGGGGCGTCGCCCTCATGCACGCCCTGGTCGACCAGGCCCGCTTCGTGTCGGCGCCCGAGCGGGGCACCATGGTGCACCTGATCAAGCGGCTCCACTTCGACGACGAGGCGCCTGCCCGAAAGTTGATGCTCGCCGCGCTGTCCCAGCCTCGCCGCGCCGAGTGAGCCTACCTCGCCGGCGGGCCTGTCCCCGTCACCCGGCCTAGCCGGGCGGCGCCCGTCAGCCGGCCTCCCCGGCGAGTCCCAGTCAGCCTGCCTTGCCGGCCGGCGCCCGTCAGCCGGCCGAGCGCACCAGGTGGAGAAGCACCTCGACCGTGCCCGTGTTGCCCACCTGGGCGACGGCGAAACTCGGATTGGGGATGTGCCACAGGCCGAAACGCAGCGGTATCTCGGCGTTCACGTCGATCGCGTTGC
>DATGKR010000169.1:0-7617 GCA_035294565.1 Acidimicrobiales bacterium | reverse complement strand
CCCCGTCCCCGGATCGAAGCTCACACGGTCGGTGACGCTCTTCTGCAGGTAGGCGTCCATTTTGTCCGCCCCTGAATCCGAGGTCACGACGCCCAGGAGGTCGCCGCCGCCCGTGGAGGGGAACCGGCCGGCCATCCCTATCCTCTCCAGGAACGCCTGGTCGGAGCGGTGCGTGCTCCAGAAGAGCAGGTCGCCCTGGTGCACCGCGGGGGACAGGGCGTCCGCGAGCGCGGCGGGGGACGGCAGGCTCCCCGACGCCAGCCTCGCCAGCGCCTGGTGCAGCGCCCCGGCGAGAGCGGCGCGCCGGGCGGTCTGAAGGCTGGCCGAGGGGAAGTCGGCGTACTGGCCCTCGTCGAGGACGGCGGCGGCGTTGGACGGGGTGAGCGTGCCGAGGCCCGGCTCGCTGATGGGACCGGTGAACTGGAGGAGCGCGGCGACCGCCCGGGGGTCGACAACCATCATCCCGTCGATCGGCCCCCCGCCCGCCTCCCCGTATAGCTGCGCGGTCACCTCGGCGACGGTCGGCAGGTCCGGGGAGTAGGTGACGTTCTGGGGGTACTTGGCCGGGTTCTGCCCGTAGCGGGAGAGGAAGTCGGCGGGGGCTGTGATCCGCCCGCCTCCCCGGGCGGCGAGCGCCGAGCCGAGCTTGCTTATGTCCTCGAAGGGGCCGATGGACAGCTTGCCGTCGTCGGCGGTGACGAGAGCGTAGGAGACGAGCAGGCCGCCGAGCCCCCGGCTCTCGGAGGGGTCCATGAACCCGATCAGGTAGCGCCGGGTCCCGCCGGCTCCGAGCAGGGACGGGGCGGTGTCCACCGCCTGGGAGGCGAGCGAGGCGCTGCGCTGCGCTTTGGCGACCTCGTTGTCGAGCCGGGCGAGGCGCGAGGAGATCGGCTCGGCCAGCCAGGGGGAGTCCACGGCGGCGAGCCGGCTGGCGCCGGTGGTCAGCTGGCCGGAGAGCCTGGCGAGCGGGGCTTGAAGCGCCTCGACGGCGGAGAGGTCGATCCGCCCGCCGGCGTAGTGCAGGCCGCCGAAGTCGACACGCCCGGCCTCGCCGGCTGCCGTGGCGGTGACGTCGGCGGCGACCTGAGTCGCGGTGAGGAGGGCCTGGCGTTGTTGGGCGGCTATGGGGACGAGGCGGGCGCCGGCGGTCCACCACGCCCCGAGGCGCCGGGCGGCGAAGGAGAAGTACGCGTCGGCCTGGCGGAGGGACCCCTCGGCGGTGCTGGCGTGCCCGGAGGAGACGGCGGCCAGGGCGCCCTCGGCGGCTGTTGTCCCCTCGCTCACCTGGGTGCGGGCGCCGAGCGCCTCGACGGCGACAGGGACGCTGAAGAGAACCGCGAGCGCGACGCCGACGACGACCGCCCAGATCGCCGCCGCCCTCCACCTCCTCGGCAGCCGGGCGAGGGCGTGCACCAGGCACGGGAGGACGGCGGCCGCGGCGACCAGGGCGCTCCCACCCTGGAAGCCGATGTGCGGCCAGCGCAGGAGGACCTGCACCGACAGCGCCGCGGCGAGGGCGTCGAGGGCGCGCACCGGCCGCCTCGGCAGGGCGGCGGCGAAGGCGGCCACCAGCCCGGCGGCGGCGGGGAATATCTCGTAGCCCCGGCTGAACCCGGCGACGACCGCCGCCAGCCACAGCACGGTCGCCCGCCCCGCGGTGGCGCCTGCTGCGGTGACCAGCGCCCCGAACACACCGACGTAGACCGGGTCGAGCACCGGCGTGCCGGTCGGGTGGGCCCCGGCGGCCGCAGCCGCAGCGCCGGACCCGGCCACCATCACCCACACCGCGGGCCGGGACGTGGCGGCCGTCCGGAGCCGCCCCTCGCGCGGCCTGGTCATGTCCGTCCGCCCGGCGGCCCCGAAGCCCTGACTGCCCGTCCCAACGGCCCGGAGCGTAGCGGGGCGTTCCCGGCACGTCCCCGCGGGCCGCTGCGCAACTCGGCTTCCCGCGGACCCGGTAACACCGTTGTCTATATGCGACTGATCTGCTAGCATTTTGCGACGTGAGGATCCTCTACCTGCGAAACGTGCCCGAAGACGTCGTGGAACGTCTGGAGCGGTTGGCGAAGAGGGACGGCACGTCGGTCGGCGCGGTGGCCGTGCGGGAGCTCGCGGAGGTGACGCGAAGAGCCGACAACCCGGCGCTGCTCGGGGCCCTTCCCGATCGCCGCGTCGACCCGACGTCGATCGTGGCGGAAGTCGAAGCGGGACGACTCGGCCGGTGATCGTCGCCGACGCCTCGGCCGCCGTCTCGGCGCTGCTCAACGACGGGCCGGCACGTCGAGCCTTCGGCGACGAGCAGGTCCACGTCCCGCACCTGATCGACTCCGAGGTCCCGAACGCCCTCCGCCGTCTCGCAGCCAGCGGACGGCTCGCAGCCGACGCGGCCTGGGAAACGCTCGACCGCTGGCGTCGCCTCGGCCTCACCCGTTATCCGATGGTCGGCCTCCTGGACCGGATCTGGGAGCTGCGCGAGAACGTGTCGGCTTACGACGCGTCGTACATCGCTCTCGCCGAGCGTCTCGACTGCGCCCTCGTGACAGCCGACGCCCGGCTGGGCCTGGCGCCCGGTACCCGCTGCGTCGTCACCGTGGTGCCCCGGTAGCAGCCGTTCGAATGACCGGCGGCCGGTGGCACAATCTGGCATGGACCCGATTGCCCGAGCCCGGCGCCATTCCGTGGGCGACCTGCCCCACCGCACCGCGCGGCGCTATCCCGACCGCCTTGCGGTTGTCGACGGGGAGCGGCGGTTCACGTACCTAGAGCTCGACCAGGCCGTCAACAGGGCGGCCTCCGCGCTCGCCGCCCGCGGGCTCGCCAAAGGGGACCGTCTCGCCCTCGTCTCCCACAACTGCTGGCAGTTCGCCATCCTCGCCTTCGCCACAGCCAAGCTGGGTGTTGTCCTCGTCCCTGTCAACTTCATGCTCAACGCCTCCGAGATGGCCTACATCCTCGACCATTGCGAGGCCAGGGCCGTAGTCGCCGAGGACGCCTTGGTGCCGACCGTCGAGAAGGCCCTCGCCGAGTCGGCGTCGGGATCTGGCGTCGCCCTGCGCGGGTGCATCGGCGGCCCGGCGGCGGGCTGGGAGGACGTCGACGCCTGGTGCCTGTCGGGCCCCGACGAGGAGCCGGACGTGGAGGTCGCCGACGACGACCCGCTGCGGCTCATGTACACCTCGGGCACCGAGTCGAGACCGAAAGGCGTGGTGCTGACCAGCCGGTCGCTGATCGCCCAGTACGTCAGCTGCATCGTCGACGGCGGGATGGACGCCGACGACGTGGAGGTGCACTCGCTTCCCATGTACCACTGCGCCCAGCTCGACTGCTTCTTCTCCGTCGACGTGTACCTCGGCGCGAGGAGCATCATCCTCCCCTCCCCCGACCCGGCGGCGCTGCTGCGCACCATCGCCGCCGAGGGGGTCACCAAGCTCTTCTGCCCGCCGACCGTGTGGATCTCCCTCCTCCGCCACCCAGACTTCGACGCCACCGATCTCTCCTCGCTCCGCAAGGGCTACTACGGGGCTTCAGCCATGCCGGTCGAGGTGCTCGCCGAGCTGCAGCGCCGCCTGCCGGGGGTCCGGCTGTGGAACTTCTACGGCCAGACGGAGATGGCCCCCCTCGCCACGATCCTCCGCCCGGAGGAGCAGGTGGAGCGGGCGGGCAGCGCCGGCAAGGCGGCGCTCAACGTGGAGACCATGGTGGTCGACGACGACGACCGCCCGGTCCCCCCGGGGACCGTCGGCGAGATAGTCCATCGCAGCCCGCACGCCACCGCCGGCTACTACAAGGATTTGGACAAAACGGAGGCCGTTTTCCGCAACGGCTGGTTCCACTCGGGTGACCTCGGTCGCCTGACCGACGACGGCTACCTCTACGTGGTGGACCGCATCAAGGACATGATCAAGACCGGCGGCGAGAACGTCGCCAGCCGGGAGGTCGAGGAGTGCCTCTTCGAGCTGGACGGCGTGGCGGAGGTGGCCGTCTTCGGGGTTAGCGACCCGCACTGGGTCGAGGCGGTGACCGCGGCGATCGTTCGCAAGCCGGGCAGCGACCTCGACGAGGCGGCCGTCCACGAGCACACCAGGAATCGCCTAGCGGGGTTCAAGCGACCCAAGCAGGTCTTCTTCGTGGACTCCCTACCGAAGAACCCGAGCGGCAAGATCTTGAAGCGCGAGTTGCGCGAGCGGTTTTCCTCCGGCGCGCGCTGAGCCTCGGGCTCCTTTCCCACTGGACCCGCCGGCGCCTTCTAGTTCCCCCCTCCGCCCTTTCTTCTTGTTGTTCCCCCTACCCCGCACTCCCGTCCCCCGGCCTGTCTCGACCATCAGCCGCTCCCGGCCCCGGTCGGGTTAGCGTCGTTCAGTGACCCGCGACGGCTACCACCGTGTCCTCGGCAGGCAGATCTGGATCTCTCAGCGCGGAGACGGCCCGCCGCTGCTTCTCCTGATGGGCATCGGCGGCAACACGGCGATGTGGCGCCCCGCAGCCCGGCGCCTGGCCGGCTTCAGCACCATCGCCTTCGACATGCCCGGCACAGGGCGCTCGCCGCTGGCCTGCGCCTTTCCTTCCGGCATGTCGTCCCTGGCAGACCTCGCCGCCGGGGTGCTCGACTCGCTCGGTATCGAGCAGGCCCACGTGCTCGGCTACTCGTTCGGTGGAGCCGTCGCCCAGGAGCTGGCGTACCGCCATCCCCGGCGGGTGGACCGGCTCGTGCTCGTCGCCACAACCTTCGGGGTGGGGGCCAAACCGGGCAGCCCGCTGGCAATAGCCTCGCTGATGACCCCTCTTCGTTACTACTCGCCCCGCTTCTTGCGCATGGTGGCTCCGTTCACCTTCGGGGGCGACTCCTCCCCGACCGACGAGGAGCTCCTCGACCGCCGGCAGCGGCCTCCCAACGTCCTCGGCTACATGCAGCAGCTCGGCGCCATCGGGACCTGGACGAGCTGGCCCTGGCTCGGGCGGCTCCCCCAGCCGACGCTGATCGTGATGGGGGCCGAGGACCCCCTTGCGCCGGTCGCCAACGGCCACTACATGGCTGCGCGCATACCAAGGGCGCAGCTGGTGGTGGTTCCCCGCGCAGGGCATCTCCTCCTGCTCGAAGGAAACGAGAGAGCCTACGCAGCGATCGATCAATTCCTCGAGGCTCCCTGCTCCAGCCGTTCCGCATAGTCCCCCCCGGGGCGTACACTGACGCCAAAACCAGCCGACGGGGGGTCGTCATGCCAGCAACCACACGACGGTCCGGTACGAACGCCAAGAGCGGCAACGGGCGGGCGCCTCACGATAGGAAGACCGGTTCCTTCCCCGACGACGCGGCCGAGGAGCCGGTAGCCCCCGAGTCGATAGCCGGCGGGGAGCCCGCGTCGATCCCCGCCCTGGGGCAGATCCTCGCCGCGGCCGCCGCGACGCTGGGCCAGGGAACGGCCGTCACCAGGGAGTCCCTCCGGTTCGGCCGGGAGCTGGTCAAGATCGGACTGGGCCGCTCGGCGATCGCCCCGGACAAGGGTGACCGGCGCTTCACCGACCCCGCGTGGGAGTCCAACCCGGCCTTCCACCGCCTCGAGCAGTCGTACCTCGCCGCCTCGGAGTCCCTCGGCCGCCTGATCGAAGGGCTAGACGGGAGGGTCAGCGACCGCACGGCCGAGACGGCGCGCTTCGCCGGCGGTCTGCTGGCGGCCGCCGCCTCGCCGACCAACTTCTTCTGGACCAACCCCGGCGCCATCAAGAAGGCTTTCGACACCGGCGGCGCCAGCGTAGTCAGGGGGACACGTCACCTCGTCCACGACCTGCGCCACAACGGGGGCTTCCCCGAGATGGTCGACCGGTCCGGCTTCGAGGTCGGCAGGAACCTCGCCGTCTCCCCCGGGGCGGTCGTCGAACGCGACGAGATCGCCGAGGTGATCCAGTACTCGACGCGCGCCGACACCGTCTTCCAGCGGCCTGTCCTGGTGGTGCCCCCACCGATAGGGCGCTTCTACTTCCTCGACCTGGCCCCCGGCCGCAGCTTCGTCGAGTACGCCACCGGTCAGGGGCAGCAGGTGTTCATGTTGAGTTGGCGCAACCCGACGCCCGAGCAGGGGCACTGGAACCTCGACACCTACGCCGCCCGGGTGTCTTCGGCGATCACCACCGTCCAGGAGGTCACCGGGGCCCCCGACGTCAACCTCATGGTCTTCTGCGCCGGAGGGATCATCTCCACCGTCGCCCTGTCCCACATGGCCGCCACCGGCGACGACCGAGTCCACTCGGTGTCCTACGCCGTTACGCTCCTCGACTTCGGCGAGCGGGCACCCATCGCCGCGTACAACAGCAGCGGCCTGATCTCCTTCGCCCGCCGGCGGTCGCTGCGCAAGGGCATCATCACCAGCCAGCAGATGGGCAGCGCTTTCACCCTGATGCGCCCCAACGACCTTCTGTTCAACTACGTGGTCAACAACTACTTGCTCGGCGAGAAGCCGCCCGCTTTCGACATCCTGGCCTGGAACGCCGACGGCACCAATCTCCCGGGGGCCCTCCACGCCCAGTTCCTCGACATCTTCCGCCACAACCTGCTCGTCCAGGCCGGAGCCGTGCAGGTGCTCGGAACGCCCGTCGATCTGTCCACCATCAAAGTCCCCATGTTCGTCACGGGGGCGGTGACCGACCACCTCACGCCGTGGCGAGGCTGTTACCGGACCACCCAGCTGCTCGGCGGGGAGAGCACCTTCGTGCTCAGCTACTCGGGCCACATCGCCAGCCTGGTCAACCCCCCCGGAAACCCAAAGGCCCACTACTGGGTGGGCGGCCCCCCGGTCCCCGACCCCGAAGAGTGGCTCCGCGGCGCCGAGCGCCGCTCGGGCAGCTGGTGGGAGCGCTGGGTTGAGTGGGTCGAGCCCTACAGCGGCTCCAAGAAGCCGGCGCCGGCCCGGCTCGGCAGCAGCTCCCGGCCGCCGCTCGAGCCCGCCCCCGGCCTCTACGTCCGCGACAAGGTCCCCGGCTCGGCAACCTAGCCAGAGCCCAACCCACTTCACCCTCCGCCTCCCGCACCTCCCTCCGCTCCCTCCGCTCCCTCCGCTCCCTTCGCGCCATCCCGCCGCCCCACCGCGCCCCGCACCTCCCTCCGCTTCCTTCGCGCCATCCCGACGCGTCCCACACCTCCCTCCGCGCCCCTCCCGCCCTTTGCGCCACCCAGCGAACGACGAGTAGCTTCCCTTAACTGTCACACGGTCTCTTTATTCTTGATGTCATGCGGTTGTGCGAGGTGGTCGACGAGCTGGCGGAGATAGTCACCGCTCTCGAGCCCGACGCCTACAGCGGGTCCGACGCTGCGCAGCTGGCCTCGCTGTTCGAACGAGCCGAACGGCTCTCCGCGGCCGGCAAGGCCCTTACGGCGCGGCGAGCTGCTGATTGCGGGGAGTGGTCTCGTCAGGGGGCGCGCTCGGCGGAGCACTGGCTGGCAGGACTGTGGGGGACGGAGCACTCGTCCGCCCAAGCGACGCTCGACACGGCCCGCGCGGCTCGCACCGACCCCCGCCTCGACGAAGCGCTCCGCACAGGTGAGGTGTCCGCCGCCCAGGCGGGCCACATCGCCCGTGCTACAGGAGGAGATCCGGAGGCAACCGAGCGGCTCGTACAGTCCGC
>DATGKR010000168.1:0-27146 GCA_035294565.1 Acidimicrobiales bacterium | reverse complement strand
TTCGGTTTCGTCGCGCTCGAGGTGGTCGTCGGCGACGGCCCGGACCTCGAGGCCCGCGCCCGGAAGGCCCGCTACGCCGCTCTACCGCCAGGGGTGCTGACCGGGCATACGATGGACGACCAGGCGGAGACGGTGCTGCTGAACCTGCTTCGCGGGGCGGGCCCCGACGGGCTGGCCGCCATGGCCGGCGCGGCTCGGGCCCAGTCGGTGCGCCGCCCGCTGCTCGGTCTGCGGCGCGCCGAGACGGCGGCCCTCTGCGCCGCCGAGGGCCTCGTGCCGCTCAGCGATCCCTCCAACCTCGACCGCCGGTTCCGCCGCAACAGGGTTCGGCTCGAAGTCATGCCCCTCCTGTGCTCCGTCGCGCAGCGCGACGTCGTCCCCCTCCTCGCGCGCGCCGCCGAGGTCGCTTCTCTCGACGCGGCCTACCTGGAGAGCCTCGCCGCCGGGATCGACCCTGCCGACGCCCGGTCGCTGGCCGCGGCGCCGGCGGCCCTCGCCCGCCGGGCGGTGAGGGGCTGGCTGAGGGCGTGCGGGGACGCCGAGCGGCACCCGCCGTCGCTCGCCGAGGTGGAACGGGTCCTCGAGGTCGCCCGCGGGGACCGCCGCGCCTGCGAGCTGGCCGGGGGTCGGCGGGTCTGGCGCAGCCGCGGCAAGCTCACCTGCGGGGAGACGTCGTGAGCGGGTTGCGCACCGCCAGCGCCGGGCGCGACGACGCCCCTACCGGTGGGCTCGACGGCGCCGCCGGCGCTTCGGACCCCCACGTCGGCAGGGTGATAGTCGCCGAGGCCGACCTGAAGCGGAGGGTCGAAGAGTTGGGGGCGGCCATCACCGCTGACTACCGCGACCGGCCGCCGCTCCTCGTGGGCGTGCTCAAGGGAGCGTGCTTCTTCCTGTCCGACCTCGCCCGGGCCATCGCCCTTCCCGTCGAGCTCGACTTCATGGCCGTCTCCTCCTACGGGAGCGCGACCCGCACCAGCGGCGTGGTGAGGATCGTCAAGGACTTGGACGCCGACCTGACGGACAGGCACGTGCTCATCGTCGAGGACATAGTCGACTCGGGGCTCACCCTCTCTTACCTTCGCCGCAACCTCGCCGCCCGCAACCCGGCGTCCTTGGAGGTGGTGGCCCTGCTCGTGAAAGAAGGCCTGCAGACGGTCGAGATGGACCTGGCGTACGAGGGGTTCCGGATCCCGGCCGAGTTCGTCGTCGGCTACGGGCTCGACGTCGGTGAGCGCTACCGCAACCTTCCTTTCGTCGCCGCCTACGTGGAGGACCCAACGACGCCTGCCGGCGGGCCGACAAGTAGCCTTGGCCCCGCATGAGAAGGTTCGCCCGTAGCCGCTGGGTCTACCTGGCCCTCGCCGTGATCGTGGCGCTCGTGGTCCTCTTCAGCCTGCAAGGGGGGAGCAGCACCCCGAGCATGCCGCTGTCGCAGTTCGAGAGCTACCTCTCCGCCCCCGGCAAGGTCGTCACGGCCACCATCCACGACGACTCGGACGTGATCACCGGCAAGCTGTCCGACGGTTCGCCGTTCCGGGTCAGCTACCCGGACCGCATGACCCAGGCCCTCACCGACAAGCTGCTGTCGTCCGGCGCCAAGGTCGACGTCACCCACAGCGGCGGCTCCATCTGGCCGGCGATCCTGGAGAACTGGGCCCCGATCATCCTCCTCGGTGCCCTGTTCGCCTACCTGATCTTCGCCAGCCAGGGTGGCGGGTCCCGGGTGATGGCCTTCGGCAAGGCGAAGGCCCGCACCGCCAACAAGGACCAGCCCAAGGTGACTTTCGCCGACGTCGCCGGGGCCGACGAGGCGGTCGCCGAGCTGCAGGAGATCAAGGAGTTCCTGGAGAACCCGGCTCGCTTCCAGGCCCTCGGCGCCAAGATCCCCAAGGGCGTGCTCCTCTTCGGGCCGCCCGGGACCGGTAAGACGCTCCTGGCCAGAGCCGTCGCCGGCGAGGCCGGGGTGCCGTTCTTCTCCATCTCCGGCTCGGATTTCGTGGAGATGTTCGTCGGCGTCGGAGCCAGCCGCGTGCGGGACCTCTTCGAGCAGGCCAAGGCCAACGCCCCGTCGATCGTGTTCATGGACGAGATCGACGCCGTCGGGCGCCACCGCGGTGCCGGGCTCGGCGGCGGCCACGACGAGCGGGAGCAGACCCTCAACCAGCTGCTCGTCGAGATGGACGGCTTCGACGTGCGGGGAGGGGTCATCCTCATCGCCGCTACGAACAGGCCGGACATCCTCGACCCGGCCCTCCTCCGGCCCGGCAGGTTCGACCGCCAGATCGTCGTAGACCGGCCCGACCTGACCGGGCGGCGCAAGATCCTCGAGGTGCACGGCAGGGGCAAGCCGCTCGCCCGCAGCGCGGACCTGGACGTGCTGGCGAAGCGCACGCCCGGCTTCACCGGCGCCGACCTCGCCAACCTGCTCAACGAGGCGGCCATCCTCACCGCCCGGAGGAACCTGCGCCAGATCGGCATGCGCGAGTGCGAAGAGGCGATCGACCGTGTGCTCGCCGGCCCGGAGCGCAAGACGCTGGTGATGAGCGACCACGACAAGCTGGTCACCGCCTACCACGAGGCGGGTCACGCCATCGTCGGCCACGTCCTCGCCCACGCCGACCCGATCCACAAGGTTTCGATCGTCGCCCGCAGCCGGTCGCTCGGCCTCACCTACACGCTGCCCGAGGACCGTTTCAACCACTCGCGCAGCCAGCTGCGCGACACGATGGCCATGTGCCTCGGGGGACGCACCGCCGAGGAGATCGTCTTCAGCGAACCCACAACCGGAGCCGAGAACGACATCGAGAAGGTGACCCGCATCGCCCGGGCGATGGTCACCGAGTACGGGATGAGCGACGCCCTCGGTCCCCAGCAGCTCGGCCAGCGCGACGGTGAGGTCTTCCTCGGCCGCGACCTTGGGCATCAGGCCAACTACTCCGAGGAGGTCGCCGCGGTCGTCGACCGGGAGATACGGGCGTTGATCGACGAGGCCCACCGCCGGGCGCGCGCCGTGCTCCTGCACCACCGTCCCACCCTGGACCGCATGGCCCGGGAGCTGGTGGACAAGGAGACGCTCGACGCGCTCGACCTGGAAGCGATCCTCGGGCCGCTGGCGCCCTGGCCGACGACGGGCAAGGAGCCGGCGCGGGCGCGCCGCCGCCCGGTCGCCTCACCGCCGGGCGGAGCGCTGCCCGGGCCTGCCGAGCCGGTACCGCCTCGCCGCCGCCCGGTGGTCGCCCCGGGCCGTGCCGTGCCGGCGGGCGCCGCCGGCCGCACCGCTGCGCCCCGTGGCGCTGTCGCCGCTGCGCCGGCCGCCCGGGCGCGGGTCGAGCCGGGGGGGCCCGTACCGCCGGCGGCTTCCAGGAAGGCGAGGGGGGTCGCCGCACCGGCGCGCAAAGCGCCGGCGGCCACCGCCACGACGGCCGGGGGGCGGCGCACCCCCGCGGGGGGAGCCAAGGGCGATTCGTCGGCGCGCACCGCGCGACCGCGGCCCAAGCCAAAGACCTCGGAGCCCTGAACCGGTGGCTTTCGAGCTTCGCAACGACCTAGACGGGCGTGCGCCGGCCGCTCGGGTCGACGCCCCCCGGATCGAGGCTGCGGTAAGGGAGATCCTCCTCGCCATCGGCGAGGACCCCGACCGCGACGGCCTGGCCGGCACTCCCCGACGGGTCGCCCGGATGTACGAAGAGATCTTCTCCGGGCTCCACGAGGACCCCGGCGAGCATCTCAACGTCGTCTTCGAGGCCGAACACGACGAGATGGTCATGGTGAGGGACATCCCCATCTACAGCATGTGCGAGCACCACCTCGTCCCCTGGTTCGGAAGGGCGCACGTGGCGTACATCCCCAACGAGGACGGTCGCATCACCGGGCTGTCCAAGCTCGCCCGCCTGGTGGACGGCTTCAGCCGCCGTCCTCAGGTGCAGGAGCGTCTCACCACCCAGGTGGCCGACCGGCTGGAGAGGGCGCTGGTCCCGCGGGGGGTCCTGGTCGTCGTCGAAGCCGAGCACCTGTGCATGTCGATGCGCGGCGTGCAGAAGCCGGGCACGATCACGGTCACCTCCGCGGTGCGGGGCCTCATGCGAGACAGCGTCAGCACCCGTAGCGAGGCGATGAGCTTCATCCACAGCCGCTGAGCTTCGACGGCGTTGCCAGGCGGGCGGCGACATGGGCGGATGTACGCTAGGCGGGTGGCCCAGGTCATGGGCGTGCTCAACGTCACGCCCGACTCTTTTTCCGACGGAGGCCGCTGGATCGACCCCGCGGCGGCGATCGCCCGCGGCCTGGCGATGGCCGACGAGGGTGCCGCGCTGGTCGACGTGGGCGGCGAGTCGACCCGGCCGGGAGCGAGCCCAGTGCCGCCCGACGAGGAGATGAGAAGGGTCCTGCCCGTCGTAGAAGCGATCTCTTGCCACGCCCCGGTGTCGATAGACACCCGCAAGGCCGACGTGGCCAGGGCTGCCGTCGCCGCGGGCGCCACGGTGATCAACGACGTCTCCGCCGAGCTTTGGCCTGTCGCCGCGGAGACCGGCGCAGGGTGGGTGGCCATGCACATGCCAGCGGACCCGTCGGTGATGCAGCGCCACGCGCATTACCGCGACGTCGTCGACGATGTCCTCGCCTACCTGTGCAGCAGGGCCGAGAAGGCCCGGGCCGCGGGCGTGGAGAGGATCTGGATCGACCCTGGGATCGGCTTCGGCAAGACGGCGCGACACAACCTGGTTCTCCTGCGGCACCTGCGCCGCTTCGTCGACACCGGCTGGCCGGTCCTTATCGGAACGAGCCGCAAGTCGTTCCTCGCGGCGCTGGCCGCCACCCCGGGGGGTGAACCCCCACCGCCCGCCGATCGCCTGGAGGGTTCGGTCGCCACCGCCGCGTGGGCCGTCCTGCAGGGCGCCGACATGGTGCGGGTCCATGACGTCAAGCCGACCGTGATAGCCGCGACGCTCGCCTGCGGGACGGCTGCGTGAGGGGCAAATGGGCCAGGGGCATCCGACCGCGCTTCTTCGCTTGGATCATCATGGGCAAGCTGGCGGTGAGCGAGAGGCCCGGCGGCTACGCCCGCAACCACCGCAAGGTGCGCCGGCAGGAGGAGATCCTCTGGTTGCGGGGAGAGCAGTTCACCCGGATCGTGTCCCTCCTGCCCTCGCCGCACAACCTCCACGCCTACGACGAGCTGGGCATGACCTGGTCGCACGTGCCGTTGAGCCCCCACGACGATCCCGCCGAGGTGCTCAGCGAGCTTTACGCAGACCTGAAGAGGTGGCTGGCCAGCGGTGAGAGGATCCTGGTGCACCAAGAGGAGATGGGGGACCGGCTCATGGGGGTCGTCGCCGGGTACCTTCGCTGGTCCGGCCTGGTGCCGAGCGGCCCCCATGCGATCACCATCGTCGAGCGCATCCTCGCCCGGCAGATGGGTCCCGCCGGCAGGGAGCTGGTCGCCCTCGCTCCGCAGCTGGCGGGGAGCGCCGCCGGGACGCTCACGTCCGACTGATGGGAAGGCGTTGAAGGCGGCGGATGGGCGCAGTGCGCCCGCCGGGGCCGGCCCGAAGGTGGGCCGAGGGTGAGCGCAGCCGACCGCATCGAGCTGCGCGGGCTGAGGGTCGTCGCCACCCACGGGGCGCTGCCCGCCGAGCATCTCCTGCCGCAGCCTTTCGAGGTCGACCTCGACGTCGAGCTCGACCTGGCCGCCGCGGGGGCGAGCGATGCGCTCACCGACACGGTGGACTACTCCCAGCTCGCGCTGGCCGCCGAGGCGGCTCTCGCCGGGCCGCGCGCCGACCTGCTCGAGCATCTCGCCGTGCGGGTCGCCCGGGCGGCTGTGCAGGTGTGCGGGCCGGCGGCGGTCTCCTCGGTCACCGTGGCGCTGCGCAAGCTGCGTCCCCCCGTCGGCACCCACCTCTCTTCGGCCGGGGTGCGGATCCGGCGGACCCCCGAACAGCTGTGACCGGCCGCCGCCCCGACCGCCAGGCGCCCGCCCCGCGCAGGCCGCACCCACCAGCCGGGGACGCCCCGGCCCCCCCGAGCGCGGAGAGCGCCGTCCAGGAGCGCCGCCAGCCCCGCCAGCCCGTTCGCGCCTTCCTCGCCCTGGGGTCCAACCTCGGGGACCGCCGCGCCCATCTGCGCCTTGCGATGTCACGGCTGCCCGACGTGGTCGCGGTGTCCGGCCTCTACGAGACGGATCCGGTGGGCGGCCCACCCGGCCAGGGCGCCTACCTCAACTGCGTCGTCGAGCTCAGGACCACGCGCACCCCGCGCGAGCTCCTCGCCGTCGCCCAGGCGGCGGAGGCCGCGGCGCAAAGAACCAGGGACGAGCGATGGGGGCCCCGGACGCTCGACGTGGACGTGCTGCTGGTCGGCGACGAGGTCGTCGACGAGCCGGACCTGATTGTCCCCCACCCCCGGATGTGGGAGCGCGGCTTCGTCCTGGTCCCCCTCGCCGACCTGGCCCCCGAGCTGGTGGTCGGCCACCTGAGCTCCGACATCGGCCGCGGGGTCCGTCCGGCGGGCCACCTCTAGGGCCGGCGCGTCAGGCTAGTCTGTCGGCCACGAACGGCACCCCCCGCGGGCCGGAACGCACCACATGCCCATAACACTGATAGACCGAGCCGCCGCCTGGCGGGAGCACCTCGACGCCTGCAGGGCCAAGGGCCTGCAGGTCGGCCTCGTCCCGACCATGGGTGCCCTCCACGCCGGGCACATGTCCCTGATCAGGCGCGCGGCGGGCGAATGCGACGTGGTGGCGGTCACCGACTACGTCAACCCCTTGCAGTTCGGCCCCGCCGAGGACCTCACGGCCTATCCCCGGGACCTCGACGGGGACTGCAGGCTGGCGGAGGAGGCGGGAGCGTCGGTCCTCTTCGCCCCGAGCCCCGAGGAGATGTGGCCTGTTGCGCCGACGACGACGGTGCGCGTGGAGGGGCTGACCGAACGCATGGAGGGGGCGAGCCGCCCTGGTCACTTCGAGGGGGTGGCGACGATCGTCGCCAAGCTCTTCTCGCTCTCGGGGCCCTGCTGGGCCTACTTCGGCGAGAAGGACTTCCAGCAGCTGGCCGTCGTCCGCCGCATGGTCACCGATCTTTCCCTGCCCGTCGAGGTCGTCGGCTGTCCCACCGTGCGCGACGCCGACGGCCTGGCCCTGTCGAGCCGCAACGCCTACCTGTCGGCCGCCGAGCGGGCGGTCGCTCCACGCCTGTTTTGGGCGTTGCTCGCCGGAAAGCGGGCCGTGGAGGACGACAGGGTCGTCGACCCGGCCAGGGTCGAGGCGGTCATGGCCGCCTCGGTCGCCGAGCATCCCGCGCTCGAGCTCGACTACGCCGAGGTCGCCGACCCCGAGACCCTCGAGCGCCCCGCCCGGATCGAGGGACCCGTTCGGCTGCTGATCGCCGCCCGCCTCGGGGCTGCCCGCCTCATCGACAACGTCGAAGCCAACCCCCCCACCCGAGCCGACTAAGGAGACCGTCGTGCGTCGCCGCATGCTCAAGTCGAAGATCCACCGTGCCACCGTGACCGAGGCCGACCTCAACTACATCGGCTCCATCAGCCTCGACCCCGAGTTGATGGCGGCAGCCGACATCCTCGAGCACGAGCAGGTCGCCGTGCTCGACATCGACAACGGCGCCCGTTTCGAGACCTACGCCATCACCGGCCAGCCGGGCCAGGTGTGCCTCAACGGTGCGGCCGCCCGGCTCGTCCACGTGGGTGACAAGGTGATAATCATCACCTACGCCGACTACGAGGAGGACGAGCTGCACGGCTACGAGCCGACCGTCGTGCACGTCGATCAGTGGAACCGTCGCGTCGACGCCGCTGACGTCGTCGCCGGTCGCGCCTGGAGAGGACAAGGCAACTGACAGATCTTGACCTCCTGGTCGTCGGCAGCGGCGTAGCCGGGCTGTCCGCGGTGGTCCGGGCAGCCGCCCGGCACCCCGGCGCCCGGATCGGCATCGTCTCGAAAGGCGCCCTCTCGGACTCGGCGACCCAGTGGGCCCAGGGCGGGGTTGCCGCCGTCGTCCGCCAGACGGCCGGAGACTCGGTCGACCTCCACCTGGCGGACACCCTCAGGGCGGGCGCCGGGCTGTGCGACCGGGCGGCGGTCGGCGTGCTGGTGGGCGAGGGTCCCCAGCGGGTGAGGGAGCTGGCGGCGCTCGGGGCCGTCTTCGACCGTGACGAGGCCGGCGGCTGGAGCCTCGCCCTAGAAGGGGGCCACTCGACCGCGAGGGTCGTGCACGCTCGGGGGGCCGCCACCGGCGCCGAGGTGGAGCGCACGCTGGTCGAGGCCGCCAGGTCGTCGGCCACCTCGATCTGGGAGCACGCCGCCGCCGCCGACCTGCTCGTCGAAGGCGGCCGCTGCCGCGGGATAGGCCTCGCCGGAGGGGGCGTCGTACGGGCGCGCGCGACGCTGCTCGCCACCGGGGGCGCCGGTCAGCTCTACACGGTGACGACCAATCCCCCGCAGGCGACGGGGGACGGGGTGGCGATGGCGCTGCGGGCGGGGGTCGCCGTCGCCGACGTCGAGTTCGTCCAATTCCACCCCACCGCCTTGTACCTGCCGTCGGGGAGCGCCCCCCGGCCGCTGCTCAGCGAAGCGTTGCGGGGGGAGGGCGCGCTGCTGCGCGACCGGGCGGGCAGGCGCTTCGTCGACGAGCTGCAGCCTCGCGACGTGGTCGCCGCGGCGGTGGCCGCATCCATCCGCGAGTCCGGCCTGGACCACGTGTGGCTCGACGTGGCTCCCGTCGACGGGTTCGAGCAGCGGTTCCCGACGATCGCCGCCGCGGTGCGCGCGGCGGGCCTCGACCCCGGGCGCGACTGGCTTCCCGTAGCCCCGGCGGCGCACTACCTCTGCGGCGGCATCCTCACCGATCTCGACGGCGCGACCAGCCTGCCCGGCCTGTGGGCGGCAGGGGAGGCGGCCTGCACCGGCGTCCACGGGGCGAACCGCTTGGCGTCCAACTCCCTGCTGGAAGGCCTCGTCTTCGGCACCCGCGCCGCCGACGCCGTCTTCTCGGACAAAGAAGGGCCCGGAGCGACAGGCGCCATCGCCCCACTGGTGGACCCCGCGGCGACCTCCCGGGGGGCCCTGCCCGTCGAGAAACTGTCAATCAACGTGCCACTCCCCGCGCAGGCACGCCCCCCCGACGACAAGGCGCGCGAGGCGCTGCAGCGGGCCATGACCGAGGGGGCGGGCGTGCTCCGCAGCTCCGAAAGCCTGGCGCTGGCGGCCAGGGAGGTCGAGTCGCTCGGGGCGGCAGGCCTGGACCTGGAGAACGCCAACCTGGCGGCCGTCGCCTCGGCCGCCGTCGCCTTCGCCGCCGCCAGGCGGGAGAGCCGGGGCGGGCACCGCAGGTCCGACCATCCCGTGACCGACCCGACGCTGGTATTGAGGTTCGCAGCGTGACCTCGTGGCTCGACCCCCCGCTGAGCGCGGTGCGCGAGGTTGTCTCCAGGGCCCTGGCCGAGGATCTCGGTGTTTTCGGCGACCTGACGGCCGGACTCGTCGACCCGGAGGCGACCGCCACGGGACGCGTCGCCGCGCGGTCTTCCGGGGTGCTGGCTGGCACGCTGGCCGCGTCGGAGGCGTTCGCCGCGGTCGACCCGGGGATCGAGGTGCGCTGGCGAGCCGGCGACGGCGACGCCGTCGGCCCGGGGGAGGCGATAGCGACGGTGTCGGGCAGGCTCGCGTCGATCCTCACGGCGGAGAGGACAGCGCTCAACCTGCTGGGCCACCTGTCGGGGGTCGCCACCCTCACCCGGCGCTTCGCCGACGCGGCGCGGCCCGCCCGGGTGCGCGACACCCGCAAGACGACGCCGGGCCTGCGGGCGCTCGAGAAGGCGGCGGTGCGCGCCGGCGGCGGTGTGAACCACCGCGGCTCGCTCTCCGACGGCGTCCTGGTCAAGGACAACCACCTCGCCGGGTTGGGCATCGCCGCCGCCGTCGACGCCGCCCACCGCCGCTGGCCGGGGGTGCCCTGCGAAGTCGAGTGCGACACGATCGAGCAGGTGGAAGCGGCGTTGAAGGCCGGCGCCGACCTGGTGCTGGTCGACAACATGACGCCGCCTCAGGTCGCCGCCGCCGTTTCCCTGGTCGCCGGCAAGGTCCCGGTGGAGGTGTCGGGCGGGGTGACCCTCGAAAGCGTCGCCGCCTACGCCGCGGCCGGCGCCGATCTCATCTCTGTCGGCTTGATCACCCACTCGGCGCCGGTGCTCGACATCGGGCTCGACCTCGACACCGGTCGACCGGTGCCGGCGGGGGGCGGCTAGCCGTGCTCGTCGCCGTCGACGTCGGCAACACCCAGACGGTCATCGGCCTGTTCGCGCCCGGCGACGGCCCGGGCGGCAGCAGCCCGCAGCTGCTCCACCACTGGAGGGTGGCGACCGTGGCGTCGCGGACCGCCGACGAGCTGGCTCTGCTCGTCGACCAGTTGTTCCAGCTGCGCGGCCTCGACCCGGAGGAGGCGATCAGCGGTGTTGCGGTCGCATCGGTGGTGCCCCGCCAGCGCACCGCCCTCAGGGAGATGACCCAGCGGTGGCTGAAGGTGGACACGGTGATCGTCGAGCCGGGTGTGCGAACCGGCATGCCGATCCTCTACGACAACCCGAAGGAGGTCGGTGCCGACCGCATCGCCGACGCCGTCGCCGCCTACGAGCGCTACGGGGGCCCGACGATCGTCGTCGACTTCGGGACGGCCACCACTTTCGAGGTTGTCTCCGAGCGGGGGGAGTACCTGGGCGGGGTGATCCTCCCGGGAATCGAGGTCTCGCTCGAGGCGCTCTTCAGCCGGGCGGCGCTCCTCCCCCGGGTGGAGCTGGTCGAGCCGCGCAGCGTGCTGGCGAAGAACACCGTCGAGTCCATCCAGTCCGGGGTCATCTACGGGTTCGCCGCCCAGGTCGACGGCCTCTGCGGCCGGCTCGTGGACGAGCTGGGTCCCGCCACCGTGGTGGCCACCGGAGGCCTGGCGGGCCTCATCGGGCCCTACTCGGCGGCCATCGAGCACCACGAACCGTGGCTGACCCTGGAGGGCCTGCGGATCATCTTCGGCCGCAACCAGCTGTGAGCGCGGTCCCCTACCGCTTCGAACGGACCGCTACCGCCGCCGAGCTCGCCGACCGTTTTGCCGGCCTGCCGGCCGGCGGCGAGTCTGGGGTCACCGTGACCGTCGCCGGTCGGATGATGCTGCGGCGCCACATGGGCAAGCTGGCTTTCGCCACGATGCGCGACTCCAGCGGCTCGGTCCAGCTGTTCGCAGGAGCGAAGTGGACCGACGACTTCGACCGCTTCGTGCACCTGTCCCTCGGAGACTGGCTCGGCGCCACCGGCGAGGTCGTGCGCACCCGCACCGGCGAGCTGTCGGTCAAGGTCGGCACCTGGACCCTCCTGGCCGAGGCCCGTCGCAACTTCGGGGACCGCTGGCACGGGATCACCGACGTCGACACCCGTTACCGCCAGCGCTACGCCGACCTTTGGGCGAACGAGGACTCCCGGCGCGTGCTGCTGCTCAGGAGTCGGCTGGTGTCGTGGATCAGGCGCTGGTTGGAGGCACGCGGCTTCGTGGAGGTGGAGACCCCGGTTTTCCACCCCATACCCGGTGGCGCGACGGCCAGGCCGTTCGTCACCCACCACAACGCCCTCGACGTCGACCTCTACCTGCGCGTCGCGCCCGAGCTGTACCTGAAGAGGCTGGTCGTCGGCGGCTTCGAGAAGGTTTTCGAGATCGCCCGGGTGTTCCGCAACGAAGGGCTCTCCACCCGCCACAACCCCGAGTTCACCATGCTCGAGCTGTACCAGGCCTACGCCGACTACACCGACATGATGGAGCTCACCGAGTCCCTCGTGACGGGAGCGGCGTCGGAGCTGCTCGGCGCGACGACGATCGGCTACGCCGGCCGCACGCTGGACCTGGCGGCCCCCTGGCGTAGAGCGACGATGACGTCGCTGATAGAAGAGCACGCGGGTGTGAAGGTCGACCTCGACACCCCGCTGGACGAGCTGCGCCGGGTGGCCTCCGAGCGGGGAGTCGAAGTGTCGGCGGGCTGGGGCCCGGGCAAGCTGCTGCTGGAGATATACGAGAAGACGACCGAGCCGAAGCTTTGGGGCCCGGTGTTCGTCGTGGACTACCCCAAGGAGGTGTCCCCCCTCGCCAGGGACCACCGCAGCCGCCCCGGCTGGGTCGAGCGCTTCGAGGCGATAGTCGCCGGCAGGGAGCTGTGCAACGCCTTCAGCGAGCTGACCGACCCCGACGAGCAGCGAGCGCGCTTCGAGGAGCAGGCATCGGCACGCGCCGCCGGCGACGAGGAGGCGATGGTCGTCGACGAGGACTACCTGCGCGCCCTCGACTACGGGCTGCCGCCGACCGGCGGCCTGGGCATCGGCGTGGACCGCCTGGCGATGCTCCTCGCCGGCGTCGACGCCATCAGGGACGTGATCGCCTTCCCGACGCTCAAGCCCGAGGTCTGACCCTGCGGTGCCGGCGGCGCCTACTGGGTGGCCAGCTCGTCGAGCAGATGGTGACCGACGCGGCCCAAAAGGGCCAGCTCGGCCGAGTCGCCGGCGGCACCCGAGAGCGGCTCGAGCGAGGCCTCGGCGCGATCCGCCCACGCCCGGGCGGTGCGGACCGACGATTCGACGGCCGAGGTCGACAGCACCAGTTGGCGGGCGCGGTCCCTCCCCGCCGGGTCCAGCGGGCCGCCGAGAACCGACTTGAGGTCGTCGCCGACGCCGGGCACGGCCAAGGCGCGGATGACCGGCAGCGTGTAGGTCCCTTCGACGAGGTCGTGGCCCGCCGGCTTGCCGAGCTCGGCTTCGTCGCTGACCAGGTCTCGCACGTCGTCCCAGATCTGGAAGGCGATGCCGATCGAGTAGCCGTAGCTGGTCAGTGCCTCCACGTGCTCCCGGGGCGCGCCGCCGGTCAGGGCGCCGATGCGCGCCGCGGCCGCCATCAGCGACGCCGTCTTGCCGCCGATGGAGGCGAAGTACGCCTCCTCGCTCCTGCCTGGGTCGAAGGCGTGGCGGAGCTGGGCGACCTCGCCTTCGCACAGTTGGCCGATTGTCCTGGCGAGCAGGGCGGCGACCTCGGTGCCCAGCGAGGCGGCGATCTCCGACGCCCGCGCCAGGAGGAAGTCCCCGGCGAGTATCGCCACCAGGTTCCCCCACCTCGAATTGGCGCTCTCCACACCCCGGCGCGACCGCGCCTCATCCATCACGTCGTCGTGGTAGAGCGAACCCAGGTGGACGAGCTCGACCGCCACTCCGCCTTGGACGACGGCCTCGGAGATGCACGCCGAACCCGGGCAGCCGACCCGCGCCGCGGCGACCACGAGCGCCGGCCGCAGCCGCTTGCCGCCGGCTCTCACCAGGTGCCCGGCCACCTCGGCCAGGAGCGGGTCCTCGCCCGTCGTCGCAGCCCTCAGCGACTCCTCAACCCGGCCGAGCGCCGACTCGAGCCCGGGAAGACGGAGGGCGTCCACGACGTTCACCTTGGGGAGGCTATGCCACCCGCCAACCTACTGAGAACCCCGCGGGGAGGCGGCCTACGAGCTATGGACGCAGGGTCCGGGTAGACTGCACTTCGGAGGACCACAATGTTCGAACGTTTCACTGACCGAGCCCGGAGAGTCCTGGTTCTAGCCCAGGAGGAAGCGAGACTCCTCAACCACAACTTCATCGGCACCGAGCACATCCTCCTCGGCCTCATCCACGAGGGCGAAGGCGTCGCCGCCAAGGCGCTCGAGTCCCTTGGCATCAGCCTCGAGGCGGTGCGCGAGAAGGTGGAGGAGACCATCGGGCCGGCCGGCTCGTCGACGACGGGCTCCCCCCCGTTCACACCGCGGGCGAAGAAGGTGCTCGAGCTCTCCCTGAGGGAAGCCCTGCAGCTCGGCCACAATTACATCGGCACCGAGCACATGCTCCTCGGCTTGGTGCGCGAAGGCGAGGGTGTGGCGGTGCAGGTCCTGGTCAGCCTGGGCGCAGATTTGTCCAGAGTCCGCCAGCAGGTCATCCAGCTCCTCTCGGGGTACCAGTCCCCCGGCGGCAAGGAGACGGCCGGCGCCGGCGTGGGACCCTCCTCGGGCCAGGAGGCCCCCAGCGGCTCCCCGGTCCTCGACCAGTTCGGGCGCAACCTCACCCAGCTCGCCCGGGAACGCAAGCTCGACCCGGTCATCGGCCGGGAGCGGGAGATCGAGCGGGTCATGCAGGTCCTCTCACGGCGCACCAAGAACAACCCGGTGCTGATCGGCGAGCCCGGGGTCGGCAAGACGGCGATCGTCGAAGGCCTCTCCCAGAAGATCGTCGCCGGCGACGTGCCCGAGACGATCAAGGGCAAGCAGCTCTACACCCTCGACCTCGGCGCCTTGGTGGCCGGGTCGCGCTACCGGGGTGATTTCGAGGAGCGCCTGAAGAAGGTGCTCAAGGAGATCCGCACCCGAGGCGACATCATCCTGTTCATCGACGAGCTCCACACGCTGGTCGGGGCGGGAGCGGCGGAGGGGGCCATCGACGCCGCCTCGATCCTCAAGCCCATGCTCGCCCGCGGCGAGCTGCAGACGATCGGCGCGACGACCCTCGACGAGTACCGCAAGCACCTGGAGAAGGACGCCGCCCTCGAGCGCAGGTTCCAGCCGATCAAGGTCGAGCAGCCTTCCCTGCCGCACACCATCGAGATCCTGAAGGGGCTGCGCGACCGCTACGAGTCGCACCACGGGGTGACCATCACCGACCAGGCGGTCGTCGCCGCGGCGAACCTGGCCGACCGCTACATCGCCGACCGCTACCTGCCCGACAAGGCCATCGACCTCATCGACGAGGCAGGCAGCCGGCTGCGCATCCGCCGCATGGCCACGCCGGCGGACTACAAGGCGATCGAGGACGAGATCGCCAAGGTCCGCCGCGAGAAGGAAGTGGCCATCGAGAAGCAGAACTTCGAGCAGGCCAAGAAGCTGCGGGAGAAGGAGGAGGAGCTCCTCCAGCGCAAGGCTGCCAAGGAGCAGGAATGGCGGGCCGAAGGGGTCGACCTGTTCGACGTGGTCGACGAGGAGGTCATCGCCGAGGTCCTCGCCAACTGGACGGGCATCCCCGTCTACAAGCTCACCGAGGAGGAGACCGCCAAGCTTCTCCGCATGGAGGACGAGCTGCACAAGCGGGTGATCGGCCAGCAGGACGCCATCAAGGCGGTGTCGCAGGCGATCCGCCGCACCCGCGCCGGCCTGAAAGACCCCAAGCGCCCCAGCGGGTCGTTCATCTTCCTCGGACCCTCCGGGGTCGGCAAGACCGAGACGGCGAAGACCCTCGCCGAGTTCCTCTTCGGCGACGAGGACGCGCTCATCCAGCTCGACATGTCCGAGTACATGGAGAAGCACACCGTGTCGCGGCTGGTCGGCTCGCCCCCGGGCTACGTCGGCTACGAGGAGGGCGGCCAGCTGACCGAGGCTGTCCGGCGCAAGCCGTTCTCGGTGGTGCTCTTCGACGAGATCGAGAAGGCCCACCCGGACGTGTTCAACTCGCTGCTGCAGATCCTCGAGGACGGGCGGCTCACCGACTCGCAGGGCCGCACCGTGGACTTCAAGAACACGGTGATCATCATGACCTCCAACCTGGGAACCGCCGACCTTCGAAAGGCGTCGGTGGGTTTCGCCAAGACCAGCGAGGCCGTGACCTACGAGAAGATGAAGGCCAAGGTCCACGAGGCGCTCAAAGCGCACTTCCGGCCCGAGTTCCTGAACCGGATCGACGACGTCATCGTCTTCCACGAGCTGTCCAAGGACGAGGTCACCCAGATCATCGACCTGATGATCCGACGGGTGCAGAAGTCCCTCGAATCGCAGGGACTCGGCCTGGAGCTCACCCAGGCGGCGAAGTACTTCGTCGTCGAACGCGGCTACGACTCGACCCTCGGCGCCCGTCCGCTGCGCAGGGCGTTGCAGCGGTTGGTGGAGGATCCGTTGTCGGAGAAGATCCTCTGGAAGGAGTTCCGCGCCGGCGAGACCGTCGTCGTCGACGTCGAGACCGACGAGACAACCAGCGAGCCGGGGATCGTCTTCCGGGCCGTGGAGAGCGTCGAGCCGCCGCCCGTGGCGCTGGCCGGCGCCGGAAGCGGCGACTGACCAGACCAACCGGCCCGGGTCTCCGACAGCCATCTGCGCCCCGGAGGCCTATCGCCACGGCGCGTCCTGCCGCAGGCCATCAGCCGGCGCCTCCCTGAGGCGCCGGCTGATCAGCTGCCGGAGAGCACCCGCAGGCGGGGAGGCTCGGCGGCGTCGCCGAGGCAGGCGTCGATGGCAGCACCCAGCGTCGCCGTCGGCCTAAGTTCGACCTGCCCGGCCGCTTCCTCTCCTGCGGCGACGACGGCCGTGCCGAAACCGTGGCGTCCGGCTTCGGATAGCCGGGACTGCATTCGCGGCGCCCTGCGGAGCTCTCCGCCGAGCCCGACCTCCGCGATCGCCACCATGCCGTCGGGCACGACGCGGCCGGTCGCCGCCGACGCGACGGCCAGCGCCACCGCCAGGTCCGCTGCCGGTTCGGCGACGCTCACCCCTCCCGCTGCCGACACGTAGACGTCCTGGCTGGCCATCCTCAACCCCACCCTGCGGTCCAGCACGGCCAGCAGCTGGCAGAGCCTGGGCGTGTCGTAGCCGGAGGCGGAACGCCGGGGCGGACCGGCGGCCGGGCAGACGAGAGCCTGGATCTCCACCAGCAGAGGCCGGCGTCCGTCCATGGCGGCGAACACCACCGACCCGGGGTTCGCCGGCCGGCGGTCCGCCAGCAGGAACGCCCCTCCGTCGACCACTTCGACGAGACCGGACTCTGTCATCTCCAGCATCCCGAGCTCTCCCACGGCTCCGAAGCGGTGCTTGACCGCCCGGAGCAGGCGGAGGGCGTGGTGGCGGTCACCCTCGAAGGTGAGCACGGTGTCGACGAGGTGCTCCAGCACGCGGGGTCCGGCGATGGAACCGTCCTTGGTGACGTGCCCGGCGAGCACCACAGCCGGACCTCCCCGCTTGGCGTCCTCGGCGAGCGCCTGGGCGCAGGCCCGGACCTGGCTCACCGTCCCGGGGGCTCCCCCGGCTTCGCCGTCGGCGACGGTCTGGATCGAGTCGACGACCAGCACGTCGGGCTGCACCCGCTGCATCGCCGAGCGGACCTCTCCGAGCTCGGTGGCCGCGACGATCCAGACCCCCGGCCTGAGGGCGCTGAGCCTCTCGGCGCGTTGGCGGACCTGCTCGGGTGACTCCTCGGCCGAAACGAGAAGGCTGCGGGCCCCGCCGTCCGCCAGGGAGGCGAGCATCTGCAGCAGCAGGGTGGACTTGCCGATGCCCGGCTCGCCGGCCAGCAGGGTGACCGACGACGGGACGACCCCCCCTCCGAGCACGCGGTCGAGCTCGCCGACCCCCGTGGGCAGAGGAACCGCCCCGCCCTTCGGGATCGCAGCCAGCTCCACCGGAGTGGCCGGGACGACCCCGGCCGGACCGCCCTCCTGCTCTTCGAGGGTGTTCCACGCGCCGCACCCCGGGCAACGCCCCGCCCACTTGGCGGCGACGAGGCCGCAGTCGCGGCAGCGCAAGCGGGGGGTCGTTCGGGTCATGACACGAGGCTACGAAGGGGGTGGGACGGTCATCGGGGCCGACAACCGCCGCTCCCGCGCCCGACGAGCCGCCGTCGTCACCGGTCCCGGCGGCCCCTCCCCGGCAGAGAACCGCACCCCCGCATGAAGGTAGAATCGGGGTGGTGGAGCGTCGTCGAGGCCCGCTCAAAGAAGCTCTCGGCGCCATCGCCCCCGGGCGGCCGCTTCGCGACGGCCTCGACCGCATCCTGCAGGCGAACAAGGGGGCGCTGATCGTCGTCGGCGACGGCCCCGACGTGCTGGCCATCTGCTCGGGGGGTTTTCTCCTCGACGCCGAGTTCACCCCCCAGCGGCTCGCCGAGCTGGCGAAGATGGACGGGGCGATCATCCTCGCCTCCGACGCCAGCCGCATCGCCCGGGCCAACGTCCACCTCGTGCCCAGCCCGAACGTGCCCACCTCCGAGACGGGGACGCGCCACCGCACCGCCGAGCGGGTGGCCCGCTCGATCGACGTGCCGGTCATCGCCGTGTCAGAGGACCTGTCGGTGATCACCCTCTACCGGGGGGACTCCAAGCGGGTGCTGGAGACCGTCGCCCGCCTGCTCGCGCGGGCCAACCAGGCGCTCTCCACGCTCGAACGGTACAGGGACCGCCTCGACAGCGTGACCAGCTCGCTCACCGCCTCGGAGGTGGAGGACCTCGTCACGGTGCGCGACGTGGTCACCGTCTTGCAGCGCGCCGAGATGGTCCGGCGCATCGCGGAAGAGATAGAGGAGTACGTCGTCGAGCTCGGCACCGACGGACGGCTGGTGCTTCTCCAGCTGGAGGAGTTGATGGCCGGCGTTGATGACGAACGGCGTCACGTTGTCCGCGACTACATGCGAGGGGACGACGCCCGCCGGGCCGAGGAGGTGGTGGAGCAGCTCGTCGGTCTGACCACCGAGCAGCTCCTGGACCCCTCGGCGGTCGCCAGGCTGCTCGACGGGAACGACGTCGACTTGGACCTCGGCCTGCAGCCTCGCGGCTACCGACTTTTGTCGCGCCTGCCGAGGATCCCCGACTCGGTGGTCGCGGCGCTCGTGGGACATTTCGGGTCACTGCAGAAGGTGATGCGCTCGGAGGTCGACGAGATGGCCGGAATCGATGGGATGGACCCGGCTTCGGCGGCCACGATCAAAGACGGGCTGGCCCGCCTCGCCGAGTCGAGCATCTTCGACCGCTACAGCTGAGAACGCGACACGTTCTGAGGCCGCTGCCGCCAGCGGCCGGCGCCCCCAGGGGCCAGCCGCCCCCTCAGCGCGCCCGCTGCTCGAGCCGTTCCCTCTGGACGATGCGGTATCGGCGGTCGAGCTGCTCGATCCAGCCGAGGCGGATGAACGCGGCGATCGACTTGTTGACCCTCTCGCGTGACGCCCCGACCAGGCCGGCGAGCTCCTCCTGGGTGATCGGCAGCTGGAACTCCGTGTTGTCCCCGGCAAGCTCGAGAAGCCTCTTGGCGGTGCGGCCGGTGACGTCGAGCAGGACGGCGTCGGCCAGTGCCGAGTCGGTGGCCCGCAGCCTCCGGGCCAGGAGCCGCACGACGTTCCACAACAGCGGCGGGTCCTCGTCGAGAGCCGCCCGGACAACGTCGAACGGCACCCGCAGGACCACCGACTGCTCGAGCGCCCGGGCGGACGCCGAGCGGGGACCCTCGTCGAAGAGGGCCATCTCCCCGAACAGGTCGCCGGGCTCCATCAGGGCGACCAGCGACTCGCGCCCGTCGGCGGAGCGGCGGCCGACCGCGACCCGGCCGCTTTTCACGACGAACATCTCGTCGGCCTCGTCGCCCTCCTCGAAGACCACCTGGTTGCGGTCGTAGGCCAAGGAGGTGGCCTCCTTGACGATGCGCCGCAGCACGGAGGTGTCGAAGGCGGAAAAAAGCTCCGACCGGGCTAGCAGGTCGACGTCTTCCATTCACCAGGGAGGTTAGTGATCGCGCACCGCCTGGTACCCTGGAAGGACCCGATCGGCAGCCCGGCCCTGGAGAAGCATGAGTTTCGACGTAGGAGACAAGGTCGTATACCCCCATCACGGCGCCGCGATCGTCGAGCGCCGCGAGGTCAGGGAGGCCTTCGGGGAGAAGAAGGAGTACCTGGTTCTCAGGCTGGCCTACGGCGACCTCACCCTGATGGTTCCCTCCGACAACACCGAGGAGGTCGGCCTCCGGGAGGTCATAAACGACGAAGAGGTCGAGGAAGTCTTCGCCGTCCTGCGCAAGAAGGACGTGCGGATGCCGACCAACTGGTCCCGCCGCTACAAGAACCACGTCGAGAAGCTCAAGTCCGGCGACATCTACCAGGTCGCCGAGGTGGTCAGGAACCTGTCCAACCGGGACAAGGACAAGGGCCTGTCCGCCGGCGAGAAGCGCATGCTCAACAGGGCGCGCCAGATCCTCGTTTCGGAGTTGACCTTCGCCATTGGGGTGGACGAGGCGGAAGCCGAGAAGAAGCTCGACGAAGCGCTGCCCTAGAAGATGGGATCGTGGGCGGTGGTGGTCGCCGGGGGCTCCGGCGCCCGCTTCGGCGGTCCCAAGCAGTTCGCCGACCTGGCCGGCCGACCTGTCGTCCACTGGGCGCTCGAAGCGGCTCGCGGCGCATGCGATGGGGTGGTCCTCGTCGTGCCTCCGGACAGGGCGGCCGAGGCGTGGCCGGCGGACCTGGTGGCATGCGGCGGACCCAGCCGGTCGGCGTCGGTGCGGTCGGGCCTGGCCCTCGTGCCGTCGGCAGCCGAGGTGATCGTCGTGCACGACGCCGCCCGCCCCCTCGCCCGGGCGTCGCTCTGGCGGGCGGTTGTCGCGGAGGTCACGGGCTCGGTCGACGGGGCCGTGCCCGCGGTCGCCGTCGCTGACACTTTGAAAAAGGTCGGCCCTGACGGCAGCCTGTCCACCGTCGACCGTTCGGGCCTTTTCGCAGTGCAGACACCCCAGGCGTTTCGCGCCGACGCGCTCAAAGCGGCCCACGCCCGCGGCGGGGAGGCGACCGACGACGCCGCGCTGGTCGAGGCCGCCGGGGGGCGGGTCGTGCTCGTCCCCGGCGCCCCGGACAACATCAAGATCACCTCCCCGGACGACCTCCGCATCGCCGCCGCACTGGTTGAGGCGAGGCGGTGAAACCCCGGGTCGGGCACGGCTTCGACGTCCACCCCTTCAGCGAAGACCCTGAACGGCGTCTCGTTCTGGCCGGCGTCACTGTCCCCGGGCGGGGTTTGAAGGGCCACAGCGACGCCGACGTCGTGGCCCACGCCGTCATAGACGCTCTGCTCGGCGCGGCTGCGCTCGGCGACATCGGCAGCCACTTCCCCGACGACGACCCGGCCTACGCCGGGGTGAGCAGCATGGAGCTCCTCGCCAGGGTGGTGCTCAGCGTGTCGACCCATTTCGAGGTGGGCAACGTGGACACCACCGTGGTCGCCGAGGAGCCCCGCCTCGCCGGCCACCGCGACGAGATGCGCCGCCGGCTGGAGGAGGTGCTCGGCGCCCCCGCCGGCGTGAAGGCCAAGACGGCGGAGGGTCTCGGCCCCCTCGGCCGGCGGGAGGGGATCGCCTGCTGGGCGGTCGCCCTTCTCGTTCCCCGGTGAGCCCCGCCGAGGGCCTCGGCGGAGAGCAGGTCGAAGGCCGAAGGGCGGTCCGCGAGCTGCTGGTCGCCCGGCGGCGGGCGGTGCGCCGCCTGTACGTCGCCGAGCCGGGGGCGCCGACCGACCTGGTGGGGATGGCCGTCTCGGCGGGTGTCGTCGTTGAAAAGGTGACCCCCGAGCGCCTCAGGGCGCTGGCGCGCACCGACGCTCCTCAGGGGGTGGTGGCCCGGGCGGCGCCGGTCCGTCCTTTGTCCGTGGAGGAACTGGCAGGCACAGG
Organism: Acidimicrobiales bacterium; assembly: GCA_035294565.1. Taxonomy (GTDB): domain Bacteria; phylum Actinomycetota; class Acidimicrobiia; order Acidimicrobiales; family Palsa-688; genus DATGKR01. Next base: position 5,705 of record DATGKR010000168.1, on the reverse strand, counting down.
GTCGGCAGGCGGCGCGCCGTTCGTCGTCGTCCTCGACGGCGTGACCGACCCCCGCAACCTCGGGGCGGTCATGCGCAGCGCCCTCGGGGCGGGGGCGTCGGGGCTCGTGCTCGGCAGGCACCGCTCGGCGCGGCTCACCCCCGCGGCGGTGAAGGCGGCCGCCGGCGCCGCCGAATACCTCCCGCTGGCGCTGGCCTCGGGCATCCCCTCGGCGCTCGCCACCCTGGCCGCGGCGGGGCTGTGGACCGTCGGGCTCGACGCCTCGGCGCCCACGCCGTTGTGGGAGCTGGCCGTCGCCGACCAGCCCGTGGCGATCGTGCTCGGCTCGGAGGGCCGGGGCCTGTCGCCCCTAGTTCGGCGCCGCTGCCAGGTGGTCGTCTCGATCCCCCAGGTGGGGCCGATCCCGTCGCTCAACGTGTCGGCGGCGGCGGCGGTCGCCTGCTTCGAGGTGGCCCGCCGGCGCTCCGCGGACTAGTCAGCTCGGACAGGCCTGCAGCCACTTTTTTTGTACTTTATGCACCTTTATTGACCGACTGACGCTCTTCGGCGGGTTAGTGACGGTTGACACAGCCCCCTCGGCTTAGCTATTAATGACTAGTCCATTCGATCCAGCTATCGGATGGCCTCCTGCACTAGTCCACTGAAGCAAGAGCGAGGTCACCGTAATGCTTTGCACGCCCGAAGCCCAGCTCGTCGAGTTGGATGACGAGGAGCTGGTGAGGTTGTTCCAGTCCGGCGAGGGGTCGGCTCTCGACGTCCTCCTCCAGCGCTACCGGCGCTTCGCCCGGGCCAAGACCCGCACCTACTTCCTCGTGGGGGCGGACGCCGACGACATCGAGCAGGAAGGGCTGATCGGCCTCTACAAGGCGGCACGGGACTTCCGGCCGGACCGCCAATCGTCGTTCCGGGCCTTCGCCGAGCTCTGCGTGACCAGGCAGGTCATCAGCGCCATCAAGGCGGCGAACCGCCAGAAGCATCAGCCGCTCAACCGGTATGTGTCCATCTCGGGCGTGCGGGGCTCGGACGACCCCGCCGAGGGGGCGGTCGAGGAGATGCTGGGCGACCACAGGGCCTGCGACCCCGCCGACGAGGTGGTTTCCCAGGAGCAGATCGGCGCCATCCGCCGGTCGATGGCAGAGAACCTGTCGGAGCTCGAGGTCGAGGTTCTCAGGCTCTACGTCGAGGGCAAGTCCTACCACGAGATCGGCTGCCACCTCGGTCGCCACGTCAAGTCGATCGACAACGCTCTGCAGCGCATCAAGCGCAAGCTCGACCACCACTTCCAGGAGCAGGAGGAGCCCCTGCCGGCGCTCGTCGCCTGAGCCCGCCAAGCTGGCTGTTGAGGAGGCGGGCGACGTCGGGGGCGCGCCACCGGTCCCAGAACCCTACCCGCCCTCGACCCCAGCACCCGCCCCCTTAGCACCCGCCGCGAACCAGCCGCTCCCAAACCCAGCACCCGCCCGCGAACCAGCTGCCCTCGAACCCAGCCCCCCTCGAAACGTTTAGCAATGCTACGAATCGAGACTTAGTGTCGCTATAGAGCTACTAAGTCCGTTCTCGTTCACAAATCGGGATTCGTCAGGCGCGCAAGGGCGGCCCAAGTTCGTGGGAACCTTCAAGCCCCTGGCATCCGGGCCACGCCGGTATCAGTCGCCATCCCTGCCCCGATGGCCACCTGGCCAGCCTGGGGCATGAAGTCGGCCCTGCCAGCCCTCAGGCGACCCCTCCCGCTCTCGGCGCCCGTGTTCCATCTAGCATCGGGGCTTCGTGATTCCCCCCCGAGACGGCGACGGCGCCGTCCGCCAGCTGCGCTTCGAACGTCCGCCCGGCGCGACCAGCATCCTGCTGGTGCGGCACGGAGAGTCGGTCCCCGCTCGGCCCGACGCGCCCTTCCCGCTGGTCGGCGGGCACGGTGACCCCGAGCTCGACCCGCGGGGCAAGGTGGAGGCGGAGAGGATCGCCGGCAGGCTGAGCAAGCGCCGTCACGGCGAGACCGTGTCGGCCATATACGTGACCAATCTGCGACGGACTGCCGAGACGGCCGCCCCGCTTGCCTCGGTGCTCGGCATCGACCCTCGGGTCGAGGAAGACCTGAGGGAGGTATACCTCGGCGAATGGGAGGGCGGCCTCTACCGGGCCAAGATCCTCGAAGGCGGACCGGTCGCCCGGAGGCTGCTGGAGGAGGGGCGGTGGGACGTGATCCCCGGGGCGGAGCCCGACGGGCGCTTCGTCGAGCGGATCAGGGCCGGCCTCGGACGGATCGCGGCGGCGCATCCCGACCAGCTGGTTGCGGTCTTCACCCATGGCGGGGTGATAGGCCGGATCATGGCCGAGGCGACCGGGGGGAGTGCCCTGGCGTTCGCCGGCGCGGCCAACGGGTCGCTGAGCGAGATAGTCGTCCTGCCGGAGGGGCGCTGGGTGGTGCGCTGCTACAACGACACCGCCCACCTCGAGGACCTCTGACAAAGCGGCTGGCCCCGCCACCGGGGGCCGTTCGCGCTCAACGAGAACCGCGCACGGCGAGATCACAGCACCTCGGCCCTCCCCCAAGAAATACCCCCCACCAGTGGTTTTCTGAGAGCCCGAGGCCGGCTTCGAACCGGCGACCTGACGCTTACAAGGCGCCTGCTCTGGCCAACTGAGCTACTCGGGCGAGTCTCCGGACCGCCCGTGGGCGTCCAGCCCGAGCGTAGTTCCCGTGCCGGACAGATTCCCCCGTGGTGCGTTTCGTGCGCTAGGGGGAAGCACTCTCCCAGCGGTAGCCCCCCGGCTCGCAGCCGTCCACCCACGCCACGGCATCCGTCCAGTCCGGCCGGACCGGCCGCGCCGGGCGGGATACGAGGATCCCCTGGACCGGTCCGATCCCTCTGACGCTCCGCACTGTCCTGCGGTGGGGCTCGTCGTGGGCGAAGGCCTTGAGGCTGGCCTCGTCCGCCCACATCGACAGCGTGTAGAAGCGGCCGGCGAATGGCTCCACGCGCAGGCTCACGCCCAGCGCACCTGGGGAGTTGAGCACCACCGGGCGCAGGCCCGCCGCGCCCACCAGCAGGCGCCAGCGGTCCTTCAATCCGGTGGCGTCGAAACGGCTGGCGAAGAGCAGCGCTCGCTCTGGCCGTGACCGGCTTGCCCAGCGCCAGGGCAGCGTCAAAGCTATTGCCACTTTCCCTCCTTGATCTAGTCAGTCTATAATGGACCGTCCAAAGTGCTCTGTCAAGAGGTTATGATGAAAAGCTCCCTGAATTCGACGGCAGGCGCCTTGCTCGGGCTTCTTCGCGCCGGTCCGCGCTCGGGCTACGACCTGGTCTCCGAAGCGCAGACGGTGATCGGGAACTTCTGGACGATCACCCGCAGCCAGGTGTACAGGGAGCTGGCCGACCTGGACCGCCGGGGCCTGGTCAGGCGCGGCGAGGTGGGCCCCCGCGACCGCCAGCCCTTCGAGCTGACCGACTTGGGGCGCGCGGCCTTTCGCCAGTGGGTGAACACCGATCCGGAGCCGGAGAACCTACGGATCCCCCTCCTGCTCAGACTGACCTTCCTCGACGAGGTCGAACCAGGCTGTCTGCAGACGATGCTGAGCGAGCATCGGGCGGTTCATGCCCGCCGACTGGAGCGGTACCGGGAGCTCGACCGCCAGCTGACCGCCCGAGGGGTTCCGGATGAGCATCGGGTCACCCTCGGCTATGGGATCTCGTACGAGGAAGCTGTCCTTCGCTGGTTCGACAACCTCCCCGCCGTCTTGAAGGGTCTCGCCGGTTCGCCGACGCCTCCCCGGTCTCGAGGCGGTCGGAGAGCGTCGCGCTGACGACGGGTCTCGAGACGAGGGCATACGGTCAGCGGGGACCGGCAGACTGTTCGCATGCCCCTCGAAGGAAACTACGAACCAAGCCCCCAGCAGTGGGTCCGTGAGCAGGTCGAGGCTTATGAGCGCTCCGGCGGTCGGGAGGGTAACACCCTCTTGGACACCGGCATGCCGGTGGTGATCGTCAGCCACCGCGGCCGGCGCAGCGGCAAGGTCCGCAAGACTCCGCTCATGCGGGTCGAGCACGGCGGCGAGTACGCCCTGGTCGCGTCCCAAGGCGGAGCGCCCACGCACCCCAGCTGGTACCACAACATGGTCGCGGCCCCCGACCAGGTGAGCATCCAGGACGGCCCCGAGCCGTTCGACGCCGTTGTGCACGAAGCCCGCGGCGAGGAGCGACGAATCTGGTGGGAGCGGGCGGTCGCCGCCTACCCGCCGTACGCCCAGTACCAGGAGAAGACCGAGCGGGTGATACCCCTGCTCGTGGCACGCCGGGCCGAATAGAGCGCACCACCCCGCTCGGTAGAGCGGCCCGGTGGGTACAGCGCACCCGTCTGGCGAACCTGCCTGAGGCGCCCACCTCGAAACCCCGACCTCACAGGCGCTAAACTCGACTAAACCGATCATAAATATCTGTTGGAGGGAGTCAGGGCGCTTGGACGGGTACATGATCCTGGCCGCCGCCGGCGTCGGCTTCCTCGTGGGCCTCACAGGCGCTGGCGGCGGGGCTTTGATGACACCTATGTTGACGATTTTGTTCGGCGTGCCGCTAGCGACGGCGATCTCCTCGGACCTCGTGGCGACGCTGGTCATGCGGCCTTTCGGCGCGGCGGTCCACGCATGGCGGGGGACCGTCGAATGGGGGATTGTCGCGTGGCTGTCGGCGGGTTCCATCCCAGCCGCTTTCGCCGGCGCCTACGTGCTGCACCTCCTCGGTGGCGACACCGTCGCCGTCGAACGGGCCATTGGCGTCGCCCTGTTGACCGGGGCCGCCGCGATGGTGGGCCGCCGGCTAGTGCGACTCCGAAATGCTGACCGGAGTTCCGCGCACATGACCGGGTCGAACCTGCGTCACCGGCCTTCTCCCGTCCGCCGTCCGGTCACGTTGGCCGTCGGAGCGGCCGGGGGCTTCATGGTCGGGACGACCTCGGTGGGTACGGGATCGTTGATGGTGGTCCTCCTTACCCTCGCCTACCCAGCGCTGGCAGCAAGGCAGCTGGTCGCCACCGACCTGGCGCAGGCGATACCGCTGAGCGCGGCAGCAGCCGGAGGTGCTGCCCTCTTCGGGCACGTCCAGCTGACCATGACCCTCGCGGTAGCCGCCGGCGGCGTTCCGGGCGTCCTGGCGGGTTCGCTGTTGTCATCGCGTGCACCGGAAGCCGTCCTGCGGCTGGGAGTTGCCTGGGCAGTCCTCGCCTCCGGCTTGAAGTACGTGGGTCTACCCCCGTTGTGGATCCTGGGGGGCACGGCATGCGTTGCGATCCCCGAAGCGGCAGCCGCAACCGGACACCGCCGCAGAAAGCCGGCGACGGCAAGCCAGGCCGGAGGCCTGTGGCGGCCAGCACGCCCCGCCGCCGCCGGCCTCCCCGAGCGGACCTCAGCAGTCGCCCGCGGGGGCTGACCAGCCGCCGAGGAAGAGCCCTTGCGGACCAGGCTGCGCGCGACCCGAGAGGCCGGCGGCCTGGCGTCCCGCTCCCCTCGGCGAACAGCGCCTAGCGAAAAGAGAAAAGAGATGCCAAGTCCGATGCATCGACGGCGCCGCGCTGGATCGTGCCCGTGAGCGACACCGTGACGACGCGCTGTCCCCTGGTCACTCGGCGAATCGAGGATGCTTGTGCCGAGCTTGCCGGGATGGCAGGCTCGGTCGGATGGCACTTTCGGACCGGGACCGCGCGATCCTGGACTT
>DATGKR010000167.1:0-3120 GCA_035294565.1 Acidimicrobiales bacterium | reverse complement strand
CGACAGCTTCACGCCGATCGCCGCCAGGCGTTCGAGCACGGCGATGGTCCGCGGCGGGTCGGCCATGACGCTCGACTCGGTGATCTCCAGGGTGAGTCGCTGGGCGGGGACCCCCGACGAGCCGAGCAGCGTTTTGACCAGCCGGGGCAGGTCGGTGTCGAGCAGGCTCCTTAGCGACAGGTTCACCGAGACCCCCACCTCGTAGCCGGCTTCGCTCCACGTCCGGCACTGCTCGAGGGACTCCTGGAGGATGTAAAGGGTGAGCGGGGTGATGTAGCCGGTCTGCTCCGCCATGGGCACGAACTGGTCGGGACCGATGAGCCCGCGTTCGGGGTGCCGCCAACGGACGAGGGCCTCGGCGCCAACCACCAGACCGTCGGATAGGCGCGACTTGGGCTGGTAGTGGACGCCTATCTGGTTGTTGGCGAGAGCGCTGCGCAGCTCGGCGGCCAGCGCCAGGCGAGCCGGGCTGTTGTGGTCCCGCTCGGGGGAGTAAAGGGCTACGTCGCGGTCGCCCCCCTTGGCCTCGTACATCGCCACGTCCGCTCGCCGCAAGAGGGTCGCCGCGTCGTCGCCGTGGTCGGGGTACATGGCGACGCCGATGCTCGCCCCGACGTCGACGGACAGCCCCTCCAGGCGGAACGGCTGCTGCAGCACCCGCACTACCCTCTGGGCGGCCTCGAGCACCTCGTCGGCCGAGAGGACCGACGGGAGCAGGATGGCGAACTCGTCGCCGCCGAGACGGGCGACGGTGTCCCGCCGGCGGAGGGCGGTGAGCAGCCTGCCAGCGACCTCGCGCAGCAGGAAGTCGCCGTTGTGGTGGCCCAGGGTGTCGTTGATCTCCTTGAAGCGGTCGAGGTCCATGAGCATCACCCCGGCGGCCTCGCCTCCCGCGGTCACCTCCTCCACCCGCTGGATGAACAGCATCCGGTTCGGCAGCCCGGTGAGCGGGTCGTGCAGGGCCTCGTAGCGGCGCTCCTCGGCCTCGCGCCGCAGGCGTTCCACGAGGCGGCCGTTCTCGAAAGCGACGCTGGCGTGGTTGGCGAGGGTGGCGAAGATGTGCAGGTCGTCCTTGTCGAAGGTGCCCAGGTTGCCGGAGCGGTTGGCGACCATGATCGTCCCCACGACGCGGTTCTCAGCGACGAGCGGGGCGAGGATGCAGTCGGTGACGCCGACGCGGGCCAGGTAGGGATCCTTGGACCCGCGGCGCAGCAGCACGGGGCTGCGGCGCTCGACCACCGTCGTCCAGGCGGGCTCGTCCTCGAGCCCGCGGGGCGGGACGTCGCCTCCGGCGCCGGCAGGCCCCTCCTGGCTGCGCAGGCGGTAGGCGCAGGCGCCGGTCTTCTCGTCGAGGAGCGCGATCTCGGCAATGTCAGCGCTCAGCAGCTTGCGGGCCTCGGCGAGCACCTCCTCGGTGACCGCCTCCGCCTTGAGCGAGGCGCCGACCAGCTGGGTGAAGCCGTAGAGCATCTGCAGCCCCGAGTAGCGCTGGCGCAGGCTGCTGTTCCGCCGCCACAGCGCCGATAGCCACAGGACCGCTACCGCCAGGAGGGCGAGGGCGGCGTTGCGGCCCCACGCGGCGATCGCCGCGATCGACACCGCCGTGGCCGCCACGACGCCGGCGGAGGCAGCCGCGACGCGGACGCGGGCGGCCACCACGGACCGTCGGGTTGGCGGGTGATCCAGGGCACCCGGCTTCTGCTTCATCTCAGGATTGCCACTTCCTCGCTCCTTCTACTGTCATTCGGCCTGTTAGAGGGTGCCCGTGAGCGGTTTCCCGCGCGCGCAGTTGTGCAGTCCCGTCCGCTTCGCGGCCTTCCGGGGTTGCGCCGCGCCCGGCGCGTCTTCAAGCGGGCGACCACACGGTCCGAGACCTCCCAGGTGGACGAGTTGGCGCCGCCAGGAAGCGGGCCGGAGGCGCCGCCCGTGGAGGCGGTCGCGAAATTTTTGTCGGAGTTCCGCGCTGCCCGGCGGACCTCCGGCCCGGCCAAGGTGGGGCCGCCGCGGTCCGCCGTGGCGTCGGCCGGGGCCTCCGCTGTCGAGGACGCCCCCCGGGCCGAACCGTTACCGGAGGCAGAGGGCTGGGCGGGCGCGGAAACCGAGCGCCAGGCGGACGAATGGCCGGCGGAAACAGCGGCCCCCGAAGACGTGACCTGGCCGGCCGTGACGCCGCCCCCCGAAGACGAGTGGCCGGCGGAAACAGCGGCCCCCGAAGACGAGACCTGGCCGGTGGCCCCGGTTGGGGTGGCGCCGAGCTGGCCGCCGGCTCCGGTTGCGACGGCGCCCGACCCTCAGCCGGACTCCGAGCCGCCCCGGCGCCCCCGCGGGAGCCGGCTGAAGGAAAGGGCCGCCTTCGGTGCGGCCATCGCCGTGGTGGCCGCCGCCCTCGGCCTGCTCGCCGTCCACAACGACGACGCCGCCTCCCGCTGGCGCTCCCTCGACGCAGCCCAGGCGGCGCAGACGGCGAGGGCTGTCCGCCAGGTGCAGGCGGCCAACTCGAACATCTCGACGCTCAACTCCGAGGTCAAGAGCCTCGACGGCCAGATCTCGACCATGCAGTCCCAGCTGTCGGACGCGGCCAACCAGAAGGAGAAGGCGATCGACCAGACGACCCTGTTCAAGCAGCTGCTCTCCGCCGCGGGGCAGGTGGCCGACAACCTCGAGAGCTGCATCACGGCCAGCAACACCCTCAACGCCGACATCGCCAACGCCGTCGCCGCCAACAACCCCGGCGCCTTCAACGGCCTGCTCCAGGAGGCGTCCTACGTGCAGCAGACCTGCCAGGCCGCCCAGGCGGGGAACAACGCCCTCCAACAGGCCATCCAGTCGGCCTCCTGACGGGGAGCGGGGATGAGAGCACGCTTCCCGCTCCTCGCGGCGGCGTCGGCCGCCCTGGCCGCGGCGTGCGCCAGCCCGCCACCCCCCGGCACGCGCACCGTCTCCGCCGACGTGACCGCCCTGCCCGTGGCGGCGGCGCCCTCCGCCACCGGCGCCCGGGCGATGCTCGAAGAGGGGCGGCGCTTCGTGTTCCGGGTACGCAACGAGGCCTGCCTCGAAACGGGGACGGCCTTCTCCGCCGACGGCCAGATCGTCACCAACCGCCACGTCGCCGCCGGCGCC
>DATGKR010000166.1:0-3351 GCA_035294565.1 Acidimicrobiales bacterium | reverse complement strand
CCTACAGGAGCAGGAGGAGCTGCGCTCCATCCGCCCCGACCTCGACGGCAACCAGGTCATGGCGCGCCTCGGCCTACGCCCGGGCCCGCTCGTGGGCGAGGCGCTGGCCTACCTGTTGGAACTGCGCCTGGAGGAGGGTCCTCTCGGCGAGGAGGAGGCCGGCCGGCGCCTCGACGCGTGGTGGGCCTCCCGCCGCGCAGCGGCCGGCGACCCCCCGGACTGACACCCCAAGCTTTAGGCATAAGGACGGGATCGGAACCCTTCACCCCCTCGATCCCTCGCCCCGAAGCCAGGCGCCGGCGCCGGCCCTTCACCCCCTCGGCGCCCGACTCGACTCCTCCGCCCATCGGTCGCCGAACCGGATTTGCCAAAGTGTCCACTCCCCCCTCGCCAAAGGCGGGGCTCTGGACACTTAGGGCGAATATTCGACCCAAAGTGTCCACTCGCCGCCTCCGCGGGGTGAGGCTCTGGACACTTAGGGAAAAGGTCAGCGCCTGCGCCCTCGCCGGCCCCCGCCGGCCCCCGCCGCCCCAGCGCGCCCTCGCCGCCCCAGCGCGCCCCCGCCGGCCCCCGCCGGCCCCCGCCGGCCCCCGCCGCGAGCTGAGGCTAGTGACCCTCTTTCCGGGCGCGGACGATGAGGGTGCGTGGAGCGCGGTCCATGTGCTCGGTCCACGAACCGCTGCGCTGTGCTCCCGGCAGCGGCTCCGGTTCGAGGAGGACATCCACCCTGAAGCTGGTGCGGGTCAGTCCCATGTACAAGTCGGACAACGTGTGCTGGAAGACTGGCCGCCCACCAGCCTCGTCGTGGGGTCCCCGGTCGAAGTACGAACGGCCCTCCGCCAGGCAGTAAGCCGGGTGGGGGAGGCTGAACACCAAGGGGGCGCCCACCTTGAGGACACGGTGAACCTGGCGGAGGACCCTGCCGAGGTCCTCTACGTACTGGAAGGACCACGCCGAGAAGGCGGTGTCGACCGTGTCGGCGCGAAGGAACGCCAGGTCGGCCAGGTCCCCTTGGCGCAACTCGACCTTGACCTCGGCTTCAGCGGCGAGCCGCCGGGCTTCGGCGAGCCTTTCCGCCGAGCTGTCCACGCCGATAGGCCTCGCGCCTGCCCGGGCGAAGGCGATCGAGGCTGCGGCCGACCCGCAGCCCAACTCCAGAACCCGCTTGCCTCGCAGGTCGCCGAGCAGGCGGAGGTCGGCCTCCCCGGGGATGTCCGGACCGTAGGTGACGCTATCGGTCATGCGCCGGCGGCGAACTCCTCCACCATGCGACGGGCATCCTCGTCGTGGTACTGCACGGGCGGCGACTTCATGAAGTAGGCGGAAGGCCCGAGCAGGGGTCCGCCGACGCCGCGGTCAAGGGCGATCTTGGCGCAGCGGAGGGCGTCGATGATCACACCCGCCGAGTTCGGCGAATCCCACACTTCGAGCTTCAGCTCGACGTTGAGCGGCACATCGCCGAAGTTGCGCCCTTCGAGGCGGATGTAGGCCCACTTGCGGTCGTCTAGCCACGCCACGTGGTCGGAAGGCCCGATGTGGACGTCGTCGGCGGCGATGCCCCGGTCGATCTGGCTGGTGACCGACTGCGTCTTGGAGATCTTCTTCGACTCGAGGCGCTCCCGCTCGAGCATGTTCTTGAAATCCATGTTCCCGCCGACGTTCAGCTGGTATGTGCGGTCGAGGACCAGGCCTCGGTCCTCGAAGAGACGGGCGAGGATGCGGTGGACGATGGTCGCCCCCACCTGACTCTTGATGTCGTCGCCCACGATCGGTACCCCGGCCTCCGAGAAGCGGGCGGCCCACTCCGGGTCGGAAGCTATGAAAACGGGGATGGCGTTGACGAACGCCACTCCCGCCTCCAGGCACGCAGACGCGTAGTGCTTCTGCGCCTCTTCGCTGCCGACAGGGAGGTACGACACGAGAACCTCGGCTCCTGTCGATCGCAGCACGCCGGCAACGTCGACGGGGGCGAGCGGCGACTCCTCTATGGTCTGGCGGTAGTACTTGCCGAGGCCGTCGAGGGTGGGCCCGCGCTGCACCGAAACGCCGAGCTCGCCGACCGAAGCGAAGCGGATGGTGTTGTTCTGCCCAGCGAAGATCGCCTTTCCGAGATCGACGCCCACCTTGGCCGCGTCGACGTCGAAAGCGGCGACGAACTCGACGTCGCCCACGTGGTAGCCACCGAGGGTGACGTGCATCAGCCCGGGGACGCTGTCGGCGGGATCGGCGTTCCGGTAGTACTCGATGCCCTGGACCAGCGAGCTGGCACAGTTGCCGACACCGGCGATGGCCACCCGAATCTTCTTGGTCATGTGTTCTCCTCCTGGTAGGGGCGGAAGGTCGACAAACTCGGCCCGTCGGTGAGCGAGGGCGGTGCTGCGGCCGCCCGCTCCGAGGCGATCAGGCGCTCGATCCACGAAAGGTCGTGCTCGGCTGCCTCACGGCTGTGCTCGACGAGGCTACGGGCGTAGCCGTCGCGGACGGCCTTCACCCGGGAGCGGGCCTGGATCAGCCGTTCGACGAGATGGGCGCGGCGCCGCTCGAGCATCCCGAGCCGGGCGTCGGGGGGCAGGTAGCGAGCGAAAGCCAGGCGCAGGTTGAAGGTGCGGTCGTCGTCGCTGGAGGCGTTCTCGGCAGCAAGCAGCTCCTCGAAGAGCTCTTCGCCGCGGGCCGTCACCCGATACACCTTGCGGGCCCGCCCCTTGCGGGCCCCAGAGGCTGCGGCTTCGACGGCGCCGGCCGCCTCCAGCCGGGCCAGTGCCGGATAGAGCGAGCCGAAAGAAACACCGCTGGCGAAGCCCAACATCTCCGCGAGCCGCTTCTTGAGCTCGTAGCCGTGCAGCTCCTGCTCTTTGAGCAACCCGAGGATGGCCATTTCCAGCATGATCCGATCATCATAGCAGCCGATGTATCGGATCGATATATCGACGGGGAGAAGACACCAAAGACCCCAAACCAACCCGAGCCGGCACAAGCACGACCCCAGCCGACACAAGCCCGACCCCAGCGGACCCCGCTACGCCGGGGGGAGCGACCCGCACAGCGCGACCCGAGCCGAGCCCATTAAGCGAGGCGAAGCGACCGGCACAGCCGCGACCCGACCCGAGGGGCACCCGCGCGGGTATGGTGCGGGTGCGATGAGCTTGCGTCCCGAGGCACTACGCGGAGCCGGGGAGGGCACCGTCTCCTCGGGTCAGGTGGACTACCGCCTGGCGCGCAACGCCGTGGTGCGGGAGTACCGGCGCGGGAGGTTGTCGAGGCTGGACGTGTGCGACGCCCACCCGGAGTTGCTGAGGGCGGCACGCCAGGTCGGCGACGAGGCCCGCGACGACTGCCCGATCTGCGGGGAGG
>DATGKR010000165.1:0-7515 GCA_035294565.1 Acidimicrobiales bacterium | reverse complement strand
GAGCGGCGGCCCGTCCCCGCCGAGGTGGTGCACCGCCAGCTTCACGCCGCCGGCGCCCTCCACCCATCTCTTCTCGAAGTCGACCATCGCAGGAGAGCTTGCCGCAAGCCGGGGCGCCGGCACGACCGCACAGCGATTCAGCCGGGGCGCCGGCAACGACCACACAGCGACACAGCCGGGATTCCGGCACGACCGGGACGGCTATCCGGCAACAAGGGGGTCAGGGAAGCGAGCGAGGAGCGTCGGCGCCGACGCCGTCCCGGACCAGCTCTGCCAGGCGGGCGGCGTTGTCGACGGCGTCGGAGCCCCAGCAGTTGTCGAAGAGGACGTGCACCTCGGGGCAGGAGGCGGCGAGGTCGGCTATGCGCCCCACCCAGCCGGCGAGCTCCTCCTCGCTGTAGCGGTAGGGGGACCGCCACGGCTCGCCGTCCACCTGCCGACGGCCGGCCAGCCTGACAACCGCCACCTCCGCGGTCGCCGCCACCACCTCCGGGCCCGCCGGCGGGCCGTCAACGCACACCAGGGCGAGGCCGTGGTCCTCCAGCCACTCGAGGGTGGGCTCGCACGACTCTCCCTCGAACCAGCGTGGGCTGCGCAGCTCCACCGCCACGCGGTGGCCGGGAAGCCGGCCGGGGAGGAGGGCCAGCTCGGCCCACGTCTCGGGCCGCGGGGTGAACCAAGGCGGGAACTGGCAGACCACCGCCCCCATGCGCCCCGCCTCGACGAGGGGGCGGAGAGCGTGGGCGAAGCGCGCCCAGCACTCCTCGAGGGCCTCGGCCGTCAGATGCGAAGCGTAGAGGCGGCGGCGATCGCGAAGGCGGGGGGGTACGGCGCCGTGCAGGTCCGCCCACAGCGAGTCGGGCAGCGCCGGCGCCCAGGTGAGCAGCGACCAGGACCGCACGTCGAAAACGAAGCCGTCGGGGGTCCTCTCCGCCCACTGCGCAGCGAGCTCGGGCGTCGGGGGGAAGCGGTAGGTGGCAGCAACCTCGGCGAGAGGGAAGCGCCCTGCGTAGAAGGCCAGGCGATCGCGCGCCTTCATGGTCCGCCTCGGGTAGAAAGTCCCTGCTTGGACAAGGCTGCGGTCCGCCCACGACGACGTCCCGAACAGCACACGGCTGCCGGCCGGCTCAACCAGCGCGCGCACCCGCACAAAGGTACGCCCCCTTGAGCGCCGACCCCGAGCTTTGGGGCGTGTGCCGCGGCTTCCACGACGTCACCGGCGCATGGCGCGAGGCGCCGGTTGAGGCGGTAGAGGCCGTCCTCGAAGCGATGGGGGCCGAAGGCGAGCCGCCGCCGCCAGCAGCGGTCACCGTGCGTCCCGGCGGGGCCCCGCCGTCGCTCGGCCCAGGCGTGGTTCTGCTCGAGCAGGGCGGCGAGACCCGCTTGTCTGCCGACCTGCCCTCGGGCTACCACCGCTTCCAGCCCGACGGCGGCGGCGAGCCGATCCGCCTGATCGTCGGCCCGGGCGTAGTGCCGAGGCCCCGGGGGCGCCGATGGGGCTTCTCGGCGCAGCTGTATGCGACGAGGACAAAACGGAGCTGGGGGGTCGGCGACCTCGGCGACCTGGGCGAGCTGGGAAGCTGGGCGGCGGGGGAGGGCGCCGGCTTCACGCTGGTCAACCCCCTCCACGCCCCGACGCCCACCGTGCCCCAGCAGCCGAGCCCCTACTACCCGGGGAGCCGCTGCTTCACCAACCCGCTCTACATCGCCGTCGAGGACGTGCCCGGCGCAGAGGCGCTTCCCGGCCTGGGCGAGCTCGCCGCCGCCGGGCGCAGCCTCAACGACCGGCGCCTCATCGATCGGGACGCCGCCTGGGGGCTCAAGTCGGCGGCGCTGGAGCGGCTCCACCCGCTCAGCGCCGGCGACCCCGGGTTCGAGGCCTTCCGGGCGGAGAGGGGCCGGCCGTTGGAGCTGTTCGCGTCGTTCTGCGCCATCGCCGAGGAGCACGGGGCGGGCTGGCGGGACTGGCCGGCCGGGCTGCGCCACCCGTCAGGGCCGGCGGTGACGTCGTTCGCCGCCGAGCGGAGGGGACGGGTCCGCTACCACGCCTGGCTGCAGTGGATCCTCGATCGCCAGCTGGCCGCCGCCTCGCAGCGCCTGGGCGTCGTCACCGACCTCGCCGTGGGCGTCGACCCGAGCGGCCCCGACTCGTGGATCTGGCAGGACAGCTTCGCCCCGGGCATGCGGGTGGGGGCGCCCCCCGACGAGTTCAACACCCTCGGCCAGGACTGGGGACTGCCGCCCTTCGACCCCTGGCGGCTGCGCCGGGCGGCCTACGAGCCCTGGGTCGAGGCGCTGCGCGCCGGCTTCCGGCACGGGGCCGGCCTGCGCGTCGACCACGTCATGGGGCTGTTCCGCCTGTACTGGGTCCCCGAGGGCGGCGACGCCCGCTCGGGGGTGTACGTGCGCTATCCCCACGAGGACCTGCTGAACATCCTCGCCCTCGAGGCGGACCGGGCGGGCGCGTTCGTGGTCGGCGAAGATCTCGGCACCGTCGAGGACGAGGTTCGGCGCGAGCTCGCCGCCCGGCAGGTCTGCTCGTACCGGGTGTGGTGGTTCGAGGAGTCCGACCCCGCCGCCTGGCCGGAGGCGGCGCTGGGGGCCGTCACCACCCACGATTTGCCGACCGTCGCCGGCGTGCACACCGGTTCCGATCTCGACGCCCAGCGGCGCCTGGGCATGGAGCCGAACGAGGATTCCTCGGCTGCCCTGCGCAACAAGCTGCTCGAGCGCGCCGGCGCCGCCCCGGGGGACCCGGTCGAGGAGGTGATCGCCGGCGTCTACAGGGACCTGGCCCGGGCGCCTTGCGCCCTTTTGTGCGCTTCGCTCGACGACGCCCTGGGGGTGGAGGAGCGGCCCAACATGCCCGGGACCACCGGCGGGTCGTGGCCCAACTGGTCGCTCGCCCTGCCCGTCCCGTTGGAGGAGATCCGCCGGCGGGAGCTGCCGAGGCGGATCGCGGCAGAGCTGCGCCGCGGGGCGGACCCCTAGCATCGGCGGGGTGGACCTGCCCGTGATGCCGCCCGTGGCCCCGATGCTGGCCCGCTCGGCGGCCGAGGTGCCAGTCGGCGACTACGTGTACGAGCCGAAGTGGGACGGCTTCCGCTGCATAGCCTTCCGCGACGGCGAGGAGGTCGAGCTCGGCAGCCGCAACGGCAGGCCACTCACCCGGTACTTCCCCGAGCTGGTCGCGGCGATGCGCGAACAGCTCGGCGAGCGCTGCGTGCTCGACGGGGAGGTCGTCGTCGCCGGGCCGGGCGGACTGGACTTCGACGCCCTGTCCCAGCGCATCCACCCGGCGCAATCCCGCGTTGAGCTGCTCTCGCGCCAGACGCCGGCGAGCTTCGTGGCATTCGACCTGCTAGCCGAAGAGGACGAGGACCTGAGAGGATCACCTTTTTCCAAAAGGAGGCGGCGACTGGAGGAGCTGGTCGGGGGCGTCCGGCCCCCCCTTCACCTGACCCCCCTCACCTCCGACCCGCAAGTGGCGCTCGACTGGTTCCACCGCTTCGAGGGGGCCGGGCTCGACGGGGTGGTCGCCAAGGGGAGCGACCTGCCGTACCTGGAGGACCGCCGGGTGATGGTGAAGGTGAAGCACGAGAGGACGGGGGACTTCGTCGTCGGCGGGTTCCGCTGGTACCGGGCGGACCGCTCGGCGGTGGGGTCGCTCATGCTCGGCCTGTACGACGGCGGCGAGCTGCGCCACGTCGGGGTCATCGGGTCCTTCCCCGCCGCCCGCCGGCGCGAGCTGGTCGGCGAGCTGGCCCCTTTCCGCGACCCGCAGGAGCACCCCTGGGCCGCCTGGTCCGCGGTGATCGACGGCGGCGGCCGGCCCCCCGGCGGAGGGAGCCGGTGGAACGCCGAAAAGGACCTGAGCTTCGAGCTGCTCCGCCCCGAGCTGGTGGTGGAGGCCGCCTTCGAGCACCTGCAAGGGCGCCGTCTCCGCCACACCGCGCGCTTCCGTCGCTTCAGGCCCGACAGGGACCCGGCCAGCTGCACCTACGACCAGCTGGAGGTGGCCGTGCCGACACTCCTCTCCGAGGTGTTCTCCTCCGGGTAGTTTTGCGGCGTGACCGGCGTCGGCACGAGCAGCGGCCGCTTCCAGAGCGCAGTCCTGGTCCCGGTCCCAGAAGCGGACGCGGTGGTCGGCCGCTGGCGTCTGGCGCACGACCCGGTCGCTGCGGCCGGCGTGCCGGCCCACATAACCCTGGTGGTGCCCTGGCTGCGGCCCGACTCGATACGCCCGGCCGACCTCGACGCCTTAGACGCCGAGCTCGCCGACTCCAAGGCCTTCGACTTCGACCTGGCGCGCGTCGAATGGTTCGGCCGGCGCGTGCTGTGGTTGGCGCCAGAACCCGCCCAGCCGTTCCTCGAGCTGACCAACCGCCTCGCCGCCCGCTTCGGCACCCCGCCGTGGGAGAACGAGTTCGACGACGTCGTCCCCCACCTGACGGTGGCTCAAGACGGCGAGGCGGAGCAGCTCGACCGCATCGCCCGGGAACTGGCAGCACGCCTGCCTTTGCATTGCCGGGCTGAGGAGGTGTGGGTCATGGCCGGCGGCGGGCGTCGCTGGGAGCTCCGCCACCGGGCGCCGCTGGTCGCCTAGGCGCCTTCCTGCATCATCTTGAACAGCAGGGCGAACTCGTCCCCCGGGCCTGACGGCACCGTATAGCCGGTCTCGTCGCGCACCTCCGACCAGTGGTCGCGGACGTCTTCGACGGTCAGCTTCGGGTTGTAGTAGCCGCGGGTCATCCCGATGAAGAAGCGGCCGACCCGCCCCCCGCCGACGGTGTAGACCTCGCCGCTGACCGGGCAGTCCTCGTGCGCCAGCCAGGCGACCACGGGAGAGACGAGCTCGGGGTCCAGCTTGGCGACGGCGTCGCCCATCAGCTCCTCGGTCATCCTGGTTCGGGCGAGGGGGGCGATGGCGTTGGCCTTGATGTTGTGCTTGGCGCCCTCGGCCGCGAGGACCCGGGTGAGGCCGACCAGGCCCATCTTCGCCGCGCCGTAGTTGGTCTGGCCGAAGTTGCCGAGGATCCCGGAGTTGGACGACGTGTTGACCACCCGGCCGTAACCCTGCTCGCGCATCTTGACCCACGCCGGGCGGGTCACGTAGAAGGCGCCCTTCAGGTGCACGTCGATGACCGGCCCGAGCAGGTCGGGGGTCATGTTGTGGAAGGTCTTGTCGCGGAGGATGCCGGCATTGTTCACGACGATGTCGATCCGCCCGTAGGCGTCGAGGGCCGTCTGGACTATCGCCTCGCCGCCCTCGGGGGTCGAGACGCTGTTGGCGTCGGAAACGGCCTCACCGCCGGCGTCGCGGATCTCCTGCGCCACCGTCTCCGCGGGACCCTTGTCGGCGCCCTCGCCGGAGACCGAGCCGCCCAGGTCGTTGACCACCACCCGGGCGCCGCGGCTGGCGAGGAGCAGGGCGTGGGACCTGCCCAGGCCCCCACCCGCCCCGGTGACGATCGCTACCTTCCCGTCGAAACCGATTTCAGACATGGCCCGGCACGCTAGCGAGGAGCGCCCGAACCCGGCCAACCCGGCTGCTCGCAGCCGGCATAGGCGCCGGGGCTGGAGAAGAGTCGCCTGTGCCAGCGGTGCGGCGTGGCGAGGACAGCCCGGGGGTAGTCCTCGAACATCCACCGGGCGAAGTTGCCCCGCGTCCAGCCCGAGCGGTCGACCAGGGCAAGAGCCCGGTCCGAGCCGCCCGGTCGGGCCAGCACCCAGCACAAAAGTCGCGACAACAAGTCGTCCACCGCCATTCCGGTCAGCACCTCACGCCGGTATCGCCGCGCGGCACCTTCCGGCTGGGCAGGACCTGCGGCGGCGATCGCCCTGGCTGCCATCTCGGCGGTCTCCATCGCCTGGGCTATGCCTTCGCCTGTCATCGGGTCGCACGCCCCGGCGGCGTCGCCGACGAACAGCACGCGCCCCGAAAGGCCCGACAGGGGAGCCCGGCCTATCCGGGCGGGGATGGGCCACGCCCGCCAGGGGCCCGATGGGCGGGCCGAGGGTCCAAGGACGGCGGCGACGCGAGGCCGTTCGGACCAGTCGGGGGGTTGGCCGCGGAGGCGTCCTTTGATGGGGCGCAGCACGCCGTAACCGACGTTGGCCGCGCCGCCGGGGAGCGGGAACGACCAGGCGTACCCGGGGATCATGTCCGGCTCGAACCACACCCAGAGCTTCCGCCCCTCGGGCCCCACCCCCTCGAAGTACTGGCGGCCTGCCTGCCAGTCTCCCAGGTAGCCGGGCGGCGTCAAGCCCAGCGAGCGTCGCACTGGCGACCACGCGCCGTCGGCGGCCACGACGTACGCCGCCTCGATGCTGGTGCCATCGTCGAGCGACACCCGCACACCGGCCGGTGGGGGCTGGTGTGCCGTCCCGTTGTCGCGGGCGGCCGGGGCCGCCCGCACCGCGGTCACCGCCCGCCCCTCGAGGACCTCCGCCCCCGCTTGGCGCGCCAGGCCGACCAGCGCCGCGTCCAGGTCGGCGCGACGCGCCGACGCGGCGAACAGCGAGCCTGCCGGCAGCGGCAGTGACACCTGTCTGCCTCCCGCCGAGACGACCACCGCCTCCTCGACGGGCTGGAAGGACGCGACGTCCTCTGGGCGAAGGCCGAGCCGCTCGAGCCTGCGCAGGGCGGCGGCGGTGAGTCCGTCCCCGCAGCACTTGTCGCGGGGGAAGACCGCCTTGTCGACCAGCACTACCCGGTGGCCCAGCCTGCGCAGGGTGAGAGCGGCCGCGGCGCCGCCCGGGCCGGCGCCGGCGACGACCACGTCGGCTGGCCGCCTGACGTCACCGCTGGCGGGCCGGGGGTGGCGCGATCGACCCTGTGGCACGCGCCCCATGGTGGCACGACCGGCGGGAGCGCCCGTCGGAGGCGGGTATGTTGGCGCGCTATGGCGCTGGCCGAAACTCAGCCGCAGGGCCGGTCCGGCGGCCGTCCCGGCCCCGCGTCGCCCGGAGTAGGGGGGGGCGGCCAGGCTGGCGTCGCGTCGCCCGGAGGAGGGGGCGGCCCGGCTGGCGTCGCGTCCCCGGGGTGGGCGGAGCATCGCCGTCGGGTCTCCGAGCTTCGCGCCGCCTACGCCGCCCTGCCGCCCGACCGTCCCGTGCGCCTGTCCAAGAAGACGTCGAACTTGTTCCGGCCGCGCGCGGCGGCCCGAGGCGGCTTGGACGTCTCCGGCTTCGACGGGGTGCTCGACGTCGACACCGCCGCCCGCACCGCCGACGTGTCCGGCATGACCACCTACGAGCACCTGGTGGACGCCCTTCTCCCCTACGGCCTCATGCCGCTGGTGGTGCCCGAGCTCAAAACGATAACCCTCGGCGGCGCGATCACCGGGCTCGGCATAGAGAGCACCTCGTTCCGCAGCGGCATGCCCCACGAGTCGGTGCTCGAGATGGACATCCTCACCGGCGCCGGCGAGGTGGTCACCGCTCGCCGCGAAGGCGAGCACCGAGACCTTTTCTACGGTTTCCCCAACTCCTACGGGACCCTCGGCTACCTGC
>DATGKR010000164.1:0-2124 GCA_035294565.1 Acidimicrobiales bacterium | reverse complement strand
GGAGGGGGGGTGGGCGCCGGCGGAGTTGGCTGCTGTCGGGAAGGCCGGGTTGTCTGGGTCGTGTGGGTCGTCTGGGTCGTGTGGGTCGTCTGGGTCGTGTGGGTCGGCCCCGGGGGTCGGGTCGGCGGCGGGGGCCGGGTCGGCGGCGAACCCGGCGACGGTCCGGTTGGCGTCCACGGTCCTGCGAACGGAGACCGCCGCGGTGGCTGCCGGTGTCATCCTCTCGGCGCTGCGCTGGGGGATCGTTGCCGGGGTGCAGCAGGACTCCCGCTGAAGGCCGGGGGGCGCTCGTGGCAGCCGGGGGATCGTCGTGGTCGGCTCGGGGATTTTGTGGTCAGCCCGAGACGCTCGCCGTTGTGGTCAGCCGACGTCCAGGCGGTCGGCGATGAAGCGGGCCGAGTGCGCCAGGTCCCTCCTCAAATTGTCGAGGGCGAACACCTCGAGGCGGCCTCCTATCACCGGGACCGACGCTTTGATCTGCCCCTTGTAGAGGTGGACCGCGCCATCGCCTTCCGGGCGGATCGCAGTGGTACCTCCGATGAGGAGGGGCGCGCCTTTGATCTCGGTCGACCAGGTGCCGGCGACCGTGCCGTCGGCCAGGGGAGGCCCCCACTCGTAGGTGTGGGTCACGGCGGTGTCGGGAGGGACGATCTTGCGAGCGAAGCCCGGAAACTCCACCCCCGTCCGCAGGCGGGTGACCACGAGAAGGCCCCCTGAGGGTGTATGGGATTCCTCGAGGACTTCCGGGTCCTGGCCTCCAAGCTCAGCAAGGAGCTCCACTTGGAACCGGCCGGAGCCGACCAGGTCGAAGACCGCCGACGGCGGGTGGTCGTAGCGGAACTCCTCTTCGACCACCCTCACCGGCAAGATTGTAGGTAGCCCATGGCCTTCGGCATCTATGTGCACGTCCCTTTTTGCACCACCCGCTGCGACTACTGCGCGTTCGCCACGTGGACCGATCGCTGGTACCTCGCCGACGACTACCTCGAGGCATGTGCTTCGGCCGCGCGCCGGGAGCTCGACGGCGGTCCACTGGCGACTTCGTTGTTCTTCGGTGGGGGGACCCCTTCGCTCCTGTCGCCCGGACAACTGGAGAGGATGCTCGAGACGGTTCCCCTCGCCGAGGCTGCGGAGGTCACTGTCGAGTGCAACCCTGAGACCGTCGATCTACCCAAGCTGCGCGGCTACCGCTCGGCCGGGGTGACCAGGCTGTCGTTCGGGGTGCAGTCCATGGATCCCCGGGTGCTCGCCTCGCTCGGCCGACGCCACGACCCGGACTCGGTACGGCGAGCGGTGGTCGCTGCCGGTGCCGCCGGGTTCGGAGGCTCCTACAGCGTCGACCTGATCTTCGGCGCCTCGGCGGAGACGACGGCCGACTGGGAAGCCACGCTTCGTGCAGTGCTGGCGTTTGACCCACCTCCGAGTCACGTGAGCGCGTACGCGTTGACCGTCGAGCCTGGCACGCCACTCGCCGCCGAACCTCACCGCCACCCTGACCCTGACCTTCAAGCAGAACGCTATCTCCTCGCCGAGGAGATCCTCACCGACGCCGGGTTGGAATGGTACGAGATCTCCAACTGGGCGCGTCTGGGCTCGGAGTGCCGGCACAACCAGCTTTACTGGGACCGAGGCGAGTACTTGGGAATCGGATGCGCCGCCCACTCCCACCGGATCGATCCGGCCACAGGCTGGGCCCGGCGGTGGTGGAACGTCCGCACTCCTGACCGCTACATCCGCCTCGTCGCAGCAGGCTCGCCCACCGAGGCTGCAGGGGAGGACGTGGATCCCCTGACGGGTGAGATGGAAGCGTTGCAGCTCGCCCTGCGCACCCGGCGAGGCGTGCCCGCTGCAAGCCTGGCCGGCGGATGTGGGCTCGCGTGTGCCGGGGTGGCCGGCGGATGTGCACTCGACGGGCTGGTGGCCCTTGAACCAGGGGGCCGTGCGGTGCTCACGCCACGCGGGCGGCTCCTGGCCAACGAGGTGGCGCTGCGACTGCATCCACCGCGCTGACGGGCTCTTGGGCTTGGACCACGGGTCTGGAGTTTGCCGGGGCCGTGGAGGCCGTTGAGCAGGTTCGGCGGCGCGCTCGGGGCGTGCGCGGGAAGGAGCGCAGGGCGTGCGGGT
>DATGKR010000163.1:0-10331 GCA_035294565.1 Acidimicrobiales bacterium | reverse complement strand
GATCGCAGCATCCGCCCACCTGTCCCACTCCTACACCGACGGCGCCTGCCTGTACTTCACCTTCGCCGGGCGCAGCGCCGACCCCGAGCGCTACTACCGGGAGGCGTACGACGCCGTGACGGGCGCGACGCTCGACCGTGGCGGCGCTCTCTCCCACCACCACGGGGTGGGCCTCAACCGAGGCGGGTACATGCGGTCCTATCTCGGCCCCGCCTTCGACGTCCTCGCCGCTCTCAAGTCGGCGCTCGACCCCCACGGCATCCTCAACCCGGGCAAGCTCGGCCTTCCCAGCCCCTTCGGGGACCCCCCCGCTGTGCCCGGCCCCCGGGACCTCCCCGCTGTGCCCGGCCCCCGGGACCTCCCCGCTGTGCCCGGCCCCCGGGACCTCCCCGCTGTGTCCGGCCCCCGGGACCTCCCCGCTGTCCCCAGCGCCGGGGACGGGGGCGGCACCGCAACGGCGGGCGGCGTCTGATGAGCATCCTGGTCGTCGACGTGGGCACGAGCAGCGTCCGGGCCGTCCTCGTGCGCCCCGACGGTTCCGTGGACCTCGCTAGGCGCCGGCCGCTGCCTCCCGACGTCCCCGCCGCCGGCCTCGTCGAGTTCGACCCGGCGGCGATGGCGGAGGCGGCCCTGGACGTCGCGGCCGAGGTGGCTGCGGCGGCCGGGGGAGGCGTCGACGCCGTCGGCGTCACCGCGCAACGGGCCTCGGCCGTCGCCTGGGACGCAAAGAGCGGAAGGCCGGTCGGGCCGGGTCTCGGCTGGCAGGACCTGCGGACGGTTGGCACCTGCCTGGAGCTGCAAGCCGAAGGGTTCCGCTTCTCCCCGAGCGAGTCGGCGACCAAGTACGCCTGGCTGGCCTCCCAGCTCGACGACCACGACGCCCACCTCAAGCTCGGCACCGTCGACTCCTGGATCGCCTGGAACCTGACAGGTGGCGCCGAGCACATCACCGACGCGACGAACGCCGCCGTCACCGGGCTATACGACCCTGCGAGCGGCGGGTGGAGGGCCGACGCCCTCGCCGCCCTGCGTCTCCGGGAAGAGTCGCTTCCGCGGATCGTGGACTCGACCGGCGCGCTCGCCGTCGCCACGGCCCTCCCCGGCACCCCCCCGCTGTGCTCGCTGGTCGGCGACCAGCAGGCGTCCCTGGTCGGCCAGGGCTGCACCCGCCGGGGGCTGGCCAAGGCGACCTTCGGCACCGGAGGCATGCTCGACGTCTGCCTCGGCTCCTCCCCGCCCGCGTCGGGCCGCACCCCCCGCGGATGCTTCCCGATAGTCGCCTGGCGCCGAGCCGGGACCGTCACCTGGGGCAGTGAGGCGCTGATGCTCACGGCCGGCTCGGCCGTCGACTGGCTCGTCTCGGACCTGGGGCTGCTCCCCGACGCCGCCGCCTCCGAGGCCGTCGCGGCGGGCTGCGACGACACCGGGGGGGTGGTCATGGTGCCCGCCCTGCTCGGCCTGGGCACGCCGCAGTGGGATTTCGGGGCGCGCGGGGCGGTGTTCGGCCTCACCAGAGGCACCACGTCCGCCCACCTGGTGAGGGCGGTGCTGGAAGGCGTCGCCCACAGCGGCGCAGACCTGCTGGAGGCGGTCGAAGCCGACAACGACCTGACGGTGCCCACCCTCCGCGTCGATGGGGGCATGTCGGCGAACGCCGTGTTCGTCCAAGCCCTGGCCGACGCCTGCGACCGGCCCATCGAGGTGTCCCCCGAGCTGGAGGCGACGGCGCTGGGCGCGGGCTACCTGGCCGGGCTGGCGACCGGTGCCTGGGCCTCCACCGAGGAGATCGCTGAAGCGTGGTCGCCGAAGCGGGTTGTCGAGCCGAGCGGCCGCGACCCCGGACGCCAACGCTGGAAGGCGGCGGTCGAACACGCCGGGCAGTGGTACCCGGAGCTGTCCGCCATCAGCTTCTGACGCGGCGGGACCCTCAGCACCGCCCCCAGGAGCTTCTCGGGCTGCTTCTCAAGCGGAGCGCCTGGCCCGGGCGAGGCTCTCCTCCAGCGCCGCCATGAGGTCGACGACGGGGGCCGGCTCGGCAGCGGCCTCGGGCTGGGCGATGGCCTCGCCCTCTGCTTTGGCTTCGATCAAAGCCAGCACCTTCTCCCGGTAATCGTCGTGATACTTGCCCGGGTCGAACGGCGCGGACAACGACTCGACCAGTTGCGCCGCCATGTCCAGCTCCCGCTTGGTCGGGGCGGTCTCGGAGGCTCTCGGAACCTCCAGCTCGGCGGGGTCGACGACCTCGTCGGCGAAGAGCATCGTGGAGAGGACCAGCACGCCGTCGCGCGCCCGCAGGGCCGCCAGGTACTGCTTAGTGCGAAGTACGAACCTGCCGAGGGCGACCTTGCCGCAGCGTTGCATCGTCTCCGCCAGGAGGGCGTAGGGCTTCTCGGCGCGTCCGTCGGGCACCAGGTAGTACGACTTCTCGAAGAAGATGGGGTCGATCTCCGACAGGTCGACGAACTCCTCTATGTCGATGTTGCGGGTCGCGTCCACGTCGATCGCCGCCAGCTCCTCCGGTTCGACGAGCACGTAGCGACCGCCGCCGATGTCGTAGCCCTTGACGATGTGCTCGTAGGCGACCTCCTCCCCGTCGATCGAGCAGACCCGCTTCTGCTGTATCCGCCCTCCGTCGGCGTCGTGCAGCTGGTGGAAGCGGACGTCCTTGGGAGACGTGGCCGTGGTCAACTTGACAGGGACGTTGACGAGGCCGAAGCTCACCGATCCGCTCCAGATCGCCCTCGGCATACCTACATTCTTCCCCCATGGAGCCCCGGGCGCACCCCTCGTCACTCGAAGCGGTCGCGGCGGCCCTCGCGCGGCTCCTCTCCGGCTCGCCGGGCTCGCCGCAGGGTCTCCAAGGGGAGGGGTCCTCGCTCGTGTTCGAGCCGTCCCTGTCGATACACCCTCTCGAGCCGGCGTCTCCCGACGGGGAGGTGTGGGCGGTCGACGGGGGACAGGCGCTGGTGGCCGACGCCCGCTGCTTCCAGGTCTACGTCACCCGCTCGGCGCGGGTGTGCTGGTCCGGCGGCGCCTGCACCTTGGAGGAGCAGTCGCCGCTGAACGCGTGGCTGCTCGGCCCGGTCGCGCCCCGAACGGTCCTCGACGCCCCCGTCCAGGACGGATGCACGCTCGACGTCAACCTCCTCCGCGAGTGGGGCGAGTGGACCGCCGCCGCGGCGTGCGTCGCGGAGGCCTCCCCCGCGTCGGTCGTCCTGGTCGACGGCGACCTGGAGCCGGACTGGAGGCTCGACCCCAACTGGCTCGCCCACCTGCTCGACCAGGCGGAGGAGGCGGGGGTCGTGTTGGCGGGGGTCACCAAGCACACGGCGCTCTCGTGGGGCGGGGCCCCGCTCTTGGGGGTCCTCGAGCGCCAGGCTGCGGAAACGATCGGTGCCCGCGCCCGGTGGTGGGTCCCAGTGGCGCGCTCCTCCTACTCGCAGGTGGTCGTGGCCCGCCTCGACCCCGACGCGCGCTTCGCGTTCAGGGTCGACCTGCCCGCCTCGGTCGAACCAGAGCGGGTGCTGGGACACCTTTGCGCCGTGTGCGACGACGCCGCCTTTCCCGGCTACCCCTACCCGCTGTCCGCCGCCGACCGCCTCGCCGCCTGCCCGGGGTGGGTCCGCCAGGACACGTGGGCGGCGATCGACGAGCTGCTCGAGCGCGCCGGCGTGCCCGCTGATCTGCGCGAGCGGGCCTTCGCCGACCGCCATCGGCTCATGGAGCGGTACTGACAGCTCGCCGTCCACCCGCTCACGGCTAGCCCGGTGCCGGGGCCGGTCAGCTCCAAAGGGTCACGTACACCGGCGGCCTGAAGCGGCTGGCGGGTACGCGCCCGTCGCTTCGGTGCATGCTCTGCATCGCCTCCGGGGTCGTGAGGAATCGCATGAGGGCGGCCACCGCCGGCGTCCGGCGCTCGGCGGGGAGGGCGCTCGCGTACCACAGGAGCTGAACGGGGGTCGACACCACGTCGAGCCTGCAGAGCACGGCGCGTTCGATGTGTGGGCTGGCGAGGTGGGCGATGGCCGGCGCAACTCCGAGCCCCTGCTCCGCGGCGGACCAGGCGGCCGCCTGGTTGGGGAACACCTGCACCCTCTCGGCAGGGACGTGCAGATGGGTCATGAGCATGCCGATCTCGCTGGAGGGATCCATTCCGGACGGGTCGACCAGCCAGTCCTCCGCGGCGAGAGCCTGCCAGCGGACTCCGCTCACGCCGGCGAGCGGATGCTCCGGCGACGCCACGACGATCAGGCCGTAGCGCATCATCGGCTCCGAGACGAGCCCCGCGGCCGCTTCCCCCTTCAGGTGCGGTCCGAAGCACACGTCGGCCAGTCGGTCGTGCAGGAGCGCCGGCATCTCGGCCGACTCGGAGAGACCCACCGAGGTCTCGATGTTCGGGTAGCGCGCCGAGAACGCCGCCATCAAAGGTGGCGCCACGAACTCCGCAACGGTCGACGATGCGGCGACCCGGATTCGGGCCGGGGCCCCTTGAGCCTGGCGGATCGCCGAATGGCCTTCCGCGGCGAGACCGACGATCTGCGAAGCGATCGGCACGAAGCGTTGCCCCCCAGGGCTGAGGGTCATCCCCGCCGGTGTCCTCGCGATCAGCGGGTCGCCCAACTGCTGGCGCAAGGCGGCGAGAGCGCCCGATACGGCCGGTTCGCTCACCCCCAGGGCTTTGGCCGCCGCCGTCACCGAACCGAGCCTGGCCACCATCACGAAGGCCTCCAGTTGTGTCAGGGTCACCTCCAGAGGTCTTATCACCGCCGGATAAGGGATCGCTTATCGGCCCGTTGACGTGGCGCCCGGACCGGGAGAGGATCTGATGAGCCGCGAAGCCCCACCGCGGCCCTCATGCACGGGGGGTGCGC
Source organism: Acidimicrobiales bacterium (assembly GCA_035294565.1). Taxonomy (GTDB): domain Bacteria; phylum Actinomycetota; class Acidimicrobiia; order Acidimicrobiales; family Palsa-688; genus DATGKR01. Next base: position 5,460 of record DATGKR010000163.1, on the reverse strand, counting down.
CTATGCAGGTACCGGCACCGTTCGAGTACGAGCGGGCAAGCAGCGTCGACGAGGCGATCGCGCTTTTGGGCCGTCACGGACCCGAAGCCCGGCTGGTCGCCGGCGGACACAGCCTCCTGCCCATGATGAAACTCAGGCTGGCCCGCCCGGAGACCCTCATAGACATCAACGGGCTTTCCGACCTCGACTACATCCGGGTCGAGGGTGCCGAGATAGCGATCGGCGCAATGACCCGCCATGCCGAGGTTCTCGCCTCTCCAGTGCTGGCAGAGCACTACCGGATCTTCGCCGAAGCGGAGCGGGTGATCGCCGACCCGATCGTGCGCAACCGGGGCACGGTCGGAGGGTCGCTCTGCCAGGCGGATCCGTCGGAGGACCTGTCGGCGGTGTTCGCCGCTCTGCGAGGGACAGCCGTCATCCGGTCGCAGCAGGGGACGCGTACCGTCGACCTCCGGGACTTCCATGTCGGCCCCTACGAGACCGCCGTCGGCGACGCTGAGATCCTCGTTGAAGTTCGTGTTCCCATCAGGACGAGCACGGGCAGCGTCTACGAGAAGGTTGAGCGCCGCGCCGGGGACTGGTCGATCGCGGCGGCCGGCGCCTTTGTCCAGATGGATGGCGACGGCACCATCTCGGACGTGGGGATCGGGCTCACTGCCGTCGGCGCCCGGCACTTCACCTGCCCCGAAGCAGAGGACGCGCTGCGGGGCGCCCCCCCGTCGAAGGACGCGATCGAAGCGGCCGCCTCGACCTGCGCCGAGTTGTGCAACCCGTCGGCCGACCAGCGCGGACCGGTCGACTACAAACGTCACCTGGTCGGAGTGCTGGTGGCCCGGGCTCTGTCCAGATCGGTCTCCCGGGCCCGAGGGGAGGCGGCGTGATGCGCGTGTCCATAAGGGTGAACGGGACCGAGACCGGGGCCGACGTCGAGCCCCGGCTGCTGCTGGTCCACTACCTCCGCAACACGCTGGGATTGACCGGCACCCACTGGGGATGTGACACGTCCAACTGCGGGGCGTGCACGGTGTGGCTCGACGGCCTGCCGGTGAAGAGCTGTACCACCCTGGCCGCGATGGCGGACGGCCACGAGGTTCGTACTGTCGAGGACCTGGCCCACGGCGACGACCTGGACCCGGTCCAGCAGGGATTCATGGAGGAGCACGGGCTGCAGTGCGGGTTCTGCACACCCGGAATGATGATGACCGCCCGGGCGCTTCTAGACCGCGACCCCGACCCCGACGAGGCCACCATCCGCGAGGCCATCTCGGGGAACCTGTGCCGCTGCACCGGCTACGAGAACATCGTCCGAGCCATCCGCTGGGCCGCTGAGCACCGGGCGGCCGTCTCTTCCCAGGAGGCCTCAGTATGACGGCGACAGCACCGACCGCCGACGAGTCCAGGAGCCCCGCCGGCAACCCGCTGGGTTTCGGCCGCATGCTCCGCAAAGAAGACGTCCGGTTCGTGCGAGGCCAGGGTCACTACGTGGACGACGTGGTGCTGCCGGGCATGCTCCACGGGGCGATACTGCGCAGCCCGTACGCCCACGCGCGGCTCGTCTCGATCGACACGAGCGCCGCCGAGGCGCACCCGAAGGTCAAGGCGGTGATAACCGGGAAGACCCTGGAGACGCTCAACCTGGCCTGGATGCCGACTCTGTCAGGGGATGTCACAGCGGTGCTCGCCACGGACAAGGTCCGCTTCCAGGGCCAGGAGGTCGCCTTCGTGGTAGCCGAGGACGAGTACTCGGCGCGCGACGCCCTGGAATTGATCGAGGTGGAGTACGAGCCGCTGCCGGCGGTCATCGACGCCAAGCGCGCCCTCGACCCCGACGCCCCGGTGATCCGCGACGACCTCGAAGGCCGCACCGACAACCACATCTACGACTGGGAGGCCGGTGACGCCAAGGCCTGCGACGAGGCGTTCGCCCGGGCCGACGTGGTCGTCGCCGAGGACATGATCTACCCCCGCGTCCACCCCGCGCCCATGGAGACGTGCGGCTCGGTGGCCCACATGGACAAGGTCACGGGCAAGCTGACGATATGGACCACCACGCAAGCCCCGCACGCCCACCGGACGATCTACGCGCTGGTGGCGGGTCTTCCCGAGCAGAAGATCCAGGTGATCTCACCGGACATCGGCGGCGGTTTCGGAAACAAGGTGGGCATATACCCCGGTTACGTGCTCTCCATCGTCGGTTCGATCGTCACCGGCGCCCCGGTCAAATGGGTCGAGGACCGCTCCGAGAACCTCATGTCCACCTCGTTCGCCCGCGACTACCACATGCACGGCGAGATCGCGGCGACGAGGGACGGGAAGATCCTGGCGCTGCGGGTAAACGTCCTCGCCGACCACGGAGCGTTCAACGGGGTGGCCCAGCCGACCAAGTTCCCCGCCGGCTTCTTCCACATCTTCACCGGGTCCTACGACTACCCGGCGGCGCACTGCAAGGTGACGGCGGTGTACACCAACAAGGCTCTCGGTGGGGTCGCCTACGCCTGCTCGTTCCGCATCACCGAGGCCGTGTACCTGGTGGAGCGGATGGTGAACTGCCTGGCCTTCGAGCTGCAGATGGACCCGGCCGAGCTGCGGATGAAGAACCTCCTGCGTCCTGAGCAGTTCCCCTACACGTCCCCCACCGGATGGGTGTACGACTCCGGCGACTATCCCCGGGCGCTGCAGGAGGCCATGCGGATCGCCGGCTACGAGGAGCTGCGCAGAGAGCAGGCCGCGCGGAGGGCTGCCGCGGCCGAGCCGGGCGCCGACCCGTCGGCGCCCCTCATGGGGATAGGAATCTCGTTCTTCACCGAGGGCGTCGGCGCAGGACCGCGCAAGCACATGGACATCCTGGGGCTGGGGATGGCCGACGGCTGCGAGCTGCGGATCCACCCTACGGGCAAGGCGCAGCTCCGTTTGAGCGTCCAGACCCAGGGGCAGGGCCATGAAACCACCTTCGCCCAGATCGTTTCCCACGTGATCGGCATACCCCCCGAGGACATCGAGGTGCTGCACGGGGACACCGACAACACCCCCTTCGGGCTCGGCACCTACGGGTCGCGCTCGACTCCCGTGTCCGGTGCAGCGGCCGCCGTGGCGGCCCAGCGGGTCAAGGACAAAGCGCGGATCGTCGCCGCCACCGCGCTCGAATGCTCCGTGGACGACCTGGAATGGGAGCACGGCCGCTGGTACGTGAAGGGCGACCCTTCGCAGGGGAAGACGATCGCCGAGATCGCCATGGCCTCCCACAGCAGCCTCGAGCTTCCCGAAGGCGTAGAAGGGCATCTCGACGCCTCTGTCGTTTACAACCCGCCGAACCTCACCTACCCGTTCGGGGCGTACATCTGCGTGGTGGACGTCGACCCGGAGACCGGGGTGGTGAAGGTGCGCCGGTTCGTAGCGGTGGATGACTGCGGGCCGCGCATCAACCCGATGATCGTCGAGGGCCAGATCCACGGCGGCCTCGCAGACGGGGTGGGCATGGCGCTCATGGAGGTGATCGCCTTCGACCGCGACGGCAACAACCTGGGCGGCTCGTTCATGGACTACCTGCTCCCTACGTCGATGGAGTGCCCGAGCTGGGAGCTGGGCGAGACGGTCACCCCGTCACCGCATCATCCCATCGGCACCAAGGGCGTCGGCGAGTCGGCGACGGTGGGCTCGCCGGCCGCGGTGGTGAACGCCATTCTCGACGCCCTGCAGATCCGCACGGCCGACATGCCGTTCACGCCCGCGATCACCTGGAGGGCCATGCAGGGGCGGCCCCTGCGACCCGACCTGGCGATCGAGTAGGAACCCAGCAGGCACAGGGCATGATCCGCCAGGACCTCTCCGAGCGCTCCGCTGAGCTGCGCGAAGCGAGAGTCCCCTTCGTCCACGCCCGGGTGGTGTGCGCCGAGCGTCCCACCTCGGCCAAGCCGGGGGACGAGGCGATAGTCCTCGGGGACGGGACGATCGAGGGTTTCGTCGGTGGTGAATGCGCCGAGGAAACTGTCCGCCAACGTTCGCTGGAAACCCTGCCCACCGGAGAGGCGGTACTGCTCCGGATCACCCCCCGTCTCGAAGCCGACCAGCCGGGCAAGAAGGTGGTGCACAACCCGTGCCTGTCGGGAGGGACACTCGAGATCTTCCTCGAGCCGTGGCTTCCCCCGCCGCTGGTCCGCGTGGCCGGCGACTCGCCGACCGCGGCCGCCTTGTTGGCCCTGGGACGCGCCCTCGGCTACGCCATGGAACCATGGGACGGCCAGCTGGAACCCCCCGCCGCGGCCCTGGTGGTGGCCTCGCACGGCAGGAACGAGGAGCAGCCGCTCGTGGCGGCGCTAGAGGCGGGCGTCGCCTACGTGGGCCTGGTCGCCAGCCGCAAGCGGGGCGCCGCGGTCGTGTCGGCGCTGCCGGTCAGCGACGAGATGAAAGCCCGGGTCCGCTACCCTGCCGGCCTGGACATCGGGGCGGCGACCGCGGAGGAGGTCGCGTTGTCGATACTCGCCGAGATCGTGGCCGGACAGCCGCGACTCGCCCGCCCGGGACGGCCGCTGGTGGCCGGGGTGTGCACCGAGACCGACCCCGTGTGTGGAATGTCTGTGATGGTCTCCGACCAGGCGCTACACGTCGTCCATCCCGACCCCGCCGCAGGCGGACGGACGGTGTGGTTCTGCGGGCCGGGATGTCAAAAGGCCTTCCTGGCCGACCCGGGCGCCTACCCAGTCAGCCCTTGACGACCGTCGCCGATCTCGTCCCCTCACCGGAGGGGATGCGGTCCGCCCTCGAGAGCGTCGGGTACCTCGCCGACGAGGGAATCGCCACCGCCCTGTTCTGCGCGGCGCGCCTGCCACAGCCCTTGCTGCTCGAGGGCGAGGCGGGGGTCGGGAAGACCGAGGCGGCCAAAGCGCTGGCCGATGTGCTCGAAACCCCTCTCATCCGGCTCCAGTGCTACGAGGGGATCGACGCCGCGGAGGCTCTCTACGAGTGGAACTTCCCCCGTCAGCTTCTGGCGATAAAGGTGTCGGAGGCGGGTGGCCGCACCCTCAGCGAAGACGACCTGTTCGGCCCCGAATACCTGATCGCCAGGCCCCTGCTGCGGGCCGTCGAGCATCGAGGACCCCGCCCGGCGGTCCTGTTGATCGACGAGATCGACCGCGCCGACGACGAGTTCGAGGCGTTCCTGTTCGAGTTGCTGGGCGAAGCGACCGTGACCATCCCGGAGCTCGGCACCGTCCGCTCCTCCCATCCGCCGATCGCGGTCCTGACGTCGAACCGCACCCGTGACCTGCACGACGCGCTCAAGCGCCGATGCCTGTACCACTGGATCGACTACCCCGACGTGCAGCGGACAACGGCCATCATCCGCGCCAGGGTGCCGGCGGCTTCGCAGACCCTGGCGGCGCAGGTCGCCGCCGCCGTGCAGCGGCTGCGCTCCCTCGACGTGCAAAAGCTCCCCGGCGTGGCCGAGGCCATCAACTGGGTGCT
>DATGKR010000162.1:0-24332 GCA_035294565.1 Acidimicrobiales bacterium | reverse complement strand
CGACTACGGCGTCGAACCCGGCGCCGATCTGAAGTGGACCCCGATACCCCGCTCCGCGCAGGAGCTGCCCCTCGTGTGGTGAGCCCCGCTACGTGCTCGTCAGCCGAAGAGGCCGCTCGGATCGTCGGGCACGTCGACGGCGTGCTGGCGGAGGATGTCGAGGGGGACGATGTCCAGCGCCCGCTCGTGGGTGGAGGCGAGCACGACCGGCGCAGCGGCGTTGTCCATGTGGGCGCGCAGCCAGTTGACCGCCGTCACGCACCACCGATCGCCGGGCACGAGGCCCGGGAAGCGGTAGGCGGGCATGGGCGTCACCAGGTCGTTGCCGATCGCCTGCTGGTGGGCGAGGAACTCGGCCGTCACCACGGCGCAGATCGTGTGGCTGCCGATGTCCTCGGGTCCCGTGTTGCAGCACCCGTCGCGGTAGAACCCGGTCAGCGGGTCGGTCCCGCACGGTTCGAGCTCGCCACCCAGCACGTTTCGCTCCGTCACGAGGAGAAAGTATGGATCCGCACCTCGGAGACCGTCACCGCCTCGCCGCCGAGCTCGACCCTCTCGCCGGCGAGACGCACCCGCACCGTCCCGCCGCGCGTCGAGGCCTGGTAGCCCGTCAGCTCCCTCCGGCCGGTGCGAGAAGCCCAGTAGCAGGCGAGGGTGCAGTGCGCTGAACCGGTGACGGGATCCTCTGGTATCCCCGCCGAAGGGGCGAAGAAACGGCTGACGAAATCGACGTCAGGACTGTCGCCGGCGGCGGTGACGATCAGACCCCGACAGTCCAGCGAAGAGATCGCCGCCAAATCGGGGGAGACGGCCCGCACGGCAGCGGCATCGGTGAGCTCTACGAGCAGATCGAAGCGCCCCCGGGCGCAGGCCGTCATCGCCGTCCCCGCCAGGATTCCGGAGAGCGACGGGGGCGTCGGCGTGGGCGTCGGGGGGTCGGCGGGGAAGTCCATCCAGATGACGCCGTCTTCGTCCTTGCGGCAGTCCAGCACCCCGCTTCGTGTGTAGAAACGGGCGCGACCCCCGAGAAGGTGGGCGCAGGCGAGCGTCGCATGCCCGCAGAGATCCACCTCGGTGGTCGGGGTGAACCAGCGGAGGTCGTAACCCCCATTTGGGCGGCGGGCAGCGAAGGCCGTCTCGGAGAGGTTCATCTCCGAGGCGATGGCCTGCATCATGGTCTCTGGCGGGAAGGAGTCGAGCTGTGCCACGGCCGCCGGGTTCCCCCGGAAGGGAACGGAGGTGAAGGCGTCGACGACGTTGAGGGTGATCAACGACGTGAGCGGCCAGTCAGCCAGGCGACCAGCGTCGCGAGGACCTCGTCCCTTTCAGGCTCGTTGAAGATCTCGTGCCACAGGTCGGGCCACAAGATGGCGGTGAGGTCCTTGCTGGCGACCCGGGCGACTACGTCCCGCAGTGCCTGGGGGCTGACGAGCAGGTCACCGCTTCCGTGCATTACCAGCAGCGGGAGGGTCAGCGCACCCAATCGGTCCCGAACCTCCTCCACCTGGCCGGCCGACTGCAGGAAGCCTCGTGGCGGGGGCCCCAGGTACACCAATGGGTCGCCCTTGTAGGCCGCCACGACTGAGGGATCGCGTGAGATGGCGTCGGCCAGCCCCAGGTCGGGGATCTCCTCTAAGTCGGCGAGGGCCACCAGCTCGGGGGCAACGTGCAGCAACGCCCCCGAGAGCGCCAGGCCGGTCAGGCGGTCCTGGTGCTCGACGGCGTAGGCCGCGGCGATGAGCCCCCCCATGGAGTGCCCGACCAGGAATAGCTGGCCGCTCGGAGCGGAGCGTCTGACCAGGTCGACGAAGACGTCCAGGTCGGCCACGGCGGTCCAAACCGACTCGATGTTGCCCCGTTCCCCCTCCGAGTTGCCGTGGCCTCGGTGGTCGAGCGCCCACACAGCCAGGCCCGCCGCGTTCAGCGCACCGGCGACATGGGCATAGCGGCCGCTGTGCTCGGCGTACCCGTGGGCGATCACAACCTGGGCTCGGGCCGGCTCGACCGGCCAGGCGCGGTAGAACAAGCGGCCGTCGGCGAACCGTCCTTCTGGCATGCGTCCCTCCGATCAGGTGTCCTCGTTGGGTGGGAGGCTAGCTTCGCAGGGTGCGGCGCTGGATGTGGTACCTCGCTGCCGCCGGCGCGGCCGGTTCCACTGCCGCCGCCGGGCTGGCCGGCACCTCGGCTGCGGCTGCCGCCGGTCAGACGTGGCCGGCGTTCGTGCTGGTGGGCGGTCTGCTGTTGATCGGCCTGGTCGCCGCTGGGGACGGCCTGTTCGCTGCGGCCGGAGAGCGGCTGGGGGGTGCCGCCAGAAGCGGCTGGACGTTGTTCGCGGGCTTTGGAGTGCTCGTCGTGGTGGTCACCGCCCTGCTCAACCTTGACACGTCAGTCGCCTTCCTCACTCCAGTGGCGGTGCATACCGGCCGGCGCCGGGGCAGGGCGGCCGCGGTGCTTGTGTCCGCGTGCGTGCTTTTGTCCAACGCCGGGTCGCTGCTCCTGCCCGGCTCCAACCTGACCAACCTGATCGTCCTCGGCCAGCTGCACCTCGCCGGGGGGCGCTTCGCCGGCCGCATGGCCCTGCCGTGGCTTGCGGCGTGGGCGGTGACCGCTGGCGTCGTCGCCTGGGGGGAGCGGTCGGCGCTGGGGGGCGGGGAGGATCAGTCGGCGGGACGGGGCGGGGAGGATCGGCCGGCGCGGCCCCGAGGGGTCATCGGGGTAGCGGCGGTGGTGGGCGCGGTGGCCGCAGTTGTCGCGCTCAGCAACCCGGCGCCCGAGGTACTGGCGATCGGCGGCGCGGCAGTCGGAGTTCGGCTCGCTCAGAGGCGACTGACCCCGCGCCGGGTCTGGGACGTACTGGGCGTTCCCGTGCTAGTCGGGCTTTTCGGGCTCGCCGTGGGGATGGGGACACTCGGGCGAAGCTGGACGGCGTTCTCGCGGATCCTGGCACACCTAGACCCGTGGGCAACTGCGGCCGTCGGCGCTGTCGCCACCGTGGTAATCAACAACCTTCCCGCCGCGGCGCTTCTCGCCGCCCGGGCGCCGGGCCATCCCTTGGCGCTCCTGATTGGCCTCAACGTGGGCCCCAACCTGTTCGTGTCCGGCTCGCTCGCCTGGGTTCTCTGGTACGGCTCGGCGAGGACCGCTGGCGCGAGGCCCGACGTACGGCGGACGCTGCGCCTCGGCGCCGCGTCCGCGCCGTTTGCTCTTGCTGCCGCAGTGGGCGTGCTGGTGCTGGTCGCCGCCCGCACCTGAGCTGGGGCGGGCGGGATTCAGCCCGACACCCTGGGTCGGAGTTGCACGATCGCGCTCCCGAGATGCGTCGAGCTGGAATCTTTGGAGCGCGAATCGACGCATTTCGCGCAGGATCGCGCTCCCGAGATCGCAGCCAATAATCGCTGGAGCGCGATCCGGCGGGTTTCGTGTCGGTTCGCGCTCCGGAGATTCGCCGCTGAGTCACATCGGGAGCGCGATTCGACATCCCGATCCATCAGGACGGGCGGTCCCCCTCCGGTGTCCCCCCATCGAGCCGCCCGTGCAGGCCGAGCGGCCCGCACGGGCGGTTCCGTCCAAGGGACGGCCCCCGTCCCTTGTGCTGTCGAACGCGCTGCATGGGCAAGGGGCAAGGACACCTTGTGGAATTACCTCCGCGTGGGGGTCCTCACCCCCGCGGCGCACCTCATGGTCGACGCCGGCACCGCCTGCGGGGTTGGGTGCACGGCGAGTGAATCAACGGCTGCCCTCATGAGCAAAACCGCCTAGTACTCGATTCCCTTCTTGGCCTTCACCCCGCGGTCGTAGGCGTGCTTGATCTTGACCATCTCGGTAGCGGTGTCAGCCACCTCGACCAGCTCGGGAGCGGCTGACCGCCCCGTCATGACGACGTTCGTGCCCGGTGCCCGCTGGCGGATGCCTGCGGCCACCTGCTCGGCGGGAACCCATCCGTACTTCACCGCGTAGGTGATTTCGTCGAGGATCAGAAGGTCGTAGTCGCCCGAGCGGAGCTTTTGGGCGGCGACCTCCCACGCGTGGCGTCCCTTGGCGGCCGTCTCGTCCAAGTCCTTGGACTCCCAGGTGAAACCGTCCCCCAGGGTGTGCCACTCGATGCCCAGGTGGTCCGCCAGCTTGCGCTCGCCGGTCTTCCATTTGCCGCCCTTGACGAACTGGACGACGGCCACCCGCCATCCCCGAGCCCAGCCCCGCCCCATCACCCCGAAGGCGGCTGACGACTTGCCCTTCCCGTCGCCGGTGTTCAGGAGCACAACGGACTCGGCGCGCGCCACACCGAGACGATACGTCGGATCGAGTCCCCGCTGCCTTACGTCCGAAACGAACGGGGGTCGCCTGGCCGGTCAACGGAGGCTAAAGTCGCGTCCCGCAGAGCAGGGAACCCGGTGCAAATCCGGGGCTGTCCCGCAACTGTGACCGGGGAGCGACCCCCCACCGCATGGTCACCGCCCTAAGCGGCGGGAAGGCCGGGGGGAAGTGGATCCGGGAGCCAGGAGACCTGCCTGTCGAGCCACGCGAGGACGTATTCCATTGACAGTGTTTCAGAGATGATCACCCTGGTTCTGGGGGGAGCGCGAAGCGGCAAGTCGGCTTTTGCCGAGCGCCTGGCCGCGTCCGCCCCTCCGCCGGTCAGCTACGTCGCCACGGCGCTGCCCGGAGACGACGCCGACTTTGCCGAGCGGATCCGGCTCCACAGAGAGCGCCGCCCTGCATCTTGGACCACCGTGGAGTGCGGCGCCGATCTGCACGGGGCGGTGGCGCGGCTGGCCGGCACGGTGCTCGTCGACTCTCTTGGCACCTGGTTGGCGGCCTTGCCGGGTTTCGCCGCAGACCCAGACGAGCTCTGCGGCGTCCTCCGCCGGCGGGAGGGTGAGACGATCCTCGTCTCCGAGGAGGTCGGGCTCGGGGTGCACCCTTCCACGGCGCTGGGCGGATTGTTCCGGGACCGGCTGGGGGAGTTGAACCGGTGCGTCTCAGAGGTCGCCGAGCGGGCCTTCCTGGTAGTCGCCGGGAGGTCCATCCAGCTGTGACGACGCCGGATCGACGCAGCGCAATGGGGGAGCCAGGCGCGACGAGAGGGATGACGCCGGATCGACGCAGCGCAATGGGGGAGCCAGGCGCGACGAGAGGGAGGACGTCGAAGCGACTCGGTGCGGCGGGTGAGCCAGGGGAGAGGGGAGGGACGACGTCGGAGCGACTCGCCGCGGCGGGTGAGGCAGCGGTAGGGCGTCATGTGGCGTGAGAAGGGCTCTCGCCTTCTTGACTCCGCTTGGACCAGCCGCCAGTCCCGGTCCCACCACCCTCGACTGGTTCGCCCCTGCCGGCGCGCTGATCGGCTCGCTGCTCGGCGGCGTGTGGTGGCTGGCGGCGCGGCTGTGGCCTCCGGCGATATCGGCGGCGGTCGTGGTCGCAGCCGATCTGGCTGCCACGGGGATGCTCCACCTCGACGGTCTCATCGACTCCGCCGACGGGCTGCTGGCGCCGATGCCCACCGCCCGTCGGCTGGAGGTCATGGCCGACCCGGGGGCCGGGGCCTTCGGTGTGAGCGCGGCCGGTGTCGTCCTGTTGCTCCGCTGGGCGGCTCTGGCCTCGCTGCGTCCCGGGATCCTGCTTCTCGGGGGCCTGTGGTGCCTGTCGCGGGGTTCAGTGGCCGCAGTAGCACGGCTGCGGCCCTACGCCCGCCCCGAAGGGGGGCTGGCTTCGGCGTTCGCTGGAAGAACCCGCTGGCTGCGGCTTGCTCTCGGTGTCGGGCTCGGCGTGGGGCTGCTCGCCGCGTGGCGCCCGGTTCCGGGGTTGGTGGCGGCCGCCGCGGCGGCGGCCGGAACTGCCGTGGTGACCTTGTTGGCCGAGAGGCGCCTTGGGGGCTACACGGGCGATGTGCTGGGGGCGTGCGTCGTGGTGGCGGAGACGGCTGGCCTGATAGCGGCAGCGGCGCGGTGGTGAGGCCGCGGCCTGGGTCCCGAGCCCAGCGGGGCGGCGGCGCGGTGGTGAGGGCGCGGCCCGGGTCCCGCGCCCGGCGCTACGGGGAGGTCAGCACCCTGGCTGCCCGACGCGCCCTGGCGGCGGCTGCAGGCCTGTTTGCCGACCGGCTCCTTGGCGAGCCGCCAGCAGCTTGCCACCCTGTTGGCGCATTCGGCCGCCTGATGGCGCGCGCGGAAAGGCTCTGTTGGGCGGACAGCAGGCTGGTGGGCGCCGCCTACGGGGCTGCCGGTGTCTGCTTGGCGACGGTTGCCGGTGTCCTGCTCGACGGCGCCGTCGGACTGGTGGCCGCCACTTGGCTCGTCGTGGCCGGTCGTTCCCTGGACGAGTCTGCCCGCCGGGTGCATTCCGCCCTCGAAGCGGGGGACCTGTCCGGGGCCCGTCGGCTGGTGGGCGGCCTTGTTGGTCGCCGTACCGCACAGCTCGAGGAATCCGAGGTCGCCCGCGCTGCCGTCGAGTCGGTCGCAGAGAACACCGTCGACGCTGTCGTCGCCCCCGTGCTCTGGGCAGCGGGCGGGGGGTCGGCGGGCGCGCTGGCGTACCGGGCGGTGAACACGCTCGACGCCATGGTCGGCCATCTCGACTCGCGCTATGGGCGCTTCGGCTGGGCCAGCGCCCGCGCCGACGACGTCGCCAACTGGCTGCCCGCCCGGCTGACCGCCGTCTTGGTGGCAGCCGTCCGCCCCAGCCGTGCGGGCCAGGTCTGGGCGGCGGTGCGCCACCAGGCCCCCGCCCACCCCTCTCCCAACGCCGGAGTGGCCGAGGCGGCCTTCGCAGCGGCTCTCGGCCTGCGGCTGGGGGGCGTCAACGACTACGCCGGACGGCTGGAGATCCGCCCGGTGCTGGGCGATGGGCGCCAGCCCGCGGCGTCTGACATTCTCGAAGCCTGCCGTCTCAGCCGGGACGTGACGGCTGCGGCCGCAGCCGGGCTGTTGGCGGCGGCGATGGCGATGCGTCCAGACCGGGGCGTCCGGCGTTCCGGGCGTCGTCGGGGCGCCGGGGGCCAGCTGCTTCCCCGGGGTCGGGGCATCGGGCCGGCCTGGGGGTTTCGCCGGTGGTCTCCCTGGGGTGGGAGATGATCCCAGCCGGTCCGCACGGCGGCGACGGTGCCCGGCTGGCGGCGGTGCTGGGCATCCCCGCCCGAGCGGTTCTCGACCTGTCCGCCAGCCTGAACCCCGTGGCGCCCGACCCGGCTCCGGTCGTTGCGCGCCACGCTGACGCGGTCCGGCGATATCCCGACCCAGCCGAGGCAACAGGGATCCTCGCTGCTGCAATGGGCGTGGATGCCGACCGCCTCCTGCTCACCAACGGAGGAGCTGAGGCCATCGCCCTCGTCGCCACGGAGCAACCCTGCGGCGAGGTGGAGGACCCAGAGTTCTCCCTCTACAGGCGCCATCTCCGAGAGGTCCGTGGCGGTGCCCCCAGATGGCGCTCCAACCCGCACAACCCGACCGGACGCCTCGCCGGGCCCGGCGAGAAGGCCTCCGTATGGGACGAGGCCTTCTACCCCCTGGCTACCGGGGTCTGGACGCGGGGGGACGCCGAGAGGGGGAGCTTCGTCGTCGGCTCGCTCACCAAGCTGTTCGCCTGCCCGGGTCTGCGCATCGGGTACGTGATCTGCCCGGACGCCGCCTCCGCGCTGCGGCTGGAAGGCCACCAGCCGCGGTGGTCGGTCAACGGTCCGGCCCTCGCCGCCCTCCCGGAGCTGCTCGCCGGAGCCGACCTGGTTGCGTGGTCGGCGGCGGTCTCCGGCCTTCGGAGAGAACTGGTCTCGCTGCTCCGCCGCCACGGCCTCGAGCCGGCGGCCTCCGACGCCAACTGGGTGCTCGTAGCCGCTCCGGGTCTGCGGGACCGCCTCGCGCGCGAAGCGATCTTGGTGCGCGACTGCGCGTCGTTCGGCATGCCCGGGACCGTGCGCATCGCAGTACCGGATGCCGCAGGGCTCAAGCGCCTGGGGGCTGCCCTCGGCAGGGTGCTCCCCGCGAGGGAACGGGTGTGACGGGCCGGAAGGCGGCGCCGGGCTTGATGGTGTGCGGCACCGGCAGCGACTGCGGCAAGTCGACGATCGTCGCCGGGCTCTGCCGTGTGCTCGCCCGCCGGGGTCTCCGGGTCGCCCCGTTCAAAGCGCAGAACATGGCTTTGAACTCGGCTGTCACCGCTTCCGGCCACGAGATCGGCCGTGCACAGGCTGCGCAGGCCGCCGCCGCGGGGGTGGAGGCGGAGGTGGCGATGAACCCGATCCTCCTGAAACCGACCGGTCATCGCACCAGCCAGGTTGTCGTCAACGGCCGGCCCTGGGCTGTCCTCGACGCCTCTTCCTATCAGCGGGCGAAGGCGGAGCTGTGGCCGGTCGTCGCCGGGGCGCTCGGCGACCTCCGGGCGCGCTTCGACGTCGTGATATGTGAGGGGGCCGGCAGCCCCGCCGAGATCAACCTCCTCGATGCCGACATCGTCAACCTACGGGTCGCCCGCCACGCCGGTTTCCCGGCGCTGCTGGTCGGAGACATCGACCGCGGGGGGGTCTTCGCCGCGCTGCACGGGACCGTCGACCTGCTGCCGCCCGACCTGCGGGCGCTCGTCGCAGGTTTCGTCATCAACAAGTTCCGTGGCGACCCGGCACTGCTGTCACCAGGACTGCAGCAACTCGAGCAGCGGACGAAGGTCCCCACGCTCGGGGTCCTCCCGTGGCTCGACGGTCCCGTCCTGGACGCCGAGGACTCGCTGACCCTCGCCGGGCTGGTCGGCGACGGAGCAGGTCCAGGACTGGCTGGCGGGGGGCCGGCGGGATTCGGCGGGGAGGTGGGACAGGGGCGCCTGGATGTCGCCGTGGTCCGCTTCCCGCGGATCTCCAACTACACAGACGTCGACCCTCTCCGTCTCGAGCCCGGGGTCGAGGTCCGCTTCGTCGGCTGGGCGGCCGACCTGGGACGGCCGCACCTGGTCATCCTCCCCGGGACGAAGTCCACCGTCGCCGACCTGGGTTGGCTGCGCCGCTCCGGGTTGGCGGCGCGGATCGCCGAGCACGTCGAGGGTGGGCGCACCACGGTGCTCGGGGTGTGCGGCGGCTGCCAGATGCTCGGCAAGGTGGTCCGCGACGGGCACGGCGTCGAGGCGCAGCCGCCCGGCGAGTTCGAAGGGCTCGGCATGCTGGGCCACGCCACCACGTTCGAGCCGGCGAAGACGACCCGCGCCGTGGTGGCGAGGCTGTGGGGCGAAGAGGTCCGTGGCTACGAGATCCACCACGGAAGGATCGACCCTGCGGAGGTCTGGTACGACAACGGTGCGGTCGTCGGCACTCCGCTCCACGGGCTACTGGACGCCGACGGCTTCCGGCGGGCCTTCCTCGCCGCGGTGGCTGCGAGGGCCGGCCTTGACTGGGACCCCGGACCGCCCGTGTCCTTCGCCGCCGCCCGCGACGCCCGCCATGACCTCGTCGCCGACGCCATCGAGGCCAATCTCGCCGTTGATGCCGTCCTCGACCTCATCCGGAGGGGTGCCAGTTGATCCTGTACCTGACCAACGCGCCGAGCGAGATCTTGGCGCTGCGTTCGATCGTGGAGAGCCTCCCCGACGGTTTCCCGGCTGTCCGGGCGGCAGACCCGGGCCGGCTGACCCAGGCACCGGAGGTCGAGGGTGCCGACGCCGTGGTCGTCCGCCTGCTCGGAGGGGCCGCATCGTGGCCCCCGTTCGGTGCCCTCCGGGGACGCTGTGCCGCCAGCGGCGTCCCCCTGCTCGCTTTCGGGGGCGAGGCCTCGCCCGACGCCGAGCTGACGGCGGCGTCGACGGTGCCGAGCGCGACCGTCGCCCAGGCCTTCGAGTACTTGGTCCACGGTGGCCTGGAGAACATCGCCAACATGCTGCGCTTCGTCTCCGACACGGTGCTGATGACCGGTTTCGGGTTCGACCCGCCCGCCGCGGTGCCGATGACCGGTATCTACCGCCGGCCGCCGGAGGGAGGCGACGGCCCCCTGGTCGCCGTCCTGTTCTACCGGGCACATCTGATAGCCGGCAACACGCTCTTCGTCGACGACCTCTGCGCGGCGCTCGAGGAGAAGGGCGGCAGGGTGGCCGCGGTGTGGGCTTACTCGCTGCGTCCTGGCCCGACCGGCGACGTCGAAGCCCTCGAGGTGCTGCGGGGCATCGCACCCGACGTCGTCGTCGCCACCATGCTCGTCTCGGGATCGTCTGCCGTCGACGGCCTCGCATGGGATGCGAGCGCCATCGGCTCGCTCGGCGTCCCGGTTGTCCAGGCGATCACCGCCACCGGGTCGCGGGCCGATTGGGAAGCATCACCAGCAGGATTGGGGCCCCTAGACGTGGCGATGAGGGTGGCGATACCGGAGTTCGACGGGCGTGTCGTGTCGGTGCCGTTCTCGTTCAGCGAGGAAGTCGACGACGGCGACACCCTCGGAACGCCCGTAAGTGCATACCGGACGGTGCCGGACCGGCTCGAACGGGTCGCGGGGACCGCCGTGCGGCTGGGACGCCTTCGATCGGTACCCCCGTCCGAGCGGCGTGTGGCCCTCGTGCTGTCCTCCTACCCGACCAAGAGGAGCCGCATCGGCAACGCCGTCGCGCTGGACACGCCCGCTTCGGTGATCGAGCTCCTGCGGGCGCTGGCCGCCGCCGGCTACCGGGTCGACTCGCCCCCCGTCGGCGGCGACGAGCTGATGGCGGCGCTCGCTGGCGGTGGCGAAACGCGCAGATGGCCAGCAGCGAGCTACACGCAGTGGTGGGAGTCGCTCGACCTCGACGTCCGTCGGCCGGTGGAGGAAGCCTGGGGACCCCCACCAGCCGGGGGGATCGGGATCGACGGCCTCGACCTCGGCGGGGTGTTCGTGGCAGTTCAACCGCCACGTGGCTTCGGGGAGAACCCGGTGGCCGTCTACCACTCGCCCGATCTGCCCCCCACCCACGAGTACCTCGGTTTCTACC
Organism: Acidimicrobiales bacterium; assembly: GCA_035294565.1. Lineage (GTDB taxonomy): Bacteria > Actinomycetota > Acidimicrobiia > Acidimicrobiales > Palsa-688 > DATGKR01. Next base: position 13,412 of record DATGKR010000162.1, on the reverse strand, counting down.
GCTGGCTGGACCAGGCGTGGGGGGCGGGGGCGATCGTTCACGTCGGCAAGCACGGCACGCTCGAATGGCTCCCGGGAAAGGGGGTGGGCCTTTCGAGTCGCTGCTGGCCGGACGTGGCCCTCAAGGACGTTCCCGTCGTCTACCCGTTCGTGGTCAACGACCCAGGCGAGGGAACCCAGGCGAAGCGGCGAGCGCACGCCGTGATCGTCGACCACCTCCTTCCCCCGATGACGAGAGCTGACACCTACGATGACATCGCACGTTTGGAGCAGCTGCTCGACGAGCACGCCCAGATTGCAGCGTTGGACCCCTCGAAGCTTCCTTCGATCCGGAAAAAGGTCTGGGACCTCATCGTCGCAGCCGAGATGCACCGGGATCTCGGTGTGGCCGACGCCCCGGAGGGGGACGCGTTCGACGAGCTGGTCAACCACGTTGACGGTTACCTGTGCGAGCTGAAGGACGCTCAGATCCGCGGAGGCCTCCACGTCCTCGGGCGGGCGCCGACCGGGGAGGCGCGGCTGGACCTGCTCCTGGCGTTGACCCGCCTTCCGCAGGCCGGGGTGCCTTCGCTGCGCGAGTCCGTCGCGTCCCGTCTGGGCCTCGGCGCCTCCCGTGCGGACAACGACCGGTTGGAGGACGAGTGCCGCCGCCTCCTCGAAGGCTCGGCGCCGGCCGGCTCGCCACAGGAGGAGGCCGTGCTGGAGTGGGTCACCCGTTTCCTCGAACCGGCCCTGGACGCGGCGTCGGCCGAGGTCGACAACGTCCTCGCCGCCCTCGACGGCCGCTGGATCCCTCCGGGACCGAGCGGGGCGCCCACGAGGGGGATGGCACACGTTTTGCCAACCGGACGCAACTTCTACTCGGTCGACCCGAAGGCCCTGCCCACGCGGCTCGCCTGGGAAGTCGGGTGTTCCCTGGCGGAAAGGCTCTTGGAGCGTCACCTTGCGGAAGAGGGCCGCTACCCGGCGAGCGTGGGGCTGGTCGTTTGGGGCACCGCCGCCATGCGGACCGGGGGCGACGACGTCGCCGAGGCGCTCGCCCTCCTTGGCGTCCGGCCAGTGTGGGCGGAGGAGTCGGGGAAGGTGGTCGGCGTGGAGCTGTTGTCCGACGAGGAGCTGGGCCGGCCGCGCGTCGACGTCGTCCTGCGCATCTCGGGCTTCTTCCGCGACGCGTTCCCGCACCTGATCGCCCTTCTCGACGATGCGGTGGCCCTCGCCGGCTTTGCCGACGGCGACCCGAGGATCTTCGGCGCCAAGCCCGGCGCCTACGGCTCGGGGATACTTCCTCTCCTGGAGAGCGGCAACTGGAGGGGAGACGCCGACCTGGCCGCCGTGTACACGGCCTGGAGCGGCTACAGCTACGGCAGATCGGGGATGGGGGTGCCCGCCGAAGAGGCCATGCGCCGGCGGTTCGCCACGATCGAGGTGGCGGTGAAGAACCAGGACAACCGCGAGCACGACATCTTCGACTCCGACGACTACCTCCAGGACCACGGCGGGATGATCGCGACGGTCCGCGCTTTGTCCGGACGAGCGCCGAAAGCCGCGTTCGGTGACTCGGCGAACCCCTCCAGCCCGCGGGTCCGCAGCCTCTCGGAGGAGGCGGCGCGGGTGGTGCGCACCCGGGTTCTGAACCCCAAGTGGATCGCGGCGATGACCCGGCACGGCTACAAGGGAGCCTTCGAGCTGGCAGCCACCGTCGACTACCTCTACGGCTACGACGCGACGGCTGCGATCGTGGAGGACTGGATGTACGAGCGCGTCACCGAGGCGTACGTCGCCGACCCCGCAGTCAGGAAATTCCTGGAGGCGTCGAACCCCTGGGCCCTGCGGTCGATGGCCGAGAAGCTCCTCGAAGCACACCAGCGCGGGCTTTGGAACGCGTCCGAGCAGGCCCTGTCCGCCCTGCGGGCTGCAGTTCTCGAAGGCGAGGGGTGGGAGGAATCGAAATGACAGTAGGGTTGCCGTTCTCGGCGGTCGTCGGACAGGAGGAAGCGAAGCTGGCCCTCCTGCTCGCGGCCTGCGAGCGCCGGATAGGCGGCGTCCTGCTTCGCGGCGACAAGGGCAGCGCCAAGTCGACCCTCGCACGCGGGCTGGCTGCCCTGCTGCCCGGCGGCGCACCGTTCGTCGAGCTGCCCCTTGGCGCGACCGAGGACCGCGTCGTCGGAACTCTGGACATAACATCAGCACTGACAGAAGGTTCGATCAGGTTCCGTCCCGGCCTGCTCCACGCAGCGGACGGCGGGGTGCTCTACGTGGACGAGATCAACCTGCTCCCCGACCATCTCGTCGACGTGTTGCTCGACGTGGCCGCCAGCGGTGTGAACCGCGTGGAGCGCGAGGGCGTGTCGCACGCTCATCCGAGCCGTTTCTTGCTGGTCGGCTCGATGAACCCCGAGGAGGGTGATCTCCGGCCGCAGCTGCTGGACCGCTTCGGCCTCGCCGTGGATGTTCGCACGCCTGCGGCCGGGGAGCGGGCAGCGGCGTTGCGCCGCAGGTTGTCCTACGACGACGGCGCGGAGCCTTTCGGCGCCACCGAGGCGGCCCTGGCTGCGCGGCTGGCGTCGTGGCGGCCTGCGGCCATCCCCGACGGGCTGATCGACGCGGTGGCACGGCTGTGTGCCGCCGCCGGCGCCGAGGGGCTTCGGGCCGACCTGACCATCTGCAGGGCCGCAGCAGCCCTCGCGGGGTGGGAAAGGCGCACGGTCGCCGGGCCCGGCGACGCGCGCCGGGTCGCCCCGCTGGCCCTCGCCCACCGGGCGCGGCGCGACCCGCTGGACCAGGCGGGGACGTCAGCATCTCTGGAGGAGGCCCTTTCCGAGTTGGACGTCGACGCCTCCCTGGCCGACACGGAGGGGCCGGGGGCCGACGGGGAGTCCGCTGTGGCGCCGGGAGCGGAGCTCCACGCACCCTCGGCGCCGGCCGTGCGGCCCTCGACGGCGCCGGGCCGGCGGGGGACCGCGCCCGGGGTGCGGGGCCGTCTGGTCGGCGACCGCGCCCCCGACGGCACCGTGTCGGCCCTGGCGGTGGGCGCCACCGTTCGGAGGGCTGCCGGGCGGGCGGGGAGCGAGCCGGGGGCCGCGCCCGAAGACCGGTCGCCTGGGGTGCTCGTCGTCCCCGAGGACCTGCGGGAGGCGGTCTACGAGCAGAAAACGGCCAGCCTGATCGTCCTCGCAGTCGACGCCTCGGGTTCGATGGGCGCCGATCAGCGGATGGAGAGCGCCAAGGGGGCTGTGCTGGGGCTGCTGCGCGACGCCTACCAGCGTCGGGACCTGGTGTCGCTGGTCACGTTCCGCGGCGACGAAGCGCAGGTGGTGTTGCGCCCGACCGGGAGCGTGGAAGTCGCTCGCGCGAGGCTCGCCGAGCTTCCCACAGGGGGGCGCACGCCGCTAGCCGCGGGCCTGCGGGCCGCGCTGGGAGTCGCCAGCTCGCCGGGGCGAGCCGCCACGCACTCCCCGCTGCTGGTGGTCGTCACCGACGCCAGGGCGACGTCGGCGCCCCCCGGTATGGACCCGGCCGAGGCGGCGGTCTCGGCAGCCGCCGAGATCCGGCGCGCCGGGATGCCCGCGCTGGTCATAGACGTCGAGCCGGCGGCCCGCGCCCAGCCCCGGCTGGGCCTTGCCGCGGGGCTGGCGTCGGAGATGGGCGCGGAGTACGTGGCCCTCGAGGAGCTGTCACCCGCCGCGCTCGAGCAGGTGGTCAGGGGCGTGTCGGCGGCGGTGGGACGGTAGCGTCGGACCCGTGCGCCTGCTGATGATCGCCCCGCCTGGCGCGGGCAAAGGAACGCAGGCGGAGCTGATCGCCGCCCGCTATGGGATCGCCCACCTCTCCAGCGGCGAGCTGCTGCGCCGGGAGGTGGCCGCCGGCTCGCCGATAGGCAGGGAGGCCGCCGTCTACCTCGAAAGGGGCGACCTGGTGCCAGACGACCTCGTCCTGTCCGTCCTCGGCGGCCCGCTGATGGAGGCGGCGAAGAGCGGCGGCTACGTCCTCGACGGCTTCCCGCGCACGCGCGCCCAGGCGGAGGAGGCCTACCGCATGGCGAGGCAGGTGTCGGGCGTGGAGCTGCAGGCTGTCATCCACCTGCGGGTCAGGCGCTCCGAGCTGCGCAGGCGCCTCCTCGAGCGCGCCCGGGTCGAGGAGCGGATCGACGACACCCCCGAGGTGATCGACCACCGCCTGCACGTCTATGAGACCGAGACAGCCCCGATACTGGACTTCTACGGTGGGCGCGGCCTGGTCATCGACGTCGACGGTGAGGGCACGGTCGACGAGGTGTTCGACTCGATCGTCGCGGCGCTCGAGCCGCTCCGGGCGGGCCTGGCGTAGGCGATCTGGGGCCGCTCAGCGCCCGGCGAAACCGCCCGCGGGAGGGGAGGCCGGGCCGTCGGAGACCACGAGCCCGTTTTCGACCACGATCGCCCACGGGGCACGCGACACCCCGTAGGCCAGCCAGGCTTCGGTGGACATGACCACCTTGGAGAGCCCGGCGACGGCGGCGACGGCCCGGGCGTCCTCGGTGGTCGCGTCGGGTGTCACGGCGACCACGCCCGGACAGGTCGTACCTGCCAGGTCGCTCCACACGGCGCGGCACGGCTCGCAGGAGGAGGTGAGAAACAACAGCACCGTCCGTCCCTCCCCCGGCTCCAACGAGGCGGGGGTGAGGTCGGGGGCAGTGCCCGAGAAGGCAGGGGCGGGGCGGCCGACGAGGGAGGTGCGCAGCCTCGGCACGGCCGCCGACGCTAGCCGAGCGCTCCCCGCCGCCACAGCCGGGCGCGCGTGCCGGCGGCTGCGCCTGCAGCCGAGTCGACTGCGGCGGGCTCTCCGTGCAAGTCTTCGGTCCGTGAAGATCGGGGTTCTCGGCGCTACCGGCCCGGCCGGCCAGGCGGTCGCAGTACAGCTCGCGGCCATAGGCGAGACCGTCCTCGTGGGCTCCCGGGCCCTCGAGCGAGCAGAGCACACCGTCGGCGAGCTGCGCGAGCGGTGGCCCGGCAGGAGACTCGACCTCCTTCCCGGCGACAACGAGACCGCCGCCGAAGCCGACGTCGTCGTGGTGGCCACCCCCTGGGAGGGGGTGCTCTCGACGGTGTCGGCGCTCGAGGAGAAGCTGGCCGCCAAGACGGTCGTGTCGATGGCCAACGCCCTGACCCGCTGGGGCGGCGAGATGGTCCCCCTGCTGCCGCCTACCGGGTCCGTGACCGCGGCCGTCGCCAGGGTCCTGCCGCGATCCAAGGTCGTGGGCGCCTTCCACCATCTGCCGGCGGGGCCGTGGAGCGACCTCGACCATCCTCTGGACGCCGACGTGCTCGTCTGCTCCGACCACCGCGACGCGGCCCGCCAGGTGGTCGACCTCGTCGACCGGCTGCCCGGGCTGCGCGGCGTGGATGTCGGCGGACTAGCCAGCGCCCTCGCCATCGAGGCGCTCACCCCAGCCCTCCTCGAGGTCAACCGGCGCTACAAGACCCACGCGGCCATTAGGCTGACAGGCCTGCCGTGAGGCTCTACGACACCGCCCGCCGGCGGGTCGTGCCCTTCGAGGCCGGGCCCGTCGTCAGCATGTACACCTGCGGCATCACCCCCTACGACGCCGCCCACCTCGGGCACGCCGCCACCTACCTCGCCTACGACGTCCTCCAGAGGCGGTTGCGCGACGCCGGACACGACACGCGCTGCGTCCGCAACGTGACCGACGTGGACGACGACATCCTCAGCAAGGCCCGACAGCTCGGCGTCCACTACCTCGACCTCGCCGCCGAGGAGGTGAGCCGGTTCGACTCCGACATGACCGCCCTCGGCCTCCTCCCTGCGTTCTCCGAGCCGCGGGCGACCTCGGCGATACCCGACATCCTGGGCTTCATCGGCATGGTCCTCGAGTCAGGCCACGCCTACCGGGCGGGGGGAGCTGTCTATTTCGACGTGTCGTCCTTCCGTCCCTTCGGCCAGGTGAGCCACTACGACCGCGAGACGATGCTCCGGCTCGCCGCCGAGCGGGGGGGGAGGCCCGACGACCCCAACAAGCGGGACCCGCTCGACTTCGTCCTGTGGCAGCCGTCCGCTCCGGGGGAGCCCTACTGGGACTCCCTGTGGGGACCGGGCCGGCCGGGATGGCACATCGAGTGCTCCGCCCTGGCGATGCGCGAGCTCGGCGAGACGATCGACCTGCACGGCGGTGGCTCCGACCTGATCTTCCCCCACCACGAGTGCGAGACGGCGCAGTCCGAGGCGGCGACCGGGTCGCCGTTCGTGCGCTACTGGGTGCACACCGGCATGGTTCGGCTAAATGGGGTGAAGATGTCCAAGTCGTTGGGCAACCTGGTGTTCGTGCACGACCTGCTCAAGGAGTGGGAGCCGGCGGCCATCCGCCTGGCCGTCCTCGCCCACCGCTACCGCGAGGACTGGGACTGGCACGACGGCCTGATGCCCGAGGCGGTTCGCCGGCTGCGGGCATGGCGGGAAGCCGGTGCGGGTGGTGCGGCGCTCGACGAGACCAGGCGCGCCCTCGACGACGATCTCGACACTCCCGCTGCCATCAGAGCGATTGACGCGGCCGCCCGCGACGGCCGAGGGGTTTCGGAGGCCGCCGGGTTGCTCGGGGTGGAGCTTTGACCACCGTCACCCTTCCGGACGGCTCGAACCGTGAGCTGCCCGCCGGCAGCACCGGCGCAGACCTGGCAGCGTCGATCGGGCGGGGGCTGGCGAAAGCGGCGGTGGCGGTGAGGATCGACGGGCGTGAGGCCGACCTCGGCGCCGTGCTGCCAGAGGGCGCGACGGTCGAGGTGATCACGGCCGGCAGTGCCGAGGGGCGTCACGTACTTCGACACTCCACGGCGCATGTTCTGGCGCAGGCGGTGACCGATCTGTGGCCGGGCGCGCGCTTCGCGATCGGGCCGGCTATCGAGGACGGCTTCTACTACGACTTCGAGCTGCCGGGCGGCGCGCATTTCAGCGACGACGACCTGGAACGGATCGAGGCGCGTATGCGTGAGATCGTCGCCGAGGATCAGCCCTTCGTCCGCGAGGAGCACACGGTAGAGGAGGGCCTGTCCCTCTTCTCGGACCAGCCCTACAAGCTCGAGATAATCAACGGGGTGGACCGCGGCGAAGGCGCCGGCGACAGCACGGTCAGCGCTTACCGCAACAACGACCGGTTCGTCGACCTCTGCCGCGGGCCGCACGTCCCATCGACCGGCCGGCTAGGCCACTTCAAGCTGATGAAGGTCGCGGCCGCCTACTGGCGGGGCGATGAGCACCGGCCTCAGCTTCAGCGGATCTACGGGACCGCTTGGGAGTCCAAGGCCGCGCTGGAGGAGCATCTGCGCCGCTTGGAGGAAGCGGAGAAGCGCGACCACCGCCGCCTCGGAGCGGAGCTGGACCTGTTCCACTTCCCGCCGGAAATCGGCGGGGGGCTGCCCGTCTTCCACCCGAAGGGCGGGCTGGTGCGCAAGCTGATGGAGGACTACTCGAAGGCGGAGCACGAAAAGGCCGGCTACGACTTCGTATGGACGCCCCACCTGGCGAAGTCGACCCTCTTCGAGACCTCCGGCCACCTCGAGTGGTACAGGGAGGGGATGTACCCGCCCATGGAGATGGAGGGTGCGACCTACTACCCCAAGCCGATGAACTGCCCGATGCACATCTTGGTCTACAAGAGCCGCCAGCGCTCCTACCGCGAGCTCCCGCTGCGGCTCTTCGAGTTCGGGACCGTCTACCGCTTCGAGCGTTCCGGCGTGCTGAACGGGCTGCTGCGTGTACGGGGCATCACCCAGGACGACGCCCACATCTTCTGCACCCCCGAGCAGCTCTCGCCGGAGCTGTCGGACCTGCTGGGGTTCGTCCTGCGGATCCTGCGTGCCTTCGGCTTGGAGGACTTCGAGGCCGAGCTCTCCACCCGGCCCGACAAGTTCGTCGGCGAGATAGAGGATTGGGACAAAGCGACGGACTCGCTGCGCCAGGCGCTCGACACGGCGGGGATCGCCTACGCGGTGGCCGAAGGGGAGGGTGCCTTCTACGCGCCGAAGATTGACGTGCACGTCCGCGACGCCATAGGGCGGCGCTGGCAGGTCTCCACGCTGCAGGTAGACCTTCAGGAGCCCCAGCGCTTCGACATGGAGTTCGTCGGCGCCGACAACGGGCGGCACCGTCCCTACATGATCCACAGGGCGCTATTCGGTTCGGTCGAGAGGTTCTTCGGGATCCTCCTCGAGCACTACGCAGGTGCCTTCCCGACTTGGCTGTCGCCGGTTCAGGCGAGCGTTTTGCCGGTGCGCTCCGACCACGAGGAGTACGCGGCGCGGGTTGCCGCCCGTCTTCGCGAAGCCGGGGTTCGTGTCGAGATGCTCGCCGCCGACGAACAACTCGGCTACAGGGTGAGGAAGGCCAAGCAGGAAAAGGTTCCCTACGTCCTCGTGGTCGGCGACCAAGACCTCCATGCTGGCACTGTTGGTGTCAACTCCAGGACGGGCGAGGAGAGGGGCGTGCCGCTCGAGGACCTCCTTGGCCGGCTGGCGGCCGAGCTTCGTCCCTGATGGAGCGGCTCTGGGCGGGGTGGAGAAGCGAGTACATAGGCCGGGCCACCTCTGCGCCGCCGTCGGGCGAAGGGGAGTGCGTCTTCTGCTCGATCCTGCAGAGCGGGGCCTCCGACGAGGACACGCACATCGTCTGGCGACACCCCGGGGGGCTGGCGGTAGCGATCCTCAACGCCTACCCCTACGGGAGCGGTCACCTCATGCTCGTGCCGGTACGACACGTCGCCACCCCGGAGGACCTGACGGCCGAGGAGGCACCCGCGCTCTGGGGCGGTGTCACCCAGGCGGTCGTGGCATTGAAAGCCGCCTACCAGCCTGACGGCTTGAACCTCGGCGCCAACCTCGGCCGCGCCGCCGGAGCGGGCGTGCCGGGGCACTTCCATCTGCACGTGCTGCCGCGCTGGGCCGGAGACACCAACTTCATGACCACCGTCGCCGAAACGAGGGTCCTTCCCGAACCTCTCGACACCTCGGCTGTCAAGATCCGGAGATCCTGGCCGGCCTGACCAGTCAGGATCCCGTCTGGCGGCTCACCGAGGCCCAAAGGTGCTGGGGGAGGGGGTCGTAGTGGTCGTGCTCGGCGTGGAACCTTCCCCGGCCGCCCGTCATCGAGCGCAGGTCGATGGCGTAGCGGAGGATCTCCGAGGTGGGGACGAGGGCGGTCACGAGGGACTCGCCGTTGTCCGCCGTCTCGGTGCCTTGCACCCGTCCCCGCCGGCTGTTGAGGTCGCCCATCACGTCGCCCTGGTAGGCCGGCGGCACGACGACCTCCAGTTTCGAGATGGGCTCCAGCAGGATCGGTCCGGCTTTGCCCATCGCCTCACGGAAGGCCAAGGAGCCCGCCATCTTGAAGCTCATCTCGGAGGAGTCGACCGGGTGGTACTTCCCGTCGTAGAGGGTCACCGATACGTCCACCACGGGCCAGCCGTGGACCCCCCCGGCGGCCATCGCCTCTTCGATCCCCTTCTGGACGGCGGGTATGAACTGCCGGGGTATGGCGCCGCCGACGATCTCGTCGACGAACTCGAAACCCGCGCCTCGCTCGAGGGGTTTCATCCGGATGTTGGCGACCCCGAACTGGCCGTGGCCGCCGGTTTGCTTCTTGTACTTGCCCTCCGCCTCGGCGCTGGCCGTGATCGTCTCGCGGTATGGCACCACGACGGGCTCGGTCTCCACCTCGACGCCGAACTTGCGGGCGAGCCGCTCGGTGGCGATGGCCAGGTGGGTCTCGCCCGCCCCCCCGAGGAGCGTCTGGTGGGTCTCGTCGTCGCGGCGGACCACCAGGACGGGATCCTCGTCCTGCAGCCGGTGCAGGGCCGTCATCAGCTTGTCTTCGTCCCCCTTGGAACGGGGGCGGATACCGATGGTCAGCGCCGGCTCCGGCAACTCCGGCGGGGGCACCGCCACCGGCATGTTCTTCGGAGCGAGGGTATCTCCTGTCATGACGTCTGTCAATTTGGCGACGGCTCCGATGTCTCCCACGGAGAGCCCGTCGAGAGGGACCTGCTCTTTGCCGCGCAAGGCGAAAGGAGCGTGGAGGCGCTCGTCCGAGCGGGTGCGGGTATTGAGCAGCACCTCGTCGCCTTTCAGCGAACCGGACAGCACTTTGAAGAGGCTGATCTTGCCGACGTGTCGGTCGACGATCGTCTTCCAGACCCAGACCAGCGGCTGCGCGGAGGGGTCCGGCGGGACCTCGGAGAGCGCGTCGCCGGCTTGCACCACCACGGCCGGGCGGTCGAGGGGAGAGGGCCCGATCTCGCAGATGAACGTGGCGAGGCGGTCCACGGCGATCTCCTTCGCCGCCGAACCGCACAGGACCGGGAACACCTGCGCCGAGGCGACCCCGTGGGCGAGGGTCTCTTCGAGCTGCTTGACGGTGGGCACCTCCCCCTCCAGGTAGCGTTCCATTAGGTCGTCGTCAGCGACGACGATCCCTTCGACCAGCGAGTCGTGCACGGCGTGCTCCCGGCCCGCCATGTCATCGGGTATCGGGCCCGACGACGGTTTGCCGCCCTCGTAGGTGATGGCGGTGTCGGAGAGGAGGTCGGCGACGCCGCGGAACGAACCCTCCTCTCCGATGGGAAGCTCCAGAGGGGCGATGCCCGCACCCATGGTCTCCTGCAGCTGCTGGAGGGTGCGCTCGAAAGACGCTCGCTCGCGGTCGAGCTTGTTGACGAACACCAGGCGTGGAAGGGACAGCTCCGCGGCGGCACGCCACATCACCTCTGTCTGGACCTCCACCCCCTCGACGGCGCTGACCACGAACACCGCCAGGTCTGCGACGCGCAGCGCGGCCAGGGCCTCGTGGGCGAAGTCGGCGTAGCCGGGGCAGTCGAGGATGTTGATCTTGTGGCCCTCCCACTCGATCGGGGCCACGCCCACGCCGACCGAGAGCCCCCGTTTCTGCTCCTCTGGCTCGAAGTCGGTGACGCTGGAGCCGTCCTCGACGCGGCCCGGACGGCCGATGGCCCCGGAGCAGTGGAGCAGCGCCTCCGTGAGTGTGGTCTTGCCGGAGCCGCCGTGCCCGACCAGCGCCACGTTCCGGATCTTCGCTGGAGCATGAGCTTTCACTGTCCGCTCCACCCTCCCTTCATCGTCGGTCCGTTCGCGGTACCCTAGTGCGGAGAGCGAGAGACCGGCTCGGAGCCGGTCGAGGAGCGAAAAGGTCTTTGTTCGACGGACGTTTTCGGGCAGGGGTGGACCGGGTCACGAGGCCCGTGGCCTCGGCTCTGCGAGCCACCCGGGTGGCCCCCGATCATTTGACGGCGCTCGGACTGGTGCTCGCCGCCCCCGCGGCGTGGGCCATAGCCACCGGTCGGCTCGGCCTCGGGCTGGGCCTCTTGATCGGCTCCGCGGTGCCGGACCTGCTCGACGGGCCGCTCGCCAAGGCGACCGGGAAGACCAGCGTCCGCGGTGCCTTCTTCGACTCGGTCGCCGACCGGGTGAACGACGCCTTGGTGCTGGGCGCCCTCGCGTGGTACCTGCAGGACACCCACCGAGGCCACGTCGACATGCTGCCGGTGGCCGTCCTCGGCGTGTCGCTGATCATCTCCTACGAGAGGGCCAAGGCGGAGTCGCTCGGCTTCACCGCCAAGGGCGGGCTCATGGAGCGAGCCGAGCGGATCGTGGTCACCTGCGCCGCCCTAGCGTTCAGCTTCGTGATGGTCCCGCTCCTTTGGGCGATGTTCGTGCTCAGCGCGGCGACCGCCGTGCAGCGCTTCGTCGCTGTATGGCGCCAAGCGAACGCCAGCGGGCAGCGGCCCCCTCGCTCGCTCGGACGCCGGCGGGCCGGCTTCGAGTCTCTGCCCGTCTCGGCGCGTTGGCGAGCGTGGAGAGAGGCCAACGGGTGGACCCAGCGCGCTCGTTCTGGGGCACCCCGGGCCGGATCAGGCGCGCCAGCGTCTCGCTCAGGGGGATCCCGATCGGGCGTGGGCCGCTCGTCGGCCTCGGCGCGCTGGCACGAACTGCGGCGACACCGGGCGTCGTCGCGGCGTCCCTGAGAAGCTGTCGGGAGAAGACGGCGGCTCCTCTTCGACCTGGCACGCTTTGCGTTCGGAGCTGCCGGACGTCACGAACCGCCGCCTGCTCCTTCCCGCGGGCTTTTCGCGGGAGCTTCTGAACGCAACGGAGGCACCCCGCCCGGCCGGGCCTCGGGTACCGGCGGTCCGGCGGGTGATCCTGTCGGCGGACGGTCGGAGCGCCGGACCGTCGGGTAGCGATCCTTGATGTCGGCGCCGGCTCTACAAGCCGTCCGCCTGGGACGGGCTCTCGCCTCCCGACTTCCGCCTGGCGTGTCGCGCCGGCTCGCCGAGGCGGGGGCGGTGGCCCTCGTGCGCACCCTCGCTTTCCGGTCACCCGGCTGGTCTGAGCGCCGGCGGATACTGGCCCGCCATCTCGAGCGCGTCGTCGGGGTGCCGGCGACCAGCCGCATGGTCGACGAGGCGGTTGCTTCCTACGGCCGTTACTGGGCGGAGAGCCTGCGGTTGCCGGACCTCGATGTCGCCACCCTTGCCGCCGGGATGGCTTACGACGGCTTGGACCGTATCGACGCGGCCCTTTCGGCGGGGCGCGGCGTGATCCTCTCCCTGCCCCACTTGGGGGGCTGGGAGTGGGCAGGGGCGCATCTGGCTACGACCGGGCGCCCGGTGAGCGTGGTCGTGGAGCGTCTCGAACCGCCAGAGCTCTTCGAGTGGTTCGTGGGGTTCCGCCGAAAGCTCGGGATGAACGTGATCGCCGCCGGGCCTGAGGCGGCGGCCCGTTGCGCGCAAGCCCTGGCGTCGAACCACGTCCTGTGCCTGCTGGCGGACCGGTTGATCGAGGGGGCCGCCGGGGTCGAGGTCGAGTTCTTCGCGGAGCGGACGCTCCTGCCGGCCGGCCCGGCTGCGTTGGCCATCCGCAGCGGGGCGCCCGTGCTGCCCTGTGCCGTTTACTTCGAGCAGCGGACCGACGCCCATCTCGGCGTGGTGCTAGAAGCTGTGGACACCTCGAGACAGGGGCGTGTTCGGGAGGACGTCGCCCGCATCACCCAGGCTCTCGCCAGACGCTTCGAGGAACTGATCCGAAGGGCGCCGACGCAGTGGCACCTGATGCAGGCGAACTGGCCGAGCGACGCGGACCCGGCATCGGCAGGCGCCGGACCCGTGGGGAGCCGTGGTAGGCGCTCACGCTGGGCCCGAGGGTAGGCCCGTGGGGGGCGCTGACGCCGGCCCTTGGGGGCGGCCGGTGGTGGGGCGCTGACGGGGGGCCTGAGGGCCGGCCCGTGGTGGGGCGCTGACGCCGGCCCTTGGGGGCGGCCGGTGGTGGGGCGCTGTCTCCGCGTCGCTAGGGCCGCCAACCGCCGCCCGTCCCGTCCTCCCTCGACTTATATGACGCGTCACGCGTCCCGATTTGT